>NZ_CP011451.1:2816195-3129106 GCF_001007935.1 Nitrosomonas communis
CATTGCTGCGCCTTGCTTTTAAGCTGATGATTTCGGCAGTCAGAGCATCATGTTCCTGCTTGCTTTGGCGCAAGCTGACGCCATACTCGGTCAAATCATTTTGCAGCTGGACATCGCGTGTTTGTGCTGTTTCCGCCAGCGCCGCCAAGCGTTGTCGTTGAGCAAGAAAATCGACCTCATTCTCAGCAGGCATATCATCAATCGTACGCACCAGTTCGGCATAACGCTGCGCTTTGCGCTCCCGCAGCTGGCGTTCCTGCTCTTTTTGATGGATCTCAAGGGCCAACCGTTCCAGGCGCTCGCCGCCGTTATCAGCAATGCTGCGGTTGAGTTCATCCACTTCTGCGCGCTGAGTATCACGACGTGCTTCACTACGTTTGACCAGGGCATCCTGATTCATCCATTCAATGGCTAAGGCTGCAAGTCGGTTTTCCAACAAGTCGAGCTTAAGGCTGGCAAAATAGGGTTTAAGCGCCTCGCGACAGGCACGGCGTTCTTCAATCTGTGCACGCAATGCGGCATGCTGTTCACAGTTGGCGATCAGTGGGGTGAGCAATTCCACTTGGCGTTTCGCTTTCAGCACAGCTTCATGGGCGCGACTGAGGTCATCGAAGTGAGAAAGTAGCGCCGTGATGCGTGGCGCAACGTCGAAAGGTTCCAGCATGTGGTTGCGGACGAAATCGGTCAGATTACCTATCGATTTCATCGATACTGTTTGATGAAACAGCTCTAGCGCCTGTTCGTTTTCGATGCCAAAGCGGCGGCGAAACCAAGCGCCGTAGGGTGGAAAGCTTTCAAATAGTTCGACATCCCGGTTCTCGTTTCCAGCGCGCAGTTTTTTGCGCAACTGCGCAATATCGGAGCCAAACTGGGAAAAATCGGTGATGATCGATAAGGCATGTTCCGCGCAGACATAAAAGCGTGCAGGTTGCCCTTGCCCATCCTTCATCCAAAATACTTGCGCCAGCGTGATCGTCTGGTCGTAGCCCACATTATGAAATACCCCCAGAATCACTGAATAGTTGCTGGCATCGCGTAGTGCCACCGGTTTGGCACTCACCCCCATCTCACTGCGCTCGGATTTGTAATGCCCAAGTACATAGGAACGCAATGTGCGCTCCTTGTTGTCAGCACCGGCTGCCTTGTTGTAAGCGATGCGATGCGCAGGAACCAGCAGGGTCGTGATTGCGTCGACCAGGGTGGATTTGCCCGAACCGATATCGCCAGTCAGCAGACTGTTTTTGCCATTGAGTTGCAAGTTCCACACGCGACTATCGAAGGTCCCCCAGTTGAATACTTCCAGACGCTGCAAACGGAAGCCCGATAGAGTATCATCGGCCACAAAATCAAATTCCAGGGGTTGTCGTTCAGCCATCGCTACTTTCTCCATGTTCATTTGCAAGATATGCCTGGTAGTCTGCTAGCCGTGCATCGAGATTTGCCAACCATTGAGCATCGACAAACGCCTTGAGGATGCGCTTTACTTCGAACACTACGGCTTGTTTGCCAGGAGATGCAGTAACCGGTTTTAGCCGGCGCAGGAATCCCAGTTCCACGATCTTGTTGATATACGTTTCAATCTGATCGATTAAGCGCGCCTCATTGCTCCTTTCAGGCAGGAATACTCGCATCAGCTCGACGATCTCCTCACGGTTGAGCATCAATCGCGTATCGCTGCCACCCGCATCGAATTCAGCCAGCTTCTTGCGCAATAGTGCCAGCAATAAACTTACCGGAAACGACAACGGTCTTCTGGCGATCAGCCGTGGCAGCTTGGGAGCTGCGTCATCATCCGGTTCTTCTTTACGCGCACGCAGAAAGGCGTAACCCTCGGCTTCATCCAGCACCAATTCCAACCCCAGCACGCCCACATAGTCTCGCACGCGTGCTTGGAGTTGTAACAGGGCATGCCACAGAATGGCATCATTTTCCTGATAAATCACGCCTTTGAGTAACGGAATGACCAGTGCTGACAAGTCATAGTCAGTTGTGGTATTTTCAATGGTTGGTTCTGTCATGGCTATTTTACAAAAATTACGCGCGGCACACGCGCTTGCTTGATCTTTTCTTCACCTGCCGTGTCGGTGCCTGGCCAAACGATCGTTTCGGTCACTTCTTCATCCACCACGGTCTTGAAGGAATTGCTGGCAAGTTCCAGGTAAGCTACCAGTTCCGCCAGTCCATGCTGGAGTGGCTGCAGCTCGCACAGCTTGCCTAACGTGATTTGGGAGCGATCCTGTAAAGCATGGCGGATATGTCGCGTCAACCGTCCTTTGTCGATCAGCACTTGTGAGTACAACGCTTGCATTGACCCTGCCTCACTTTCTTCAATATCGCCTGCTTGCAGTTCGATCTCTGCGATAGCCGTTTTGGCACTGACTGTGTACAACGGCCGTTCCATTGGTAGCTCGATGGTAGCAGCCATGTCGATAATGTCCATTATCTCACCTGGCGGAGGTGATTCCCGCAGTGCCAGCGCCTTGACTTCCAGTCCGTGTAAGATATCCATGATGCGACGGTTTTCCAGCCAAGCTTGATCATCCAGAAAGCGCCGCAACTGTTGCGAGAGTTGGGCGACTGTACGCTGCGTGTGCTCCCCTGCTTCCAGCCAGTCATAATGTATCCGGCGAGTGCGGACGTCTGGTTTGAGTTCAGTGACCGGTGGCAAGGATAAAACGCGTTCGAGCAAAGCCGTAAGTTCCTCCTGACGACTGCTTGACATCAGAAAATCCCAGAAAGCACGAAAACTGCGCCCCTGATCCGAATCGGCAATGGCATCGCGTTCACCCATGATTTCTTCTAATAAAGCGCCTTTGGCGCCTTCCCATAGCGCAATGCGTTCGCGCACGCGTCGATCTAAACTGCGAAAATTGTGCTCCACTTCGCGGAAATCGGCGAGCAACTCTCGTGCCAATTGCGTGAATTGTTGAAAGCGCTCTTTTAGCGCGGTATTGTCCAACAGCGAAATGTCGCCAGCTTGCACGCGCGCAATCTCGGCATCGATCTCATCACGGCGTTTGTTTAATTCGGCAATACGTGCCTGCGGATCGGTTTCGCTGCCTTCACTCATTTGTTTAAGTAACTCAAACAAGGTAAGCAGGCGCGATTCCGTGCCGACAAAACTGCGCTCGATCAGCGTGGCTAACCAAGCAATGGCTTTTTCACTGGCTGGGGTCAGATCGAAATGTGGCTCATCCGACCCACTGGTGTAGAATTTGCGCAACCAGCCTTTCTCAGTACTGGCCCAGTCATTGAGGTACTCCAGTGCAGCCTTGGGAAATGCGTCTGCTCCTAATCGTTCGCGCAGAGCAAACAACTCATCTTCCAGCGCCTCCGACAAATCCGCTTGCGCCATCACGCGCACATTGGGCACGATGAAGACGCGCTGTAAAAAGCTCGCCACCAATGGTGCGTGATCGGAGCGCAGTAAACGCCAGGCCGGATGGTTCTGACGCAGCAAATCAAAGGTAGCGTAATCAAGAGTCATTGAAGCATGATAGAAATCGTAGTTCAACCGTTCAATCAGGAAGCTACATTTGGAAAATTGCGCAGAGGGTATGTTTGTGGGGTTTCACTTCGTAAATGTATGTCCACCTCCTTAGGTACCCGTAGAAAGGCACAAAAATTATAACCTCAATACCTTAATTGACAAAAACTAGTTTCCCGATTTTCTAAACTCGTTTAATCCAAACAAGTTCATATTACACTACTACCAGCACCCTATGGTTTCCTGTGTGCGTTACCAGTGTAAACAGCATATCAAAACAAAATACTGAATTTATCGGTTTGTTACACAAAATATCGCATGGCCATGCCATCCAATCGCGCTTTAATCCTCTCCCACTGTGGCATCTCCTGCTTTATTTGCAGAAGGTGCACTCAGGAACAAAGCCTTTCATGACGATGTAATGAGCCGAGGAAGGAAATGCCTGGCCTGTAATCGGTGTTTTAATCATGGCGAGGCTGCTGTTTTTTCTAGGGTCGAAAAGCACCATCATTGTTGTTTGCGACTTTGCATTAGCCAAATCCTTGCTTAGAGTTCAAAGGATATTTACAAGCCAGTCGAAAAAGGTGAATTCCCACATGTGCCGCGGATTGCAGGCAATGTAAGATTGATCATCCCGAATATTATGGAAGCTGCATCAAAAAAATCTTTCCCGTTTACAGCCAGCGTCATGAAGATATTTACGAAGTTGAAAGCTATCTGCTCATAAAGCTGAGTAATAAATTACTGGCTGAATTTATGCAGGTCGCATCAGAACATAAAGAGTAATTAATTTTCATGAAAATCCTTATAATAAATTATTTTTCATGGGCTGTGATCGTTTTTCATGATACTGTTACACTGGCAAGCATAAAATCACAAAGAGCAACTGTTTTTCATGAAAAACAAAAAAAATAATCGATTTTCAGAAGAAGTGAGTATTTTTCAGGAAAGACGCTTGCCTGAAAAGGCGATTCTTGCTGGATATTCTGCTCTGATCAATGCTTACGATTTGGCCGTACCTTTGCCGCACAAATTGTCTGCCATAGGTGCACGTCATAAAATTTATGAAGAAGATGATTGGTATATTTATACGCCTCGCCACATGCCTGAGGCTTCCATCGAAGGACATCTCGTTTTTGCCCTGAAATATGAAGGGCTCGACCTGGCTGTTTTGAAACGGCTTTTTGAAGCCGTTACTCCGGAAGAAATTGAGCATATCATCAAAACAAAGCCTACCAGCAGTTACACCCGGCGTCTCTGGTTTTTATATGAATGGCTTCTGGGTCGGGAGCTGGATTTGCCTGATGCTAAAACCGGCTCATACATCGATATTGTCGATTCGAAGCAGCAATGGGCAATTCATGGCATTACATCTACACGGCACAGGGTACGTAATAACTTGCCAGGTACACGGGCTTTCTGCCCGCTGGTTTTTCGCACGAAAACAATCGAACAGTACGTGGCCAGCAATCTTGCTGAGCGGGCACAGGAAGTCGTAGGCAGAATTTCTGCCGATATCCTGGCTCGAACAGTAGCTTTCCTGCTGCTCAAAGATTCTAAATCCAGCTACGCGATTGAAGGGGAAGCGCCGCCACAAAACCGAATCCAAAGATGGGGGCGGGCTATAGGTGAAGCAGGACGAAGGCCTCTCGATCTGGATGAATTACTGCGCCTTCAACGTATAGTTATTGGTGATAGCAGATTTATTACAATGGGCCTTAGAACAGAGGGCGGATTTGTTGGTGAGCATGAGTTCGGAACGCGCTTGCCTCTGCCGGAGCATATCAGTGCCCGGCCAGAAGACCTTCCTGACCTCATGCGGGGTATGATTGATTTTGACCGCTATTATGCTGGAGAATTGGATGCTGTTATAGCCGCTGCCATTCTTGCTTTCGGTTTTGTTTATATTCATCCGTTTGAGGATGGGAATGGGCGGCTTCACCGTTATTTAATTCATCATGTTCTGGCGCAACGCGGTTTTAACCCGGCGGGAGTTATATTCCCAGTGTCAGCAAGCATTTTAGAGCGAATTGATGAATATCGCTTAGTTCTGGAAAGTTATTCAAAACGATTACTTTCCTTCATTGAGTGGGAACCTACGAAAAAGATGAACGCACATGTTCTGAACGACACAGGGGATTTTTACCGTTATTTCGATGCTACGCCGCATGTGGAATTCCTCTATGCCTGTGTTGAAAAAACAATTGATTTCGATTTGCCACGGGAAGCAGATTTTCTTAAACGCTGTGACCTTTTTAAAACGCGCGTGGAATCTTTCATTGAAATGCCCGATTCTATGATTGATCTACTGTTCAACTTTTTGAAACAAAATAACGGGCATTTATCAAAACGGGCAAAAGAAAAAGAATTTGCTGCTCTTACGGCTGGTGAAGTGGACTATATTGAGAAAAACTACGCTGAAATATTCCAGAATGCCTATGAGGTATGCTGAGTTTTATGGAGTCCAAAGTTTCATAAAATATAGACATGAAATGGAGGATATAGATGGAACAATTACCCCGAACACGATATAGCCAGGAATTTCGCGAGCAATCGGTCAAGTTTTTTTAAAGAAAGTGGATTAACTCTGGTTGAAGCAGCAGAACGATTATCTTTACCTAAAGGAACGTTAAAGAACTGGGTTTATGCTGACCGGCAAGGCGAGCTCATAACTGTAGGTAAAAAGCAGAACTTACTGACTGAGCTTGAACTGGAGTTATCCAGGATCAAACGTGAGCTGGCAGAAGTGAAGATGGAGAGAGATTTCATAAAAAAGTGTGCGGCCTATTTCGCGAAGGAGTCGCGGTGAGATACGGCATGATTGATACGCTGCGACAGCAATATCCGGTTGCACTTATAGCATGTCCCCTATAAATTGATTATAATTTACAGATGACCTATCCGATATTATTTCGCCGTAAAGTATTATCCGTTCGTGAGAAGGAGAACCTCTCAATGGCGCAAGTGGCCAAGCGTTTTGGTGTAGGGGTCGCCAGCGTGATGCGTTGGATCAAAACTCCCGATCCCAAGACCACCCGCAACAAACCTGCCACCAAGATCAACATGGAAATGTTGGCGCAGGACATCAAGAATTATCCGGACGCGTATCAGTACGAGCGCGCCAAACGGTTGGGTGTCAGCAAGCAAGGCATTAACCATGCTTTAAAGCGTCTGGGCGTGACTTATAAAAAAAAGCCTGTGTCACCCCAAAGCCAGCGAAAAAGAGCGGCGTATCTTCCAGCAAAAAATTGAAGACTATGAGCGAGCAGGCCGCGTTATCGTCTACCTTGATGAAAGCGGCTTTGCGCACGACATGCCACGCACGCATGGCTATGCGCCAGTGGGTGAGCGCGTCCATGGCGTAAAAGACTGGCATGCACGAGGTCGAACCAATGTGATTGGCGCTCTCATCGGAAAGACGCTGCTGACCATAAGTCTGTTCATCGCCAATATCACCGCTGACATTTTCTATGCGTGGATAACACAGGACCTTTTGCCTAAACTTCTGCCCGCTTGCGTGATTGTCATGGACAACGCAACCTTTCATAAACGGCAGGATATCCAAACCGCCATTGCCAATGCCGGGCATACACTTGAATACCTGCCGCCTTATTCCCCTGACTTAAATGACATTGAACCCAAATGGGCTCAGGCCAAAGCCATCAGAAAAAAGGAAGGTTGTTCCATCGAGCAGCTCTTTGCCGCTTATGAAATTTAAATCATTTTATATGGGATCTGCTATATGTGCCGTGTACTCGATGTTTCAGAGAGTGGTTTTCATGCCTGGAATACTCGCCCACCTTGTGAGCGTGAACAGAAAAATGCACGGCTGGTAATAGAAATACTGGCAGCACACCAACGCACCCGCGAGACCTACGGCGTGAAACGCTTGCATAGTGAGCTGGTAGATCAGGGGGCCAAATTACAGCATACCGTGTTCGAGCGCTTCGCAAGAAGCTAAATTTGCGTTGTAAGCAAAAGCGTAAATTCAAGGTCACGACCGATTCTAAACATCATTTACCGTTCGCTCCTAATATTTTGAAACGAGAGTTTGCTGTTAGCGCACCTGGCAAAGCGTGGGTCAGCGATATCATCTATAGTGCGCCCATCCTTCGAAGGCGTTATTGATGACGTTGACGAAGCTTGAGCATGTTTGGAATGTATTTTAATCATACTGTAATGAATGGAATACCCGTCTTCTGCTATGAGAAGGCGCGAGGCGAAGTCGTTAAGCCAAGATGCGTCTCCAGGCTGAGTATTGGAAGGTGGAGGAACACGAACCGATTAAACCGCGTCTGTGGGTTGAAATGTCACCACCACCTACACGGCTTAACAGGTGGTATACAAATTGGAACGAACCATATGTAGGGGCTCGTTCCCAAATGCGACTGCACACAAATGGCAGCACGCAGGGTGTAACGGAGAGAACATAGCCAGACCGTTACATTTGTATCGACTTGCAGCAAGCAAGGGTAAAGACTGCGATCGGCAGCCTCACCAATACGTTTGAGTCCGGCATGTGGAATGGGGAAGGTTTATCGTAATGGCAAGGGAATGTGGCCCCGATGAACGATAAACTGGCGGAGTTCCCATAGTAGTCTGAGGCAGGGAGAGCCTGCTACCTGGCGAAGGGGAACAGTTTAAGTAGCTTGTTTGGCAGAATAACTGCCCGTAAAGAGGTGAAGACCTTTGATAATCAGTGAAATGCAGTGCAAGCTGGCAAGATAGTCTTCAGAAGATAAAGAACGCAAGTTTGACCGTCTTCTGAGATATTGCTATGGCTAGAGCCATACTTGAATGAAGAGCCGTATGCACTGAGAGGTGCACGTACGGTTCGGTGAGGAGAAGCAGGGAGATAGTTCGACTACGCCCTGCTTCTTACTCTACTTCCTACAGACGAAGGCTGGCTGTACCTGGCTGGCATAAAAGAGCTATTTAATGGCGAATTAATAGGCTATGCCATGAATGAGAGGATGACGACGGATCTGATTTGATTATACAGGCTTTGTTTCGCACAACTGATAGAAAACTGCCGGAAAAGGGATTAGTTCTTCACTCGGATCGTGGTAGCCAATATTGTGCGCATGATTACCAGGACAGATTGAAACAACTGGACATAGTCTCTTCTATGAGTGGCAAAGGCGATTGCTGGGATAATGCTCCTATGGAAAGCTTCTGGGGAATTCTTAAAAACGAATTGGTACATCATCGAAAATTTAAAACACGACCACAAGCAAAACAGGAGATTACCGAATATATCGAGATCTTTTATAACCGGCAGCGCAAACAGGAAAAATTGGACTACCTATCGCCAGCAGAATTTACACAGCGATACTATGCAAATCTACTCGCTACTTAATTATATGGACTCCATATTTGACAACACATACATGGACGCCCACTTTTTGCCAAGCTTTCAGCTAATGATTTTGAGCAGGTAAAGATTGCTGCCATACATCCGGGCTTTGTATGAAGCGCATTGCCTCTGCCCCTGATGGAATTTGCTGAGTAGCGCCTTATCACCTCAACGTGCTCGATGCACTGTGTGTTGTTCAGGTTTAGCCACTCACGGTCTGACCAGTCTCGCCATCATGTCATGATTGCCTGTGCAATCGGTGGTAATCTTTCTCCTTAAACACGTTTTTAATGCAACATTACCAATATGCCTCTATTCAACCGTCGCGATCAGCGAGCTACAGCAGTCGATGCCATAGTGTGATCAGGGTGAAATGTCGCTTTTTTGGTAAGCAATGCCCAGATGATGCGGTCATTCTTGTTTGCGAGGGCAACAGCAGCAACGTTCTTGTTGCGCCGTGCTATCAGCTTGTACAGCCAACTTCCTGGCCCGGCCTTCTTTTCGGCAAAGCGGATGACTGCTCTGGCTCCGTGGATCAGCAGGGTGCGAAGATAAGTATCGCCACGTTTGCTGATACCGAGCAATAACTGCTTGCCTCCACTTGCATGCTGCTTGGGCACCAACCCTAGCCATGCTGCTAATTGTCTGCTGTTCTTAAACTCCGTCGCGTTTCCTACGGATGCCACAATGGCGCTCGCTGCAATCGGGCCAACACCAGGAATGGCTTCCAATCTTTGGCTGGCCTCGCTCTCTTTGTGCCAAAGCTTGATTTGTAACTCTAATTCGTCCACTTGGCGATCCAGTTCCTTAAGGTGATCATTCAGTCTTTCCAGCAATCGGCGCATTGTTCCTGGCAAACCATTTTTGGCATCTTCCAGAATATCAGGCATGCGTTTGCCAATCGATTCGATACCCTGAGGGATGACGATACCAAACTCAGAGAGTAGACCGCGTATCTGATTTGCCTGTGCGGTTCTGGCCTTAACAAAACCCTGTCTGGCACGATGCACTGATAGCATGGCTTGTTGCTCAACAGTCTTGATCGATACAAAACGCATATTGGGTCGACTCACCGCTTCAGAGAATCGCTTCTGCATCCGCCATATCATGCTTGTTAGTTTTAACATAAGGTTTGACAAACTGAGGAGACATGAGCTTGATGGTGTGCCCAAATTCACCCAACTTTCTCGCCCAGTTGTATGAACTACCGCAAGCTTCTAAGCCAATCAAGCAAGGCTCCAGATTAGCAAAGAACTCAGCTATCTTGCTGCGGCGTAATTGCTTACGCAACACGGCCTTGCCATGCTCATCTACACCGTGGATCTGAAACACTTCTTTTGCCAGATCAATACCTATTGTTGTAATCTTCATACTGGACGCTCCTATCTGGTTGAGTGGTTATTGCACCATTACTTGGGCACTTTTATGCTGTTTTGGGTAGTGGGCGTCCATTCCATTACCTCGTTATGCCATAGCCGAGGTCAGATTGTCTGGTGTATCTGGAGCGTGTATGATTTGTTCGAGTTCAGACCTGATTTCCAACAATAAGGATTCAGACCTCACGATATCAAAATGATCTGCTTCAATCTCAACCGAGTGTATCTCGGCAGGTTTGATTTGTTGTTCAAGCACCAGCCGATCATTCATCTCACGTGTCGTTGCCCACCAACACGTTGTTTGGCATTTCAAAGGACGCAGTGCGCTGGTTTGCAACGACAGCATTTTTAAATGACGTGCCACAAGAAAGATATTCGCCAGTTCTTCCGTTCCCATCTCGGCATAACCTTGCATAGCTGTTTGCCCATTCGTTCGGCTTTCAGCTTGCCGGATAGCGAGTACGCTTTCCAGTAAATCAACGATGACCTGTTTCGACACCGCTCCCACAGATTGACTAGATTGGCTGGCTAACGTTGTCTGAAGTGCGACATTGGGCGTCACGCCAGGAATCGCCACTGAAACAAAATCAGTAAAATCTTGTCGCCAATCATCTTGCTGCGGTGATTCCGTTCCAGGAACGTAGAGATCGATCAGGCCCAGAAACGCGACCGTCTGCCCTGCATCTTCCAGCAACGCGGCAATCATGGCAGCCAGTGTCCCACCCAATGACCAGCCCAGCAAATGATAGGGGCCTTCTGGTTGAACAGCGCGAATCATGCGGCAATAATCTTCTGCCATCTGATTTAAAGAGGTGTCTCGGTGGGCAGAATCGGCAAGCATACGGCAAGGTAAACCATAGACCGTTCGCAGCCCTTGCAGGCGCCGGGCAAGTGGCTGGTAATCAAATACCGTGCCCAGACCCGCGTGCAGGCAGAACAACGGTTGAGTTCTGCCATCGTCAGCCGCCTGGTTGAGCATCAATAATCCCTGATTGGGTTGCGATCGTTTATCCAGACCAAGTAAACCCACGATGGTTGGACGTTGTATTAAATCCCTCAGTTTGAAATCCAACTTCACATCGGTCAGGCTGCGCATGCGTGCCATGACCTTCAGGCTGGATAGAGAATCTCCGCCGAGCGCAAAGAAATTGTCCGTTTCCCCGACACGTTCAACGCCTAGAACTTCCTGCCATATGTTTGCGATCAATCTGGCTTCCAGTGTAGAAGGCGCTTGATAGTGCGCTCCTGGTAAGCAATCAGGCTCTGGTAATGCTTTGCGATCAAGCTTGCCGCTCGGTAAGCGCGGCAAGTTAGTCAGTGTTATAAAATGGGCAGGCAACATATATTCAGGTAATCGCTCGCCAAGCGACTGTCTGAGTTGCGCGATCAAATGTTGTGATGATTGTTTGGTCACATCTTGTTTGGCTGGAACGATGTAAGCTACCAACTGAGCGCCACTTGCTGCCGGGTGAACCGTCACAGCTGCTTCTGCAACACCAACTGCTTCGCGAATACGAGCCTCGATTTCACCGAGCTCGATACGAAATCCGCGTATTTTGACCTGATGATCTGCACGGCCAATATATTCGATATTGCCATCCTCCAGCCATCTAACCAGATCACCCGTACGGTAAAGGCGGCCGCCTTTTTGGTCGAAAGGATCGGCGATAAACCGTTCTGCCGTCAGACCAGCTCGTCCTAGATAACCGCGTGCCAGTCCATAGCCGCCAATATAAAGCTCACCCACGATGCCCATCGGCACCGGCTGCATATCGACATCCAGCACATACACGGCGCGTTCTCCCACTGGGCGTCCAATCGGCGCATAAGCGCATTCGAAGCTGTTGTTGGCATCGGTTTTCCAGATCAGGGGAGTGACGACGGTTTCGGTGGGCCCATAGCCATTGATCAGCATTTGCGGCCGCAATGTCTGGCGTATCAAGTCATAAGATGCTTTTGGCATTGCTTCACCACCAAAGACATAGAGCTCTACCGGTGGCGGATCATTGCGTGGGTTAGCCCATTCCGCAACCTGACCAAGATAGGCGGGAGGAAAGGCAGCATTGGTAATACCGTAATGACGCAAAGCATCATAAGTCTGCTCGGCGGTCCATAATTCCTGATCGCGTACCGCAAGCCCCGCCCCTACCGTCAACGCAGTAAGCCAACGTTCATGCGCGCCGTCGAAGGAAAAGGACATGAACAGCAGTTCACAGGAGCGAGGCGTCATCTCATAAATGCGCGCAGTTGCCTGACAATGCATGGCAAGTGGGCCATGGGTAACCGCCACACCTTTAGGTAGCCCAGTCGATCCCGAGGTGTAAATTACATAAGCGAGATTGTGCTCATGTACTGGTATTTCGGGATTGCACACCTGTTCGGCTTCAAGCTCGATTGTATCCAGAACAAGGATAGGGACAGGCACAGTCGCATTGAATTGGAGCTTTGCGAGTGTCTTACTTTGCGTGATCAGCAGCGATAAGGCGCTGTCTCTCATCATGAACGCAAGCCTATCAGATGGGTAGTCTATATCAAGCGGCACATAAGCTGCGCCTGACTTGAGAATAGCGAGCAGCGTTACGATAACATCCAAGGAACGTTCCATCGCAACGCCAAACCGTATCTCCGGTTTAGCACCCAATTGAATCAAACGATGTGCTAGCTGGTTTGCGCGCCTGTTCAGTTCTGCATAAGTCATTTCTTGTTCGCCCATCAACAGCGCGATAGCATCGGGCTGGTGCACTGCATTATGTTCGATCAGATAATGAACAGGTTGATAGGATTGCGGCCAGTTACTCATTGTCTCCGTATCGCTACGCAGCATTAGCAGCCGATTAAGTTTCTCCTTGGCGAGCCCCCTCAATTCACCCACCACACGCTGTGGGTAAGTCATCATTTCCCGCATCAGGCATTCCATGTGGCTGCGTAATTCAATTACAAATTCATCGGTAAAATCATGGCAACCATAGGCATATTCGATGTCTAACGTATCCCCGACTGTCACTTGTAAATCCATGGCATAGCCGGTCAATCCTTTGCCGGCAATTTCACCGAAACGCAGACCATACAATTCATTGTTGCGCAAGGACGCATCGATCGGATAGTTTTCAAAAACGATGATGCTATCGAATAGCGGTTGTCCAGGAAAACCTGCCCAGCGCTGAACATCCGCAAGCGCACTATGTTCATGATCGCGCAATCGGGCGTTCATTTGCTGTAGCGACTGCAAATATTCGCTTACCGTTAATTCGCTGCGACGTGTTACGGGTACCGGGATCATATTAATGAACAAGCCTAGAATCTCGTCTGCTCGCGGCAGGCTGGGCGGGCGCCCGGCCACAGTTGCGCCGAAAATGACTGTCTGTTTTCCAGTGTAACGCTGTAACAACAACGCCCAAGCTGCCTGGACAAAAGTGTTTAAGGTCACACGCGCTTGTTGCACAAAGGCTTGTAAACGGCGGGTTTCTTCTGGACTCAAACATGTATATATCTGGGCAAAACCAGACTGGTTCTTATTTTTTTCAATCTTAGGGACGGATTCTGCTAACAGTGTCGGTCCGTCGGTGCTACTAAGCTCGGTTTGCCAGAAATGCTGAGCTGCCTGACTGGTTTGCTTGGCCAGCCAGCGTACATACACGCCGTATCCCGGTCCCGCTGGTGGCAGCGTTTCTCTGTTATAGCAGCGCAGCCAATCGCTGATCAGCATAGAATCTCCCCAACCATCCACCAGGATATGGTGTTTGGTCCAGATCAACTGGTGGCGCTTATCGTCTAACCGGATCAAGCTCAAGCGCGCCAAGGGAGGATGAAGAAAATCGAATTCCCGCTTCAGCTCCTGATCAGCATAGGCAATAAGGCATTCTTCTAGGTTATCCTTATCCCGCCAATCCAAATGGATTACTGGAGCCTCGCTTTGCTTGAAGACAATCTGTAAAGGGCGTGCCAATCCCGTCTGCCATAAAAACCCCGTGCGCAGTACAGGATGACGGGCAATCATAGCCTGCCAAGCTTGCGCCAGTCGCGGAGTATCGAGGCCCTCGACTTCGACGCTAATCTGATTCACATACAATCCAGTACCAGGTGCCTCCAGGGTATGAAATAGCATTCCTTCCTGTGTCGGCGACAGTGGGTAGATATCCTCGACATCATCGTTGCTAAAAGGTAATGTTGCCAAGAGACTTTCATCGAGGTAATCTTCTAGACGCGCACGCTCAAATAGAGGTATCAATGAAGGCGTTTCTCCCATAGACTCTGACAGGGGCTCAGCGACTGGTGCGAGTGCAGCGATTGTTTGCCGTTCAAACAATTGGCGTGGCGTGATTTTCCAGCCTGCGCGTCGCGCCTTAGTCACAATCTGCAGACTGAGGATGGAGTCGCCCCCCAGTTCGAAGAAATTATCGTTGCGCCCTACTCGTCCAAGAGCTAATCCTTCGGCCCAAATTGCCGCCAAGGTTTTTTCTACTTCCCCTTCGGGCGCTGCATATTGCTTATCGCTGACAAGTTCCGGTTCAGGCAAGCGTTTGCGATCCACTTTACCGTTTGCATTCAACGGGAGATTTTCCAGCACGACAATTGCCGAAGGCAGCATGTAATCTGGAAGGGTTTGCGCAAGCGCCTCGCGCAATGCTTCCGTTGTCAATGTGCTTGTGCTGCCTGCATGTAATGAAACATAGGCTGCCAGCCGCGTGCCGTTTGGCCCATCCTTGGCGACTACCACCGCTTCCCTCACAGCTGGCTGATGCAGCAATTGTGTTTCGATTTCACCTAATTCGATACGAAAACCTCTGATTTTGACCTGATGATCCACCCGCCCCAAGTATTCGATTTGTCCATCCGGGCGCCATCTCGCCAGATCGCCCGTGCGATAAATCCTTCCTCCCTGCTCCCGGAATGGATCAGCCACAAACCTCTCCGCTGTCAATCCAGCTCTGTTGAAATAGCCACGCGCGAGCAATTCTCCTCCAATATACAACTCTCCCGCTACGCCAGGCAAAACGGGTATCAGATTAGCATCGAGCAGATAAATATGACGTGCAGGCAGCGGTTTGCCAATGGTGACCGCCGGCTCCTGACCGTAGTCCTGTGTCCCTCCTGTGCTTCCGCCACAATCAGCAATGGTTGCTGTCACGATTGCTTCGGTGGGTCCATAAGTGTTCAGTAAAGTTATTCCCTCCAAACCAGCTTGCCGCCAAGCCTTGATGCCTTCGGGGGACATCGCTTCACCGCCTGCATGCACTTGTCGCAATGCACCAAAATCCCGTGGCCCTTCTTTGGCAAAGTCTTGCACGAGCAAGAACCAGTATGCAGTGGTTAAATCGGCAACCGTTATCCGTTTATCGATCAATTCGTGGTAGAACGTTTCACTGTCCCAAAGTGCGGAGCCGCGTAACACGATCGTAGCGCCAACACATAGTGGTGGAAAAAGTTGCTCGATAAAACCATCGAAATTGATAGTGGAAAATTGCAGCATACGATCACGACTGCTTAGCTTAAAGAACTCAACGGCGATCAGTGCATGTTCAACAAGAGCATGATGCGCAACAGCTACCCCTTTGGGTTGGCCGGTAGAACCTGAAGTATAGATGATATAAGCCAAGTGCTCACCATGCAGGGTAACAGTTGGATTATCCTCGGGGGAATAGATTAAATCCAATTTATCCAGTTCCAGCACATGACCTGAAATCGGTTCAGGAATCTGTACTCGAAGAATACTTTGGGTCAGCAGCAGCTCAATGGCGCTATCTGCGACCATATGGTGCAGTCGCTCCCGTGGATAATTCGGATCGAGCGGCACATACACTCCCCCTGCTTTAAGAATCGCCAGCACTCCCACGATCATGTCGATCGAACGCTCAACCGCAATTCCGACCCTGCTTTCAGGTCGAATGCCCAATGTGATCAGCCGATGCGCCAATCGGTTCGCCCGCCGGTTAAGCTCCGCATAGCTGAGCTCGGTATCATTAAAAATCAGCGCAGTTGCTTCCGGACGCATCAAAGCTTGCTGTTCGAAAAGACGGTGGACGGGCTCGACCGATGTAAATCGCTGCTCATTGATTCCCCACGCCTTGAGTTGGCCCTGCTGCGCTTTACTCAAAAAAACCAGATCGCCTAACCGCCTGGCAGCGCTTTGCATAATTTGACGCAGCAGTCTCTCAACTTGCAGCGCGATGCCATTGACCGTCTCTTCTGAAAAATACTTGCAATCGTAACTATACTGCAGAGTAAAACCATGACTCTCAATGACTGATACAGTCATGGGGTAATTCGTTTCCTCACGCCCCTGCGCGTTTGTGATCACGAGCCCACCCGGGGTATCGTGCTTGAACGCCTCATCGAGCGGATAATTCTCAAATACCAGAATACTGTCAAATAATTCCTGCTGACCTGCCCAGCGCTGGATTTCGTATAGTGGGGTGTGTTCATGCTCCCGTGAAGCCAGATTCTGCGCTTGTAGGGCACGCAGCCATTCCCCCACGGCAAGCTCTGGTTTGAGTTCAACCTTCACGGGCAAGGTATTGATGAACAGACCTAGCATCTGATCCGATCCGGGCAAATCGGTCGGTCGACCCGCTACAGTCACGCCAAAAGTCACCATACGCTGGCTCGTGTAATGACCGAGCAATAAAGCCCAGGCTGCCTGCACGAGGGTATTGACCGTAACTCGTTCCTGTCGGGAAAAATGAATCAGCGCTTCGGTAAACTCATGATCGAGTGGACAGGCCGCTTGCTGGTAACCTTCATTGACTGATGGAGATGCAATTGACCCAGCCAGCTTGGTAGGCTCGTCGTTGAATTGACTTAACCACGCCTGCCAGTAATCTTCTGCTGTTTTTCGCTCATGCCCTTGCAACCATGCGATGAAATCCCGGTAACGGGCGCGTGGTGAGGAAGGAAACGCGCCGCCATACTGTCGCAACACTTCACCTAGCAATTGAGAAGTACTCCAACCATCCACTAACAAATGATGAATTGTCATAATGACGTGATAGCGATCATCAGCCAGGTTTACCACAGCAATACGCATCAGCGGCGGCTTCTTCAGATCGAATCCCTGCGCATGTTCCGATTGCGCAAGGTCATCGAGCGCCTGCTCCAAGACCGCTGCAGAAGACATCGTGCGATCTCGCCAATCGATGATGACAAAAGGAAGCTCAGCTGTTTTAGCGACCCACTGTAAAGGAGTATTGCCTTCTTGCAGGAAACCGGTACGCAATATTTCATGCCGGTCAATCGCCGCCTGCCAGGCGCTTCTGAATCGTTCTACCGACAGGCGTCTAATGTCCGCTCTGAGTTGACTGAGATAAGCACCGCCCTCGGTATCGAAGACACTATGAAACAGCATCCCTGTCTGCATCGGAGAAAGCGGATAAAGATCCTCAAGCTGATCGATAGGAATGGGCAGGTGATCCAATTCACCCTGGGTGATCTGGAGTAAGGGGAAATCAGAAGGGGTAACCGCACGAATGCCTTGTGTGCAATGGGCAATCACAGATTCAAGCTCGACCAGGAAAATACGAATAAACGCCTCAATGTTTGCTCGCGTATAGCGCGCTTTGCTGTAGCTTACTTCCAGGCAGAGTTGACCTTCATAAATGTGGCTATTGATCGATAAATCATGTGCTTGCAGCGCATCCCGATCCATTGTGTCACCGCTAGGCTCACTGGCCAATTGCCAGAGACTATCCGATTCAAAACTGGTATCGAATTGCCCCAGATAGTTGAATACGACTTGCGCTTGAGGCAATTTGCTCAGGATTCGTTGCTGCGCTTCCGTTCCATAATATTTGAACAGGCCATAGCCCAATCCTTTGTGCGGCACTTGGCGCAAACATTCTTTGATACGTTTGAGCCGTGTAGCTAAATCGCCTGCAGGATCAAGTACCACTGGAAACAGGGAGGTGAACCAGCCTATCGTGCGGGATAGATCAATATCAGAATAAAGATCTTCGCGTCCATGACCTTCCAGATCGATCAAAATTTTTTCATGCCCACTCCATTGGCATAGCGCGCTACCCAGGGCGGTGAGCAGCAGATCGTTCACTTGCGTACGATACGCTGCTGGTGCGTCCTTGAGCAGAGCCTGCGTATTTGCCTGATCGAGTTTCATAGCCGCACGATCAATGTGCAGCATGGCATTTGAGCCTTCCGGGTAATCGCGAGGAAGTGCAACAGGAATATCTGTCAGATTCTGCCAATAAGCGAACTCGGCAGCATGCGTCGCGGGGAAATGCTGCAGCTGTTGGGACCAGATGGCATAATCGGTCGTCGCCTCAGGCAAGACGATGGTTTCACTGTGCATTGCCTGATCATAAGCGGTTTCGAGATCTTCCAGCAGAATCCGCCACGAAACCCCGTCAATCACCAGATGATGAGCAATTAATAACAAACGCTGCGTATTGTCAGCCATGTCGATCAGCACAGCGCGCAGAAGTGGTCCTTCATGCAGATGCAAGCTGCGCTGTGCTTCATGGCACAGCGCCATGAATTGCTCGCTATCAGCCACGTAACGTATCCACAGCAGATTCTGTGCAACCGAATCAGTCGCGCGCTGCAGCCATTGACCATTGGCTTGTGTGGTATAACTAAAGCGAAGCGCCCGATGATGTTGTACGACCGCTTGCAATGCCTGATCAAGCCACTCGGTTTGCAACCGCTGGTGGCTTTTCAGCAATACGGCCTGATTCCAGTGATGCTGTGCAGGTATGGATTGTTCAAAAAAATCAAGCTGAATCGGCAACAGTGGGACAGGGGCGGCTGCATCAAACCCGACCTCGTTGGTAAAGCCGGTTTTCACGCCTTGTTCCACGGGCTTGGCTAAAACCGCCAGTGCAGCGATCGTTTGCCGTTCAAATAATTGCCGTGGCGTGATTTTCCAGCCTGCCTGGCGCGCTCTGGTTACAATCTGCAGACTGAGAATCGAATCGCCTCCCAGTTCGAAGAAATTATCGTTGCGCCCTACCCGGCCAAGACTCAATACTTCCGACCAGATCCTGGCAAGCATTTCCTCTACTTTCCCTTCAGGTGCGGCATATGCGCCTTCGCTGACAAATTCCGGTTCGGGCAAGCGTTTGCGGTCCACTTTACCGTTCGCATTCAGGGGAAGACCGTCCAGCACCACGATCGCTGAGGGCAGCATGTAATCAGGCAGGGTTTGCGCAAGCGCTTCACGCAATTCGCTAGTGGTCACCACACTGCCTGTCTGCAGCGAGACATACGCGATCAGCCGCATACCGCTCGGCCCTTCCTTGGCTCCCACCACGGCTTCCCTCACATCGGGCTGTGCCAGCAGTTGTGCTTCAATTTCGCCTAATTCGATGCGGAAACCTCTTACCTTGACCTGATGATCCACTCGCCCCAGATATTCAATTTGCCCATCCGAGCGCCATCTTGCCAGATCACCCGTTCGGTAGAGTCGACTTCCCTGTCCTTCAAATGGATCAGCAATAAATCGCTCCGCTGTCAATCCAATTTGGTTGAGGTAGCCACGCGCGAGTCCCATTCCTCCAAGATAAAGCTCACCAGTCACTCCACAAGGCACCTGATTCATTTCTGCATCGAGAATATAGGCAGTCCGGTTACCTACGGGTGAACCAATCGGCAAGTAACTTGAATTGAAGCGGGTTGCAGAATACGCTTTGAAAATGAGCGGTGTAATGACTGTCTCAGTAGGACCGTAGCCATTGATGATACGCGGGGGTTGTAACGTTGCCTGAACGAAATCGTAGCTGCTGCGGCTCATGGCTTCGCCGCCTACGGTGTAGGAACGGATGGGTAAATTCCGGCCTGCACTGCCGGTAAATTCAGCCAGCTGCTGCAGATAGCTTGGAGTAAAGCAGGCAATAGTAATTCGATGCTTCGCGATCTCAGTGGCAGTCCGGTCTGCCGACCATATTTCCTGGTCACGTGGCATCAGCGCAGCACCAAAGGCTAAAGGCACCAACCAGCGCTCATGGGCACCGTCAAAATTGATTGAGGCAAACTGAAGTTCGCGATCGTCTGGTGTCATTCCATACAACTCACCGATGGCTTGCACGTGCATTGCTAGCGGCCCATGTGCAACAGCCACGCCTTTCGGCTGACCAGTAGAACCGGAGGTATAGATAATATAGGCCAGATGTTCGTCATGCAACGTGACAGCCGGATTATCCTCGGGCAAATCAGTCGCATCCCATGTATCCAGCACCAGTACGTTACCGGATAATGGCTCAGGGATACTGTCCTTGACAGAATTTTGTGTCAGCAGCAGCTCGATGGCGCTGTCCGCTACCATGTGGTGCAGCCGCTCCCGTGGATAATCCGGATCGAGCGGTACATACGCCCCGCCTGACTTGAGGATGGCGAGCAGCCCCACGATCATGTCGATCGAGCGCTCCACCGCAATCCCCACCCGACTCTCCGGTTTTATTCCCAGGGCAATTAATCGGTGCGCCAATCGGTTCGCCCGCCGGTTCAGTTCCGCATAGCTGAGCTCGGTATCATTAAAAATCAGCGCAGTTGCTTCCGGACGCATCAAAGCTTGCTGTTCGAAAAGACGGTGGACGGGCTCGACCGATGTAAATCGCTGCTCATTGATTCCCCACGCCTTGAGTTGGCCCTGCTGCGCTTTACTCAAAAAAACCAGATCGCCTAACCGCCTGGCAGCGCTTTGCATAATTTGACGCAGCAGTCTCTCAACTTGCAGCGCGATGCCATTGACCGTCTCTTCTGAAAAATACTTGCAATCGTAACTATACTGCAGAGTAAAACCATGACTCTCAATGACTGATACAGTCATGGGGTAATTCGTTTCCTCACGCCCCTGCGCGTTTGTGATCACGAGCCCACCCGGGGTATCGTGCTTGAACGCCTCATCGAGCGGATAATTCTCAAATACCAGAATACTGTCAAATAATTCCTGCTGACCTGCCCAGCGCTGGATTTCGTATAGTGGGGTGTGTTCATGCTCCCGTGAAGCCAGATTCTGCGCTTGTAGGGCACGCAGCCATTCCCCCACGGCAAGCTCTGGTTTGAGTTCAACCTTCACGGGCAAGGTATTGATGAACAGACCTAGCATCTGATCCGATCCGGGCAAATCGGTCGGTCGACCCGCTACAGTCACGCCAAAAGTCACCATACGCTGGCTCGTGTAATGACCGAGCAATAAAGCCCAGGCTGCCTGCACGAGGGTATTGACCGTAACTCGTTCCTGTCGGGAAAAATGAATCAGCGCTTCGGTAAACTCATGATCGAGTGGACAGGCCGCTTGCTGGTAACCTTCATTGACTGATGGAGATGCAATTGACCCAGCCAGCTTGGTAGGCTCGTCGTTGAATTGACTTAACCACGCCTGCCAGTAATCTTCTGCTGTTTTTCGCTCATGCCCTTGCAACCATGCGATGAAATCCCGGTAACGGGCGCGTGGTGAGGAAGGAAACGCGCCGCCATACTGTCGCAACACTTCACCTAGCAATTGAGAAGTACTCCAACCATCCACTAACAAATGATGAATTGTCATAATGACGTGATAGCGATCATCAGCCAGGTTTACCACAGCAATACGCATCAGCGGCGGCTTCTTCAGATCGAATCCCTGCGCATGTTCCGATTGCGCAAGGTCATCGAGCGCCTGCTCCAAGACCGCTGCAGAAGACATCGTGCGATCTCGCCAATCGATGATGACAAAAGGAAGCTCAGCTGTTTTAGCGACCCACTGTAAAGGAGTATTGCCTTCTTGCAGGAAACCGGTACGCAATATTTCATGCCGGTCAATCGCCGCCTGCCAGGCGCTTCTGAATCGTTCTACCGACAGGCGTCTAATGTCCGCTCTGAGTTGACTGAGATAAGCACCGCCCTCGGTATCGAAGACACTATGAAACAGCATCCCTGTCTGCATCGGAGAAAGCGGATAAAGATCCTCAAGCTGATCGATAGGAATGGGCAGGTGATCCAATTCACCCTGGGTGATCTGGAGTAAGGGGAAATCAGAAGGGGTAACCGCACGAATGCCTTGTGTGCAATGGGCAATCACAGATTCAAGCTCGACCAGGAAAATACGAATAAACGCCTCAATGTTTGCTCGCGTATAGCGCGCTTTGCTGTAGCTTACTTCCAGGCAGAGTTGACCTTCATAAATGTGGCTATTGATCGATAAATCATGTGCTTGCAGCGCATCCCGATCCATTGTGTCACCGCTAGGCTCACTGGCCAATTGCCAGAGACTATCCGATTCAAAACTGGTATCGAATTGCCCCAGATAGTTGAATACGACTTGCGCTTGAGGCAATTTGCTCAGGATTCGTTGCTGCGCTTCCGTTCCATAATATTTGAACAGGCCATAGCCCAATCCTTTGTGCGGCACTTGGCGCAAACATTCTTTGATACGTTTGAGCCGTGTAGCTAAATCGCCTGCAGGATCAAGTACCACTGGAAACAGGGAGGTGAACCAGCCTATCGTGCGGGATAGATCAATATCAGAATAAAGATCTTCGCGTCCATGACCTTCCAGATCGATCAAAATTTTTTCATGCCCACTCCATTGGCATAGCGCGCTACCCAGGGCGGTGAGCAGCAGATCGTTCACTTGCGTACGATACGCTGCTGGTGCGTCCTTGAGCAGAGCCTGCGTATTTGCCTGATCGAGTTTCATAGCCGCACGATCAATGTGCAGCATGGCATTTGAGCCTTCCGGGTAATCGCGAGGAAGTGCAACAGGAATATCTGTCAGATTCTGCCAATAAGCGAACTCGGCAGCATGCGTCGCGGGGAAATGCTGCAGCTGTTGGGACCAGATGGCATAATCGGTCGTCGCCTCAGGCAAGACGATGGTTTCACTGTGCATTGCCTGATCATAAGCGGTTTCGAGATCTTCCAGCAGAATCCGCCACGAAACCCCGTCAATCACCAGATGATGAGCAATTAATAACAAACGCTGCGTATTGTCAGCCATGTCGATCAGCACAGCGCGCAGAAGTGGTCCTTCATGCAGATGCAAGCTGCGCTGTGCTTCATGGCACAGCGCCATGAATTGCTCGCTATCAGCCACGTAACGTATCCACAGCAGATTCTGTGCAACCGAATCAGTCGCGCGCTGCAGCCATTGACCATTGGCTTGTGTGGTATAACTAAAGCGAAGCGCCCGATGATGTTGTACGACCGCTTGCAATGCCTGATCAAGCCACTCGGTTTGCAACCGCTGGTGGCTTTTCAGCAATACGGCCTGATTCCAGTGATGCTGTGCAGGTATGGATTGTTCAAAAAAATCAAGCTGAATCGGCAACAGTGGGACAGGGGCGGCTGCATCAAACCCGACCTCGTTGGTAAAGCCGGTTTTCACGCCTTGTTCCACGGGCTTGGCTAAAACCGCCAGTGCAGCGATCGTTTGCCGTTCAAATAATTGCCGTGGCGTGATTTTCCAGCCTGCCTGGCGCGCTCTGGTTACAATCTGCAGACTGAGAATCGAATCGCCTCCCAGTTCGAAGAAATTATCGTTGCGCCCTACCCGGCCAAGACTCAATACTTCCGACCAGATCCTGGCAAGCATTTCCTCTACTTTCCCTTCAGGTGCGGCATATGCGCCTTCGCTGACAAATTCCGGTTCGGGCAAGCGTTTGCGGTCCACTTTACCGTTCGCATTCAGGGGAAGACCGTCCAGCACCACGATCGCTGAGGGCAGCATGTAATCAGGCAGGGTTTGCGCAAGCGCTTCACGCAATTCGCTAGTGGTCACCACACTGCCTGTCTGCAGCGAGACATACGCGATCAGCCGCATACCGCTCGGCCCTTCCTTGGCTCCCACCACGGCTTCCCTCACATCGGGCTGTGCCAGCAGTTGTGCTTCAATTTCGCCTAATTCGATGCGGAAACCTCTTACCTTGACCTGATGATCCACTCGCCCCAGATATTCAATTTGCCCATCCGAGCGCCATCTTGCCAGATCACCCGTTCGGTAGAGTCGACTTCCCTGTCCTTCAAATGGATCAGCAATAAATCGCTCCGCTGTCAATCCAATTTGGTTGAGATAGCCACGCGCGAGCCCTGCACCACCAAGATACAATTCTCCTGATACTCCTTGCGGAACTGGATTTAGGCTGGTATCCAGAATATATGTTTTAGTATTGCTTATTGGTTTCCCAATTGGGATACTGTGAAATGCTTCAGTGCGGCAAGTCCAATGAGTTACGTCGATGGCTGCTTCTGTTGGCCCATACAGGTTGTAAAGTTTAACGCCGGGAAGCTTTTTGAACACTGCCTCCTGCATTTCCAGTTGAAGTGCTTCTCCGCTACAAATGATTCGTTTTAAATCAGCGCAGGTTGCAACCTCGTTATCCGCCATAAATGCCTGCAGCATTGAAGGAACGAAATGCAGGGTCGTTATTTTGTGCTGCTGAATCAGCGCAACCAGCCGGGCCGTATCGCGATGATCTCCTGGATTAGCCATAGCCAAGCGGGCACCGTACATTAATGGCCAGAAAAATTCCCAGACTGACACATCAAAGCTGAATGGTGTTTTCTGGAGCACAGTATCTTCATGATTTAGGGGATAGGCTTCTTGCATCCAAACTAATCGGTTATGCAATGAGCTATGGCGATTAATGGCTCCTTTAGGTTGACCAGTTGAACCAGAAGTATAGATGATGTAGGCCACATGCTCACCATGCAGGGTAATAACCGGATTATCCTCAGGTAAATCAGTCAAATCCAATGTATCCAGCACGAGCACGCTACCGGATAATGGCTCAGGGATACTGTCCTTGACAGAATTTTGTGTCAGCAGCAGTTCGATGGCGCTGTCCGCTACCATGTGGTGCAGCCGCTCCCGTGGATAATCCGGATCGAGCGGTACATACGCCCCGCCTGACTTGAGGATGGCGAGCAGCCCCACGATCATGTCGATCGAGCGCTCCACCGCAATCCCCACCCGGCTCTCCGGTTTTATCCCCAGGGCAATCAATCGGTGCGCCAATCGGTTCGCCCGCCGGTTCAGTTCCGCATAGCTGAGCTCGGTATCATTAAAAATCAGCGCAGTTGCTTCCGGACGAACCATCACTTGGCGTTCAATTAGGTGATGCACTGGCTCGACCTGTCCATATCGCCGCTCGTTAACTCCCCATAACTTGAATTGAGTCTGCTCTACTTCGCTCAGGAAGGTAACATCGCCTAGACACTGCGTTGGTCGCTCCGCCAGCTGTTCCAGCAGACGCAGATAATGATCACCAAGCCGCGCAATGGTTTCTGCTTGAAACAGTTCGGCTGCATAGGTGAAGCGCGCACTGAAACTGCCATCCGCTCGTTCCAACGTATCTAGCGTCAATTCAAACTGCGCACCCCGTCCCCCGAGTTCAATTTCCTCGACAGTCAATCCTGGCAGCTGTTCCAGCGCGCGATAATCTTCGCGCAAATGATTGAACATCATCTGAAAGAGTGGATGTTGGTGCAAACTGCGCTCAGGCTGAAGCGTTTGGACCAGTTGCTCAAAAGGCAAATCCTGATGAATTTGTGCACCCAGAGCAGCTTCACGGGTTTGCTCGAGTATCTTGTTCAGCGACATACGTCCGTCGAGCTGGCTACGCAATACCTGAGTATTTACCAGACAACCGACCAGGTTTTCGGTTTCTACCCGGTGACGGTTGGCGATCGGCACCCCTACGCGTATGTCGCTTTGCCCGGTATAGCGGTATAACAATGCCTGAAAGCCTGTCAACAGACCCATAAAGAGCGTGGCTCCTTGTGCTTGCAGTTTCTGTTGCAAACGTGCCATCAGTGGAGAAGGCAGCGCAAAATCATGCTGGGCAGCCCGGTAGTTTCCGATTGATAAGCGCGGGTGATCGGTTGGCAATGACAATACAGGGTGAGTTTCGCCTAACTGGTTACGCCAGTAGGTCAATTGTCGTTCTTTCTCGCCTGTTTCTAGAAAATTACGCTGCCAAAGCGCATAATCGGCATATTGAATGGAAAGTGATGGCAGCACAGCAGATTGTCCTTCGCGATGAGCACGGTAACACGCAGCGAATTCATCAATAATGAGACGGTTGGACCAGGCATCCGAAATGATGTGATGCATCACCACCACCAGATAGTGCTCTTCCGTTTCGAGCCGGATCAGCGCTACACGCAATAGCGGTCCTTGCGTAAGATCGAATGGCGTGGTATAGATGCGGATCGCTTCTGCATGTGCACGTGCTGTCCGCTGCTCAGCTGGTAGATCGATCAAATCAATCACCGTCAGTTTGAAGTGACCTTCCGCCTGAATTATCTGCTCAGGCTGACCTTGCGCATTAGCACGGAAAACTGTACGTAGCGCTTCATGCCGCGCGATCAATGTTTGAAAGCTATCTTCCAGTGCTGCGTGATTAAGCTTGCCTCTCAGCCGCAATGTACCGCCTAAATGATAGGCCGTACTATGCGGATCCAGCTGCCATAAAAACCAATGCCGCTGCTGTGCATAGGAAAGAGGTACAGGTTCACCAGCCGCTCGGCGGTGAATGATAGAATCTTGCTGTACCCGCCCTTTACCTGTTTGGAGTCTTTGCGCTAATCGTTGACGCTGTTCTGGGCTCAGGCGCGCTCGCCGTTGCGCAAGATTGTTATTGTCTGTCATAAATAATATTCTTTGAGTTATGAATTAATATGGAGAATTGCTTATGAGCATTCGATTTCATCGAGCAGTTTGGTCTCAATTAATGCCGCCAAACTCGCGATCGTAGGCGATCTGAAGAAATCGGCTGGATGCAAATCGACGGAAAAACCAGTCCGGATTCTGGAAAGCAGTTGTATCCCCAATAGCGAATCACCCCCTAATTCAAATAAATTATCGTCCACGCCAATGGCATCAATTCCGAGCATGTTTTGCCAAATCTCTGCAATGTTCATTTCCAGCTCACTTTCGGGAGATTTGAATGCCGTTGACAACGTTGGTCTCGAAAATCTTCCTGTCTTACCGGGACTGGGCGCCGTAAAAGCAAACGTTTGCGCAACCAAGTCGTGCTGTGTTTGGCTCAGCAGAGTATGCAAATCGTTCGGCGAAACGATTACTTGAGGCATATGCGGACCGTTCACGATCCGTTCGAACACTGCTGCGCCTGCTTGCGGTTCAATTCCTACGCCCTCTGGCATGTCCATGTTTGCAGCCATACCAACTTCCCGCCAGCTATCCCAATTAACTGAAATGACCGGATAGGCAGATTCACGGTAAGCGGCGCGCGCCACCGCATCCAAATAAGCGTTAGCAGCACAATAATCGATTTTATTGAGTCCGCCCGCGATCGTAGCTAGTGATGAGCATAACAGCATGAAATCGAGTGGATCATCCTTGAAAACTGCTTGCAACGCGCGCATTCCATTTATTTTAGGTGCAAATACTCGTGCTATCGCTTCATCCGATTTGGCAGAGATTAATCCACCGCTGAATTCACCCGCAGCATGGATCACACCATTAATCGCACCGAAATATTGCCGTGCCTGTGTCACTGCCGCCTCTAATTCACTCTGACTACCCATATCCGCATTCACGACCAGGATTTCCGCACCTAATGCTTCCAGCTGCCTGATTTTTTCCAGCTTTCTACCTAATGCGCTGTCTTTGCCAATTCCCGACAGAATCTCCAGCCAGCGTTCGCGTGCAGGGACAGGAGAACGCCCCAGTAGCACCAATTTAGCTTGTTGAGTACGTGCCAAATGTTCTGCCAGTGTCAGGCCGACGCCACCTAATCCGCCGGTAATCAGATAAACCCCACCTGATTTGAAGCGGTTCTTTACGATGGTAGAAGGTTGCAGAGGTTCGAAACATTGAAGCCAGCGATGAGGTCCCCGATAAGCAACCACAGCCTTTCGGGCATCCGTTTGCGACTCAGCCAGAATCTGCCTAGCCAACTGCAGTGGAACCATAATACCCTTTACCTGAAAGTCAATATCGATCAGGCGGCAAGTAACATTTGAATATTCCTGTGGAATGACTTTGTATGGTCCGTAGATCAAAGCCTTTTCGGGACACAATATTTCGCTACCGGTAACATCCTCCATTTGATTCGTCACCATGGAAATACTGATTTTTTTAGCTGAAGGAGCGAATGCCTGAGTAGCCTCCAATGCTCTTGCAAGATAGAACAGACTATAGAAATTGCTGTTCATACTGCTTGTCTGAGACTCAGCTTTATCCTCCGTACTCAGACTCCAAAGATAAAAAATATGACCGATCGTTTTACCTTCTGCGCGTATCGACTGTAGTAACTGGTCGAAATCGCGAGAATTTTCCTGAGAAATCCGATAGCGATGCGAACTTTCTCGCTGATAGGTGGTACCAGCAAAAACTTCGATAGGCTCAATTCCAAATAGACGTAAATGACTAGCTAACGCTTCTCCTATTAAATATTCATCGCTGAATATCAAATAAGTACCGGCTTGCTCCGGATGGAAGCTATCGAAGTCAATTTGTTCAGTGCGCTGCCAGGACGGTACATAGAGCCATCCATTTATCGACTGTGCGAAAGTCTGTTCCCGTTTCCTTGCTGCTAAAGTCGGCTGCACACCGGCTTTTGATTCGGATTGCTCATCATCGGCTTTGATCCAGTAGGATTGACGATCAAAAGGATAGGTTGGTAACGGTACGCGATATCGGCGTTCATGCGCATAAAATTGCTTCCAATCGATAGCCACGCCATTTAACCATAGCTTGCCGAGTGTGAGATATAGGTGCTTCTGTGCCGAATGGCTTTTATTGGGATGGGGTAAAGATGACAAAATAAGCTGCCCGGGATTTGCCAACGGATGACGTTGCGCGAGTGTCGTCAACGTTTCTCCCGGTCCAACCTCAACTAATACTTGTGCCGGATCAGCCATCAATGTGTGCAAACCATCATTAAAGCGCACCGTCCCACGTACATGTTGTCCCCAATAATGCGGATCTATCGCTTCTTGAGGTGTAATCCAATCACCGCTCAAGTTAGAGAAAAATGGAATTTTAGGCGATTGACGTTTAACCTGAGCGACCTGCTCAATAAAAGCTGGCAGCAGTGGTTCTACCATATGCGAATGAAAGGCATGCGAAACATGCAGCCTTCGGTAGCTGACATTGTGTGCAGCCAATTTTCTTTCAGCTGCTTCGATCGCCGCAAGCGGACCGGACAATACACAAAGTGCCGGTCCATTGATCGCTGCCAGATCACATCCTTCGAACTGGTAGGATGCGAGTTCTGCTTCGGATAGCATAACAGCCAGCATGGCGCCTGTTTCCATTTGCTGTAACAAGCGCCCACGCAAGGCTACCAAGCTCAGGGCATCCTGCAAAGAAAATACACCCGCTAAACAAGCAGCCACATATTCGCCTACGCTATGACCAATCATCGATGCAGGCTGGATTCCCCATGACATCCACAATTGTGCTAAGGCATATTCAATAACGAACAAGGCAGGTTGTGTGACTTCAGTTTGTTCGAGCCGCGAGGAAGCTGCCAATCTATTGGTTTCATCCGAACCTGGGTACAGAATGGCAAGAAGATCGAAATCAAGGTGCGGCCGCAGCAATTGCAGACATTGATCAAATTGCTGGCGGAAGACAGGCTCCTTTTGATAAAGATCCCGCGCCATATCGATGTATTGTGCGCCTTGCCCTGGAAACAAAAATATTACAGACCGGTGCTCGACTACATTGTATTGAATAAGAAAGCGTTCACTCTCTCTGTTTTGCAATAATGTAATGGCATCCTCGTGATCATGACAAAGCGCAATTGCCCTCTGAGCAAATTGTTTTCTCCCGACCTGCAGCGTATAAGCAACGTCAGCTAACGGCTGCTCTAAATGAGCTTCAAGGTGCTGCTGCAATCGATTCGTGGCTCGCTCCAATGCTTCTTGACTGCGCGCCGACAACACGAGCAGCTGCCAATCGCGCGATGCACCCGAAGGGATACGGTTGGGTGCTTCCTCAACAATCATATGCACATTGGTGCCACCGATACCGAACGAGCTGACCCCGGCGCGCCGTGATGTGGATTGTTCTGGCCAAATTCTGCATTCAGTATTGACGTAAAAAGGACTGGATGCAAAATCGATTTGCGGATTGGGCTGCTCAAAATTCAGGCTTGGAGGCAACATCTGATGTTTCAATGAAAGGACAGTCTTGATCAGCCCGGCTACTCCAGCAGCTGAATCGAGATGCCCCACATTGGTCTTGACCGAGCCGATGGCACAAAACCTGCGTTGATCAGTACTTTCACGAAATGCCTGCGTCAAAGCTGCGATCTCGATCGGGTCACCGAGTGTCGTACCTGTTCCGTGCGCCTCCACATAACTGATCGTATCGGCAGAAATGCCAGCAATGGCTTGGGCAGCCAGAATCACTTCCGTTTGCCCTTCTACACTCGGAGCGGTATAGCCTACTTTGGCTGAGCCATCGTTATTGATCGCCGATCCCTTGATTACTGCATGAATAGCGTCCCCGTCTGCTAAAGCATCTGACAACCGCTTCAATACTACGATACCGACACCACTGCCAATTACTGTTCCTGCAGCCTTTGCGTCAAATGCACGGCAATGCCCATCGGGTGAAAGAATGGCGCCGGGTTGATAGTAATAGCCATCTTCATGCAGCAAGTTAACCCAAGCGCCGCCTGCAATGGCCATGTCGGCCTCATGATTAAGCAGGGCACGGCAAGCAACATGTGTCGCGGCAAGCGAAGTGGAGCACGCAGTTTGGACGGTGATCCCAGGTCCGCGTAAGTTGAGCTTATACGCGACGGTCGTCGTCATGGAATCTTTATTGTTACCATTCATCAACCCCTGCAGCGAAGAAATATCTTGCTTGTCCATTCTGCGCCCGCTCGATAGCAAATTAAGCAGCAGATAAGTATTCACGCCGCATCCTGCGTATACACCGATTGGATCGGTATACCGCGAAGGATCATAGCCGGCATCCTCCAAAGCTTGCCATGCCACTTCCAGGAAAAGCCGATGCTGCGGATCGGTCTCCGCAGCTTCCCGCGGGGTATAACCAAAAAAAGACGCATCGAAGCAATCGATATCATCCAGCTGAGCAACCGCTTTTATGTAATGGGGGTCATTCAATACCTCCGCTGGCACACCGCGTGCATGCAGTTCTTCATCGCTGAGGAAAGTGATGGATTCGACGCCCTCTCGCAGATTGCGCCAAAAAGACTCGATATCGTTCGCGCCGGGGAAACGGCATGCCATTCCGATTATGGCGATATCAAGTTCTGCATCTTCCAGTATTTTTTCAGGATTATCCATTACTGTATCCTCTCTTGTTTCCGTTGAATGAAAGCGCCACGTTGCCGCTGCGCACGCGCCTGGTGGCGTGATAAGGAAGCTGTACCTGTTTTCCCTTGACTCAGAAATTTTGCCAGACTGGCAACGGTGGTATATTTGAACAAATCAACCATGGCAATCTGCTTGGCTAAATGTTCTTCCAGCTTTTGCTTGATTTTGATCAACAGCAGTGAATGCCCTCCCAAATCAAAAAAGTTGTTGTGCAAACCGACTTGAGGCATTTCTAGGGCTTCAGCCCAGATTTCTGCAATGGTTTTTTCCATCAGATTGACAGGTGGGTCATAATCCGGTGTATCAAACTGTTCAGGGGAAGGTAGCGCTTTCCGGTCTAGCTTGCCGTTCGGATTAAGAGGCAGCATATCCAGGAAAATGAACTGGCTGGGTATCATGTAGTCCGGCAGCGTAGCTGTCAGCGCTGTTTTTAATAGTGACGCGTTTAATTGAGTATTGTCGTGCAAAACGACATAGGCAAGCAGGCGGAGACCATGACGTCCCTCGTGGGCAATCACCGCAGCTTCACGTATCCCGGCTAACGTGAGCAAGCGTGCCTCGATTTCTCCCAATTCGACACGAAAACCACGCAGCTTGATCTGATCATCAAGGCGACCGAGATACTCAAGCTGTCGATCGTCTCGCCAGCGCACTAAATCTCCTGTCCGATAAAGACGGCCTCCCGACTGATCGAATGGATTAGCTACAAAGCGTTCACTAGTCAAAGCGGGACGATCGAGATAACCGCGCGCCAATCCTTTCCCTCCAATATAAAGCTCACCGGCTGTGCCGGGTGGCACAAGCTTGAGCTCAGCATCAAGCACATAGAGCGTGCGTTCACCCACCGGCTGGCCGATCGGTGCGAATTCACCGATCACTGACGTTAACGCATTCTCATTGCTCTGATCAATCCATGCGGTTGGTGTGACCACTGTTTCAGTTGGGCCATAAGCATTCACCAAACGAGCTTTCTGAAATATCGCACGAGCCGCGATCACATCTGCTGCATACCATGCTTCACCCCCTGCTATACAGGTACGCACCCATTGCCGGGTACGATCAATTTGAGGGAGTAATAAGCGCAAATAAGCAGGAGGAAGGTGCAGGATCGCTATTTTGTGCCGCTCGATCAGCTCAACAAAACCCTTTCCTGCCAAATGATGATTAGAAGAAAGCACCAGCGTCGCCCCTTCAGTCAGCGGTCCCATCCACTGCTCTGCTGCTGCATCGAAATTCATCGAAAAAAACATTAATTCGTGATCGCCCTGTTGGATCCCATAGATTTTTTTGATAGCAGATAAATGCATGGCTAGCGGACCATGAGAAACCGCCACGCCCTTAGGTCGACCAGTCGACCCCGAGGTGTAAATCACATAAGCGAGATGGTCGCTATGTAAGGTAATATCAGGATTAATTTCATTTACTGCACTCAGATCAAGCGTATCAAGTTCGAGGATCTGTATCCCTTCGCGGTAAGGCAATCGCTCGCTGAGATAAGATTGAGTTAACAACAGTCGAGTCCTACTGTCTTCCATCATATAAGCCAGACGATCATTAGGATACTCAGGGTCAAACGGTATATACGCCCCCCCTGCTTTTAGAATAGCCACAAGCCCTATAATCAACTCGACGGAACTTCGCTCGAGTGCAACGCCTACCCGCACTTCAGGTTTGACACCCAAGTCGATGAGCCGATGGGCGAGCTTATTCGCCCGACGATTGAGCTCGGCATAACTCAGCTCGATATCACCCGAGATTACCGCCGTCATGTGCGGACATCTGTCTGCCTGGTGCTCAATCAGATGATGAACTGGGTGGTTGATGAATGAAGTCTGCTGATGGCCTCCCCAGAGTGTAAGTTGCTGTTTATCCGTTTCATCCAGCAAATCGATGTCGCCGATGGCAATGGTTGGCTGCATTGAAAGATGCTGCAAAATTTGTAGATAGTGGCGCGTAAAGCGCTCGATCAGAGCAGGATGGAACAGGTTAGACGCATAAATGAAACTGGCGGATACATTCCCATCGGGTAATTCAACGGTTTCAAGTCTCAGTTCCAACTGGGCTGCCTGCTCAGGAAGGACATAATCGGTAACCGCCAGTCCAGAGCATTGCTGCAAACTACGGTAGTCTTTCTGTAAATGATTGAGGGTAGTTTGAAATAATGGATTATGGCGTAAATCTCGCTGAGGATGCAGTGCTTCGACCAGTTGTTCGAATGGCAAATCCTGGTGAGCCTGGGCATTGATCGCATCCTCCCGCACTTGATCCAGCAGTTCAGCAAGCGGCATACGCCCATGCAATTGACTCTGTAAGACCTGTGTATTGACGAAAAAACCGATCAGGCTCATCGTTTCGATACGGTGGCGATTAGCGACGGGTACACCGATGCGAATAATCTGTTGCCCTGTATGACGAAATAACAATACCTGGAAGGCGGCCATTAGTGACATAAAGAGGGTCGCTCCGCGATCAAATGAGAATTGGCGAAGTTTTACCAATACCGCTTGTGGCAGATCGAAACTGTGACGTGCGGCAGGGTAACTCGTTACAGGCCGTCGTACTCGATCAGTTGGCAATGTTAAAACCGGATGTGACTCACCTAGGTAACTTCGCCAGTAAGCGAGCTGCTTTTCCTTTTCGCCTGCTTCAAGCCATTTTTGTTGCCAAACCGTGTAGTCTACATACTGAATAGGTAAATGAGCGAGTTGAGCTGGTTTTCCTTGGATATACGCCTGATAATAAGCTGCAAACTCATTCAACAAGATTTGCATGGACACACCATCGGCAATGATATGGTGCATGACAATAACGAGAATATATTCGTACTCAGCTACCCGGATCAATGCCACTCGTAGCAAAGGGCCTTGCGTCAAATCAAAGGGCATCAAAATGATGTGCTGCGCTTCCGCTGTCGCTTGCTCTTCACGCTGCGTAACATCCCAATCCAACAAATCGACATCCGTTATTGCTAATGACGATGTCGATTGTATTACTTGCTCGACCACGCCTTCCGTACTGATACGAAATAAGGTGCGTAATGATTCATGCCGTTCGATCAATGCCTGAAAGCTCGCAACAAACGCTTGTTTATCCAACATCCCTGATAATCGCAGCGCATGCTGAACGTGATAGGCCGTGGTGTCAGGATCGAGTTGCCAAAGAAACCAAAGACGCTGTTGGCCGTAAGATAATGGCAAGCTATAGTGCTCATTCCGCATAGGCATAAGGCGACACGTATTGGCTTCTTGTGAAACTTCCTTCAAAGATGCCAAACGCTTAATTTCCGCAGCACACTCTTGCAGTCGTGGGTGCTGAAATAGATTACGCGGAAGAAACGGAATATGCCAACGATCTGAAATGTGCGCTACGACCTGAACAGTAGAAAGTGAATTACCCCCAATAGCAAAGAAATGATCTCCACGCTTCAATCCCGTACGGTGCAGCACAGTTTCCCAAATAGCTGCCAAAGCAAGCTCTGTTTCATCTTCCAACAGACAAGGGAGCGGTTTGCTCCCACCGAGCACAAAATGACCATATTCGTAGATGGCATAAGCATCCAGCGTGCGCTCGCGCCAACCTTGACGGCAAGCTGAGCGTTGTAACTTGCCACTCGAAGTTTTGGGAAGTGCACCAGGGTTTAGCAGTACCACTACAGACAAGGGCTCATGACAAATTGCACTGACTACCTCGCTGAGGGCTGCCACCAGAGCCTCGGCAGAAACGAGTTTCTGCATGTTGCGTGACACTTCCACTGCAACACCGATCCCTTCCCCTTCTTTTCCTTCGACTGAAAATGCCGCAATCCGCCCTTTACGTACAGCATCCACTTCTTCCTCGATAACTAACTCAATGTCCTGGGGATAAATATTTTGTCCACGAATAATGATGAGATCTTTGAGTCGCCCCATGATGTATAACTGGCGCGCATGGATAAAACCCAGATCACCGGTACGTAACCAGCGTGCGCCTTCATGATCAACAAAGGTTTCAGCAGTTTCCTGTGGACGCTGCCAGTAGCCTTGTGCGAGGCTGAGCCCATCCGTCCAAATTTCGCCGACGTGACCGTCTGCCAGCGGAATCTGCTTTTCAGGTTGCATGATTTTTACCGAATGATTGGAAGCAGGAAAACCACAGGCAACGATCGGGACACCTTGCGTCGCCACCTCTGCTTGACCTTGTGCCAGCTTGTCGGGCAAAAATTCATGCACTATCATGCCTTCTCCACGCACACCTCCCGTCACGAACAGTGTCGCTTCAGCCAAACCGTAGCAGGGATAAATAGTGCCAGCCGGAAATCCAAGTGCACTAAAACGCTCGATAAAAGCACGCATCGTGTCTCTGCGCACGGGCTCGGCACCCGAGAAGGCAACACGCCAGGTCGATAAATCGAGTCCCTGCAATTGCGAGCTTCTCACGCGCTCGATACATAACTGAAAGGCAAAATTAGGTGCGCCACTTACTGTGGCGCGATAGCGTGAAATGACTTCTAGCCAGCGCACAGGACGTTCGATAAAAAACTGTGGCGTCATAAGTATTGCCGGAATTCCTCGGTGTAACGGCTGCAATAATCCCCCAATCAATCCCATATCATGGTAAAGCGGCAGCCAACTGACGAAGATATCGTTCTCCCCGATCGACATGCCTTCTTCAAAAACCCGGGCATTGATCATTAGATTATGATGACTGACCATTACACCTTTGGGTGTAGAAGTCGATCCAGAAGTATATTGCAGAAAAGCAATCTCATCTTTCTCCGGCATGCGCTCATGCCATGCGGACGCCATACCAAACCTGTTATTTTTCATTATGGCGTCAACCGCTAGAATATCAGCGTCTGCCAATTGCGTAATCGCTGCCTCGCTAATCAGCGGTATAATTTCGCTAGTCGTCAGAATGCATCGCGCCTTTGCATCGGTTGCAATTGCGAGCAGCCTTGTCAGATGTTGCTCCCGCATTGATTCGGGTGGAAAAACTGGTACCGCGATCATCCCTGCATAAAGACAGGCAAGGAAACCGACTACATAATGTTCATCGTTATCCATTAACAATAGTATTCGATCACCTTGATCGAATCGATCCTGTAAAACAGCGGCAACAGCCCTGACATACAAATTGAGCGAAACATAATCGAACTGTTTGTCAATGAGTGTATCGCCATTCGCACTCACTACGATCAGAGCTATATCTGTCGGTCGCTCACGAGCGAGCGTTTGCAGATGCATCACAATATTGTCAGGATAACTGCGAGAAGGAATCAGTCTTGTATTCATGATTAATACTTAAAATAAATGCATGCTTCACTGAAAAATTATTAACCCAGCCTGGTTTTGCATACTTCATTGCTTCTGGGATTAATTAGGATAGAAAAGGCTGGCGCTTTGCTAGCGATTGACTTTTATGGGTCAATGCTAATGCTGCCGCGTAGTGAATGGGTACACTAATTGACCAGGCGTTGACTTCTGCCCATTCAGTTTGATCGTGGGTAATACGATAGCTGCCATCATGATTTGGCAGAACAGTTATGGCTGGCAGGTATTCGGAAATGCCACATCCCAATGCTTTCAGCACCGATTCTTTCACGACCCACAGCTCAATGAAGTTCTTGCTTGACCAGATTCTCCACGCCCGTTCTACCGAAGAAAGCACATGCGCCCCCAGATTGGCAACATCCCGATGACACTGCTCAATATCGACACCCACTTCCCCATGAGTAGATAACGCAATCAAAGCAAAATTATCAGCATGGGAAACGTTGAACTCGATGCCGGAATGCGCTGGCAAGTACGGCTTACCAAAGCTGTTCGTTACAATGCGTAATGTCTGAGGTGGCGCCATCACACATTCCGCCAGCAGACGGCGGAGCGCTGCACGTGTCGCAATAAAGCGCACCCGGTCCCGCAGTTGACGAAAGCGAAGTGCGCGCGCTTTTTCTTCAGCGCTCAGCAATGCCCAGTCAACAGCAAGCTGCTTCGAATCGAAATCGAACTCGAGCAACCAAACATCGACTCCAATAGGCATCGTTTCAGGCAATTGCAGGCACTTCAGGTGCTTCATGAGGGACTCCACTTAAACTTTCTGTCAGACGCTTTACCAGAGTGTGCAGAAATACTTCTTCAGACTGACGAAGAAAGAAATGACCACCCTCAAACCAATCCAAGGTGAACGCTTGAGCACCTGCCAGTCGCCAATCATCCAGCTTTGCCGCTTCAATCTCATCCGCACGCCCGCCAAAAACATGGATGGGAATGGGCAAAGGCGGTAGCTCCACATGCTGGAAGCTCCCACATAGCCGGTAATCGATTGCCAATAAATCCAGCGTCATCGCCAGCAATTCCGGATGATTGAACACTTCTTCCGGTGTACCTGCCTGTTTTCTTAGTTCTGCGATCAATGCTGACTCACCCTGTATTTTGCTATAGCGCTCGCTATCCTGGCGATTGGGTGCTGCGCAACCTGAAACGACCAATGCAGTGGGAAGCGGTAATTTCTGAGCAGACAAGCGGTGGGTAATCCCATAAGCTAGCAAGGCGCCCATGCTATGTCCAAAAAAGGCATAATTTTCGGGCAATATGGGCACAAGCTCATTGCTTAAGCATTCAGTCAGCGCTAGATAATTTTCTTCAGGGAATTCATCTATCCGGCTATCACGCCCTGGCAACTCGATCGGCTGCACCGTTATCCAGGAAGATAGTAACCGTCGCCAGCGGAGGTACATAGCACTACCCGCGCCTGCACACGGTAAACAGAACAGGGTGAGTGATTTGCGCATAGATATATTGCTCTAAACCTGGTTATCCATAAAAAGCCGCAAACTGAGCGGACGCATATCAGTCCAGACTTTCTCAATATGATCGAGACAGGTCTTTTTGTCGCCTAGCACACCGGTATCCTGCCAACCACCAGGAATTGCTTTCCATTCCGGCCAAATAGAATATTGTTCTTCATGATTGACTAAAACGCGAAAAACACCATCTTCGCGATCAAAGCAATTCGTCATAGCACACCCTCAGATTTATAAACAAATAGGATTTTTTAATTCTTCTAAATAAGAATGCTTCTTATTCATACTAGATTAGACGAACCGGCTTATTGAGAATACAAAGAAATGTTAAAAATCTTTTTACAAACCCCTAATGCCCTGTTTATTAAATGAGTTAGGAAGTTTCATAGAGAAGTTATTCCGGCTATATCCAATACAGTAAGTGTTTGGGCCTACAAAAAATTGAAAGCATGAAGCTTTTCTTCACTGAGTCAGAACAAATCAGCACCACATGTACGCTAACTTGGAAAAATCAATTGCAAAATACCTTGCTCGATCTGGCTAGAGCTCATATGAAGTACAGATATTGCTCCACTGTCTGCTTTTTTTCGTGCATTAGATGATGATGATTCCAAGTAATTGTGCGCAATTTATGATCAAGAAATAGCCAGAGAATCTTTTGAACCTGCTGGCTATTTAGCCCCAATATTGCACAAAGAGAAGTGGCGATTCCTCAATAATTCTTTATAATTCAGTTATCTATGCTGAGTAAAGAAAAGGAATTTTTTGCCATTGTATGTGTTCTGCCAGGATCAACTGCTGGTAAGCTACCTGCGGCCAGACAATATTGATGGGGCAAAGCATGCGTGGGCTATCCTGTCATGGCTGGTAAAGCGGTTCAGGCAAAGCTGGCCTGCAGTTAGTATCATTTTTCGAGGTGACAGTGGTTTCTGCCGCCACAGAATGCTGGCATGGTATGAGCGTCATGATGTGGGCTACCTCGTGGGGGTCGCCCAGAACAAGCGATTGAATGAGATCAGCGCAATGGCAGCAAGCGGCAGAGAAGCAGTATGCCCTATCAAATAAAAAGGTACGCTGGTTTGACGAATTTCACTATGCTGCCAGGAGCTGGCAACGGACACGGCGCATCATTGTTAAAATCGAACATACTGACAAAGGCAGTCATCCCCGTCATGTCGTTACCAATCTGATAGGCAAACCGCAATTTCTCTATGATAAGCTCTATTCCGCACGCGGTGAAATGGAAAACCGCATCAAGGAACAACAGCTTGATTTACTTGCAGACCGTACCAGTTGCCATCGGTGGTGGTCAAATCAATTTCGTCTACTCCTGTCCTCGCTGGCCTACATCCTGCAGGAAACCATCCGGCGCCTTGCCCTGCAAGGCACCGAACTGGCTCAAGCCTATGTGAGCACATGCGCCTTAAGCTGATTAAAATGGGTGCCGTTATGCTACCAATACCCGCCGTATTCGCTTTTTACTTGCAAGCAGCTGTCCTTATCAGAAACTATTCTTCCAAGTCGCAGCCATGCTGACTTCTCGATAACTCATTCCCAGGATTATGCACTTCCGTTTACCGCATAAAATAGCTATGGGGTGGATGGGCTGCGCCTGTCAACAGAGAAAAATCTCTTTTCTGTCATCATTTTCACCAAAATGTGCAGAAAAGCACATTTCATCGCAACAAATTCTGAATAGAAATCCGATTTATCCACTTGAAAAAGGATCTCTGGCAAATTTACGCTTATTTTTGATGCTCGTGCAATATCCGGGCTAACGCTCAGAAAATACAGCCCACTTTCTGTTAATGTCGAGTCGTGTGAATGTTCTTTCAACGATACTCCGTTTTCGCAGAATAACGAACCCTTTGGTCTGGATTCGAATGTTTGAAGATTTCAACAAGCAAATGTTATTCCTTCTCGCTCAACCCTACAGGCATACTGGCTGACGAGCTAACTCGATAAAAGCTGTTAAGTAATCAATCCCGGCGTCTGTGTCTGTTTTTCTTATACCAAGAAAAATCTGTTTGGCTATACCTTGCCGCCCTAGCCGCACAGGAACAATGTCCATTTTACTTGCATACTCTTCTACCAGCCAGCGCGGCAAAGCTGCTACCCCCCGACAGCTAGCCACCATCTGTAGCATAATGTCTGTCGTTTCAATGATTTTATGACGTTTAGGGCTAATGCCTACAGGCTGTAAAAACTGAGTATAGATATCCAATCGATCAGTTTCTACCGGATAAGTGATCAATACTTCGCTGCTCAATTGTTGCGGCTCGACATAGGTTGCCACAGCCAGCAAATGCTGGCGACTCACCACGAGTACCTGCTCGTAGTCGAACACTGGCTCAAAGTGCAATCCTGGCTTGTATAGTGGATCTGGCGTAACCAGTAAATCGATCTCATGGCCAAACAGCGCACCGATGCCCCCAAACTGAAATTTCTGTTTAACATCTACATCTACATCTGGCCATTGTGCCAAATAAGGCGATACCACTTTAAGCAACCATTGATAGCAGGGATGACATTCTATCCCGATGCGTAACGTACCGCGTTCTCCCTTTGCGAATTGACGCATGCGCTCTTCTGCATGGTCCAGTTGCGGCAGCAGCCGGTTAGCGACTGCCAACAGATACTGGCCAGCCTGGGTTAGCCGGAGGCGATGCCCTTCACGCAACCATATATTCGTGCCAAATTTCTGCTCGAGTTTCTTCATTGCATGGCTCAAGGCGGATTGGGTCAAGCACAACACGCGCGCAGCTTCTGTAAGGGAACCTTGTCGATCAACCTCTCGAATAATAGCCAAGTGAATTCTTTCGAGCATAGTATATGAATAAAATTAATTGATTATTGAAATATTATCATTTTACTTCATCAATTAACGCATCTACCATGTTTTCTTTTTTCCAAATGTTTCAAAGAAAAGGTAAGGTAATATGGTCACCACTCATAATTTAGGCTTTCCACGCATTGGCGCGAAACGTGAATTGAAATTTGCCCTTGAGTCCTACTGGAATGGACAATCCTCCCGGGAAGAACTTGAGATGGTCGGCGCGCAGCTATGCCAACGTCACTGGCAAAACCAATCCAAGCTGGACTGGGTACCGGTCGGTGATTACTCTTTTTATGACCATGTACTGGACATGAGTTTTATGCTAGGCAATCTACCCGAGCGTGTTCAGAGCTTCCATGGCAATGCGCTTGACAACTATTTCCGGGTCGCACGAGGACGCTCAACCCAAACGACAGAAGAGCACAGTGCTTGCTGCAGCAGTGTACAGGCAGGAGAAATGACCAAATGGTTTGATACCAATTATCATTATATTGTCCCTGAGTTCACCGCCAAAACCACCTTCTCTTTAGATGCTTCGCGTCTGATCGCACAAATAATAGAAGCTAAGAAGCAGGGGATCAAAGCCAAACCCATACTCATTGGTCCGGTCACCTATTTATGGCTCGGTAAGGCGAAGGACAATTCCAACAAGCTTGCGCTACTAGAAAAACTATTGCCAGTCTATGCTGAATTGCTGGATCAATTGGCAGCACAGGGCGTAGAATGGGTACAAATGGATGAGCCTGTACTCGTCACTGAGCTCGATCCTGATTGGCAGCACGCTCTTACCCTTGCCTATCATCACCTCAAAACCAACCGCGTCAAGCTACTCCTTGCCAGTTATTTCGGACAGTTACAGGAAAACCTACATCTTGCAACTACCCTGCCAGTCGCAGGCTTTCACTTGGATGCTATCAATGCACGCGATGAAGTTATTCCGCTACTTAACCTGCTGTCTTCTTATAAAGTACTATCGTTGGGGGTAATCAACGGTCGCAACATCTGGAAGACTGATCTGAATGCCGTGCTCGATTGGCTAAAACCCATACATGATACGCTGGGCCATCGCCTCTGGATTGCACCGTCATGCTCACTGCTGCATGTTCCTGTGGACCTCGACAGCGAACAGAAGCTTGATCCCGAGATTCGTTCCTGGCTCTCATTCGCGCTACAAAAGTTAGATGAACTCAAAGTGCTGGCGACCGCGCTAAATGAAGGTCGTGAAGCGGTCAAGACAGAACTGACAGCAAACCAGACCGCTATTACTTCACGCCGTGCCTCTCAGCGGGTAAACAACCCGGCAGTCAAGGCCGCCGCTGCCAACATTACTCCAGAACTGGGCAAGCGTAAGAGCCCGTATGCAATACGAACAACTAAACAGGCTGTCCTACTCGATCTGCCCATCTACCCAACCACCACGATTGGTTCATTCCCACAGACCGCCGAAATACGCAGGGCGCGCAGTCAGTTCAAAAATGGTGAACTCGATGAAGCCGACTACAAGGCAGCCATGTGTGCTGAAATCGCCTATGCGGTGCGCGAGCAGGAGGCTCTTGGCCTGGATGTGCTGGTGCATGGCGAAGCCGAACGCAATGATATGGTGGAATATTTTGGTGAACAGCTTGAAGGTTATGCCTTTAGTCAATTTGGCTGGGTTCAGTCTTATGGCTCGCGCTGCGTGAAACCACCAATCCTGTTTGGCGATATCCGCCGCCCCAAGGCGATGACCGTTGAATGGATCCAATACGCACAGTCGCTGACGCATAAACCGATGAAAGGCATGCTGACCGGCCCGGTAACCATGTTGAATTGGTCCTTTGTGCGGGATGATCAGCCACGCTCGGCATCCTGTTATCAACTGGCTCTGGCAATTCGCGATGAAGTGTTAGATCTGGAAAAGGCCGGGGTGCGTATCATTCAGATCGACGAAGCAGCTCTACGCGAAGGCCTGCCACTGCGTAAAAAAGAATGGCAGCAGTACCTCAACTGGGCAATAGATTCGTTCCGTATAGCAGCCAATGGTGTCTCTGATGAAACCCAGATCCATACGCACATGTGCTACTCAGAGTTCAATGACATTATTGCGTCGATTGCCGGCATGGATACGGATGTAATTACGATTGAAACTTCGCGCTCCGACATGGAGTTGCTCGATGCATTTGACAGCTTTAAATATCCCAATGAGATTGGTCCAGGCGTGTATGACATCCACTCACCGAACATTCCGACTGAGTCACACATCATTAATCTGATGAAGAAGGCTGGCGAGCGCATCCCGGCTAAACGACTATGGGTGAATCCGGATTGCGGTCTCAAAACGCGGAAATGGGAAGAGGTCACCCAGGCGCTAACCAATTTGGTTAATGCCGCCAAGAATTTGCGTGCGACAAAATCAATTTAGATCAATCAACTTGATCAATGCAGACACGGCGATAAATAGCATATATCGTCGCGCTTTTTGTCCCATAAGCACATTCTTTTAAAGTAACCTTGCTGCTTCGGGTATGTCACGGCAGCCCTGAGTATATGGACATGCAGTGGTTCCGGGAACCAATCTCTGGGAAAGGTTAACGCAGCACAGTTCCAATCGTAGTATATATACTCCGCGCGGCCACAGATGCGGAAAATAGAAATGCGAAAAACTCTTATAATTTAAGGCCTTCAATACCTTTAAAATCCGCAATTGTTACCGCGCTGAGTATAGGTTGCCTAGTAAATGGTTTAGAATGTTGCACTAATCAACCGAAAAACGGAAATATTATGCAGCAGCAAAAAGATCTTTTTACGCATCAGGATACCTTGGCTAATTTGCACGAAAATATCCCATTAACAGAAAAGCTGCGTTTCTTGCATCAAATCATTCGCCAGGATTTTCCGTTCCTCGATCGTTTTGCAATTGCACTATTTGATGAAAAAACGCAAATTCTCAAAACTTATACGCACAGTACTGAAGAAAATGATAGCCCCGTAACAATGTATGAAGCCCCACTCAGCTCGGCACCTTCGTTGCATGCCATCATCGAACATCGCCGCCCTCGTTTGGTACAGGATCTTAATATTTTTTCCCAAGGCACACATGAGCACACCAGGCGTATCGCTGCCAAAGGGTACAAATCGAGTTACACCATGCCGCTGTATCAAAGCCGGACCTTTATTGGTTTTTTGTTCTTTAACTCGCTGCAGGAACATCCTTTTACCCCGCAATCATTGCGTCAGATTGATATTTATGGGCATTTAATCGCGCTGATGGTGATCAATGAACTGACGGCTATTCGCACGCTCATTGCCGCAGTACGCGCAGCGCGCAGCATGACGCACTATCGTGACTTGGAGACCGGTTCGCATATCGATCGCACCGCGCACTACGCACGCCTGATTGCTCACGAACTTGCCAGTAAATATAACTATGACATTACGGATGAGCAGATTGAGCATATTTTTTTGTTTTCACCGATGCATGATGTGGGCAAGATCGGCATTCCGGATAACATTCTGCGCAAACCCGGTCGGCTTGACGATAGTGAATTCGATGTCATGAAAACGCACCCGGGAAAAGGCCGCGAAATTGTCGATGCCGTGCTGAAAGACTTCAGTTTAGGTACTTTTGGTCATGTCGATATTTTGCGCAATATTGCGGAATATCACCATGAAGCGATCGATGGTAGTGGCTATCCCAAAGGTTTGAAAGGCGATGAGATTCCAATTGAAGCACGCATCAGCGCCGTTGCAGATGTGTTTGATGCATTGACATCGCGCCGCGTATACAAAGCAGCATGGACGAATGACGAAGCCTTTGCAGTCTTGCAGAAAATGTCGAATGCCAAACTGGACCGTGATTGCGTCAATGCATTGATCAACAATCTCGATAAAATATTAGTGATCCAGCGACAGTTCCGCGATGAGGATTTGATTTGATGGCTTGTTGCATTGACCGCAAAAGCGTACGTTTCAGATGAACAGGTTTGCTATTCTTCAAAACTAGACTCGGCCTATCATTTGTTGAATATTTCATTGGTCAATTAGGTGTGCAGTAAATCACCATTCACTCTCCTACTATCGTCATTAATCTCAAGGAACCGCTAACTTTCCACATCTGTTAGCAATCTTACGTATAAGTGTTCATCTCCCCTAATTATAACCAATACCCAAATCCAACCCTTTACTCAGTTGGTTTTTTGTGCCTGCTCTCGAGTATTTGAGAGTGTTCATGTGGACTATTGCGGACTTCGAGGTTTCATGAAATCCCGTAAATTTACTCATTTTTTCTCTCTTTGCGTCATTATTCTCCTCATCAAAGGTCGCCTATTGCAGCGCTTTTATCGGCAGTGTCAATATGGGAGGTCCTGCTCCTAATCATCATTTACTGCTTGTTGATGCAATTCTTCCGAGGATAGGAAATTAAAATAATCTTGTATCACTTCCACACATTCAAAATCATGTCAATTATATTGAGCCATTTTGGCAGCGATTACAAATTCCATGCAGCTCAAGTTGCTGATGGGCCAGGGTAAAGCCAGTGTTTTGAATGCCGCGCGCGAGCTCCGCCATGACATGCTTTTTGACACCGATCTCTTTAACGCTATGGCAGCGGTCACAAATCAGAAATTGCGGGGTTTCATGTTGATGATCACAGGCAATGTGGGCGCAAGCTATATACAGACTGGCCGTTTCAAGCTTATGAACCAGTTTTTCATGAATTAGAAAATCCAGTATGCGGTAAACCGACATGACCGGCAATGTTTCATTCAACTGCACTTTATATCTTTCCACGATTTCATATGCGGATAGAGGTATCGGGGAACGCAGCAACACGATGAGCACATTTTTGCGCTTGGTGGTTAGTTTAACTCCCGCTGATGCGCATGCCTCTTGAGACTTCTGGATGATATGGTCGATATCGACAGTCATTTCTCACTACTTCCTGTGATTTAATAAATGATTAAACAGTATTCATTACTGGTTCAAGCAAAATCTAAAGTAAGCAGTAGTCGCGTTTCGTTTCTCTCAAGCGCAGGTGAACGATGAACTACGCCCTGATCATTCTGTTCTCCCCATCGCTCACCTTTGAATAAAGCAATATCCCCTTCCTGCAAGCTCTGAATTAGGTATTGTTTTGCGAATGCTTCTGCCTCTTCTTTGGATTCGTTGCAAGCTGCAAGCATAATACGATCAATAGTTTTGTTATCTAACCATTCCGTTCCTTTGCCAGCATAAGTCGTGATCAAGCGGCAAGGTACTTTGTCCGTATGGAAACGCGGACACATGGTTTTAGTAAGAATATTCAGCCGCAAGCCGACGCTTTCCAAATCAAATAAGAAGGCAAACATCTCAACCAGCCAGCTTACATCCTCAATAAAAGCATTAAGCGCGTGATGTTGGGGCAGCCATGTGTTCAAGCGCTCTCTTATGTGCGCTATATTGATTGGCTGCGCCAGCTCGAAGCCAACGTATTCTTGCAGCAAATACGCGATAAATTGTTTGATATTGGCACTGAGCACACGCTGCAAAATGCATATTTTGACAGAGTCATCATAGACTCGCGAAAGTATTTCTGGTTCGTGGCCTACTACGCTTATACTTTGTCTTATTGAAAAATGAGCGGGTAAATCGGTTGATAATGTAGAGGCGCGCATATCAATTTCTCTCCCAAGAAGGAAATGGGTCCTGCAATGTCGTCCAATAATCTTTGCCAGCATTAAATTCGGTATCGGTCAGCAGGCATTCGTCTAGCCATTGACAGATTGCTTGTTCGTCCAGATTCTGCCCGATAAAGACCAGTTCCTGTCGCATATCCCCAAATGGTTCTACCCACTGCTCATGGATTGATGCCAAATAGTCCTCATCCGTGGGCCATTGCTCCTTCGGCACCGCTTTCCAGAACATTCCACCATAACCATAGCGCGCGATACCCCCTGCCTGATTCCATTGCCCGGCATAATCTGGTCGCGTTGCCAGCCAGAAATAACCTTTCGAGCGTAGCAGTTTTCCCTCTGTCCTGGGTTGGTGAAGAAAATCGTAAAAACGTTGAGGATGAAACGGCCTTCTCGCTGTGTAAACAAAGCTGTTGATGCCATATTCCTCTGTTTCCGGAATATGTTCTCCACGTAATTCCTTGAGCCAGCCCGGCGCTTGCTGGGCACGCTCAAAATTGAATTTATAGGTATTCAGCACTTTGGTTAAATCTACCCGTCCATTTTCAATCAGGATGATCTCAGCTTGCGTATTGAGACTGCATAAAATACCACGTAATTTTGTTAACGTGTCTGAAGTCACTAAATCGATCTTATTGATCAGGATAACATCGCTGAACTCTACTTGATCAGTCAGCAAATCGGCCACACTACGCTCATCTCCCTCTCCAAGGCTCTCCCCCGTCTCTTGCAGTATTTTGGCTTCCTCAAAATCTTTAAGGGCACCTCTAAAAATACCTAAAAAAAGCAAATCAATTCAACCAGGAGGGCAATTTCACTTGATTCTCAAAGTTTTTCTGTCCAATAATTAAATTTTTCTAAATTCAAGGTGATTCGGGTTGTTATCTTCTCGTTTTTGCTCCCTTTAAGCCATTTCGGGCGCACTAACCCTATCGAAACTGAAATACCCTTTTCGAATCAGCGTCGCTACACGCTTGATGTTATAGACGAGGTTGAGTAAGCCTATTTGTACTTTTGCTCTCCCATAACCTATGGTACGAATCGTGATTCCGCCCAGTTCATTCGTCATCGAACCAAACACATGCTCGACTCGTGCACGCACCCGTGATTTCTCTTTGTTACTGGATTTTTGTGCTTGCGTGAGGGGATGATTGCGAGCGCCTTTTTCGTGAATCTGACTCGTGTATTTTGAGGTGACCAGACTTTCTTCCTGTGCATTGCTGCGGTATGCTGAGTCCGCATAAATATCTGCGCCTCCCACTTCAGGGGATTGCAGCACTTCTTCCAAAACCTGACTGTCATGAATTTGCGCTGAAGTAACTTCCCATGTGGTTATCAGCTTGGTATCGCGATCCATATTGACGTGATCTTTGTAACCATAAAACGATTCGCTGTTCTTCTTCGTCCAACGCGCATCAATGTCTTTTTGCGCCAGTTTGTGGGGATTCTGTCCCCATTCAATCGGAACGGCATCTTCTTTAATCATCTTGTTTTCTTCACGTGTATTGCGTTGTTTAGGCACACTCACAAAGGTCGCATCAATGATCTGACCTGACTTCAGTTCTACCTCCAACTCTCGTAAACATTCATCGAATTTTGCAAACAGACGATCCATCAGATGGTTCTCTTTTAACTCTTCCCGGAACGACCACATGGTCTTTGCGTCAGGCACTACCCCTGCCAGACCAAGTCCCAAAAACCGCATGAAACTCAACCGGTCCCGGACTTGATACTCCAGCCGATCATCCGACAGATTATTCATTCTTTGTAATACCAGCATTTTGAATAGCATCACCCGATCAAAGGGTTTGCGGCCTGCTTCACTTTTCCGGGGCTTCGTCGTTGTCTCTGCAAGAAGATCAGCGAATAGATTCCAATCGATTATGCGATTCAGCTCTTCAAGCGGATCATTTAACTTACTTAGCTGAGCATATCGATTGTCAAGGTCAAAAAAACCGAGTTGCATGGTGAGGACTCATATCGGGGAGCATAATCTCATTATTATACATTTGAAACAACGTGTTATCCTGGACAAATCAAGAAAATACTACTTTCTCCTAACGCGCCTCATTTTATAGCTTGAATTTTTAGAGGTGCCCTTAAGAAAATTGACCGCATCAACTACGGTGACCATGGTATCCAGCCGCGCGATATCGGATAGGCTGACACCGTTTTCATCTGCAAAGGTAAACGTCTCTGCAATCGGCAATGGCTCAGAGATGCCCGTCGACTCGATCACCAGATAATCAAACTTCTTCTCTGCAGCGAGCTTGCGTACTTCGACCAAGAGATCTTCACGCAATGTACAGCAAATACAACCATTACTCATCTCAACCAATTTTTCTTCGGAGCGGCTGAACGAGATTTCTTTCTCGATCATCAAGGCATCGATATTGATCTCGCTCATATCGTTCACAATAACTGCCACACGCTGGCCTTGCCGGTTATGAAGAATATGATTCAGCACCGTGGTTTTCCCTGCACCTAAGAAGCCTGAGAGGATAGTAACGGGTAAGCGGTAGGTCGGTGTATGTGAAGCATTCAGAACGGGCATACAATCTAACTCCAGTGTTATTTAGTATAAATGATATGATATAACATATCATCATTAAATGACTAATATTTTCTATTTCATTAACGTGAGTTCGACATAAGAATCATCACATCACAATTGGAAGAGCTTGAGGGAGGCTGATATTAAGCGAGGGTTTCTTCTCGCGAAAGGGGTAAGCCACCAATCCGGCTATCAGATTAACAACGAAGTTAAATACGCTGCGATGACGGAAATGGTCAATTTGCGAACTATTCTTCAATTGATCATTGACGGTCTCAATAATCGAGCGTTTACGTAACAGCAGCTTGTCAACAGCGGCAACAGCTTGTTTTTCATGTTCTTGCGTACATTGGTAACGAGTTGCACACCTTGCTCCCGGAGTTGCTCAAAGAGTGGCCGCGAAAAGTAGCCCTGATAACCGCAGAGTTTGCCGAATAAGGAGCGCGTCAACTCGGGTACCGGGTTACGGTCATCCACATTGCCCGCCGTGATTTTGACTCCCAGCAATTCCCCCTGGTCATTAATGACCAGATGCAACTTGAACCCATAAAACCAATCCACACTGGTCTTTCCCTGAGCAGCAAACTCTGCCATTACTTTATGGGAGGTAATGCGGCGATTGTGGCACACGCTGATTTTGGTTGAACCAATGAAGCTGATCCCAACTGCATTGCCCAAAGCGGCTGGTCAGAAAACAGCACAAAGGCACCAGGCTACCTTGCAATAGCTCAACAAAGCGTTTATAGCTCACCAACCCTGGAAAATAACCCCGCTGATACCTCAACACGTAATTCAGGTAATAGTGCTTAAATGTCCGGTAGCCGGACAGATGAAACCCCACCATGATGGTCATGATTTCGCTTAGACACAGTACTCCTTGCCGCCGACGCCGTTTCAGCGATGACTCTAATAAGCGCTGCTCCCAACGCGGCTCAAACTCTTTACAAAATTCGTCATTCGCACAAAAAATCGTTATAGTATTCATGGGAATCTGACTCTCCTCATGATGAAATTCTTTCCAGAACCACTTCATCATAAGGAATTCAGGTGCCTTTTACAGCTTTTCTTATGTCGAACTCACGTTACATAAAGGTTAAAGTTCCGGATTCTCAAACAACTTCTCAATCTCAATTAGAAAAAAATCCATTCTTGTTATTAAGATACTCGGCATAATATTTTTTACATGGAAAAGAATATACCTACTTCTGTTTCTTATGCCCTGCAGCCTTCATACTGGAGGTACGTGACGATGGCAATCCTTGTGGGCATAGCGTGCTATGTCGCACAAGTGTTTTTCACCCTGCCCGATATTAGTGCCCTTCGGGCAACAAATCCTGCATCGACAGCACTCATGGATATGCGTGCTGCTGAGACGCAGCAGAAGGGCATAATAAAGCGGCGTATTCAGTTCTGGGTTCCGTACGAACAGATATCTCCTCATCTAAAATATGCGGTATTAGCAGCGCAGGATGCTACTTTTTTTTCGCGCAAAGGTAGCGACTTAGGCAAGCTGCTTAATTACGTTGATATGAATGGAAAGGAAAAGGAACTAACGAACCAGGGAGGAATTACCCTCACACAGCAGTTAGCCAAGAACCTTTATTCTTCATCTTCGGAAAATCAGTTCTTCAAGTTGCGTGAATTCCTCATCGTCCGGCAGCTCGAAACTGAGCTTAGCAAGCATCGTATTTTTGAGATCTACCTGAATGTGATTGAATGGGGTGACGGTATTTGGGGGGCAGAAGCCGCAGCCAGGATGTATTTCAGAACTCCTGCCTTGAAACTAAACCGCGAACAGGCGGCTTTGCTAGCCGCAGCTATTACCAATTCAAGACTGCCTGCTAATCCATCGAAAAGGCTATTGCGTCGCCAGCAATTCATCCTCGAGCGTATGGATAATGTTGAACTGCCATAATCCAAATGAGCATGATATGCTCTGAAACCATACAAGAATTGACATACAGGCCAGGCTAGCATAAAGGAAGAGGCCTACCAACAGTCGATTCTCCTTTAAAGACTCCTGCACAACTCACTTGGTGCCGGGAACGGATCTTGCTTTCCTCCGTTCATGATTCCTCCCTTAAACTCTATCGATAATTTTGGTTTGTTCGTGCTCTGTGATCTATGCTATTTACGTTGGAATTGCTCTGTGATCGCATTGTATGCAGTAGCGTCAAGGCGCATCCTGAACCCAGGGAGATAAGTTATTGGAAAAATAAAATATTTTTTATAAATAAGGATATGCGTACAGTCAGATATAGCTGATCCAATATAAAACGAATTAAATGCGAATTAAGAGCTGAAATAGAAGCCAGTTCATCAATAACGTTAAACTATTGAGGAAGACATCACCCGACCTCAATCAATTAAAGTAACCAATGAACTGGCAAGAGCGATTAATAACGATTTATCTCTATGTTTGCAAGCATTATCAGCAAAATCTTTGGACTTATAGTCAAAGAATGAGTCATTACGCGGATTTAAGTTTTAGCGACGAAGAAGTGATTACTCTCTACCTGTTCGGTGTAATGGACAAGCATCGAGAGATCAAAGGTATTTATGAGTATGCGGATCGCCATTTACGCGATTGGTTTCCACGACTTCCAGGTTATGTGACTTATGTGCAGCGCCTGAATCGGGTTGCCGATGTGTTTGCACCCTTATTAGCACTGATTCAGCAGGAACAGGAAACCAGGAATTCCGGGCAAGTCTGGTTGACCGATTCATTTCCGGTCATCCTTGTCAGGCAAGGCCACCGGTTTAAAGCGTGTGTAGCTAAACAGTTGGCAGATTCAGGTTATTGCTCAACCAAGAAATTGTATTATCATGGTGTGCGGGTCCATATCATAGGGCGCCGTCAACCAGGCTCATCGCCGATCCCCGAGTACATCGATGTAACCGGCGCCAGCGACCACGATGGCAAAATATTTGATCAGATTCGGCCACAATTGCACAACAATGAGCTGTATGGTGATAAAGCTTATCAACGGCCAGACGCCGAAGAGGTCAGACAAGCCCAGAATCTGACCGTCTTGACACCGGTTAAAAAACAAAAAGGGCAACACCATCTGGAACCACAGGATCAATGGTTGTCTACAGCGGTGTCTCGCGTTCGGCAACCGATTGAAGCCTTATTTGCCTGGATTGAAGAAAAGACAGGCATTGAATGTGCCAGTCAAGTTCGTTCTTATCAAGGGCTTATGGTGCATGTCTTCGGAAAACTGGCTGCGGCTCTGTTTTTTTGGAATTTTTTACGAGCTAGCTCTTAATTCACATTTAAGCTGATTAAAATAGGTGCCGCTATGCTACGCAATACCCGCCGTATTCGTTTTTTACTTGCAAGTAGCTGTCCTTATCAGAAACTATTCTTCCAAGTCGCAGCCAGACTGACTTCTGGATAACTCATTTCCAGGATTATGCACCATCGTTTGCCACATAAAATAGCTATGGGGTGGATGGGCTGCGCCTGTCAGCAGAGAAAAACCTCTTTTCTGTCATCATTTCCACCAAAATGTGCAGAAAAGTGAATTTCATCACAACAAGTTCTGAATAGAAATCCGATTTATCCACTTAAAAAATGAATCTTTGGCAAATTCACACTTATTTTTGATGATTGTGCAATATCCGGGCTAAATTAAAGAGCATTCTTGCAGTGATTCATTGCTTCATGGATGAGAATATTTGCTAAGGAAGTAGAAATACCCAATTCATCTGCAATCATCCGATGCGTATATCCATGTATCCGATAAAGCTCAAAAACCCGTTTTGTACGCTCCGGAAGCTTAGCTAACGCTTCTGCAATCAACTCGAGATGTTGACGATTGATTGCATGAGTTTCTGGTGTTCCCGTCAGAGCTGGAACCTGCAACCCCTCCTCGTCTGTTCCAAAAAGCTCTGACTCGAATACATCACGCCTATAGTGATCGATAGCCAAATTGCGTACGATCTGAAATAGATAGGCCAATGGCTGTCTAACCTTCTGCGCAGCTGCCATCTCAGTGATTTTGATATAAGCGTCTTGCACTACATCATCTGATCGTTCCCAGTCGCCTAAAATTTTATACGCTGCCCGGAGTAATTGGGTGCGGTTCGCGATAAACAAGGTGCCTAATCCTTGAGACCATTTGTCTACTGGCATCATCATAAATTTTGATATTCTTATTGTAGCAATGTTAATGAAAATGACTATGATAATTATTTTTATTTAAATCTTTATATCATCGTTTCTAGCAACCCATTCTTATTTAAATGAATATCCTAAAAAATTAATAATATGAATAAACTTTAATGATCACTTACTGATGCCTTCTGCCAACAACTCGCGAGTATCAGCATTCAAACTTACTTGGCCTAATGACAACCGTATAAGTGCAGAAGCAAAGCTAGCAACTCCTTTACCTTTGAATAACAAGCAAGGCTTACCATGACGTTTGCAAAGCCGTTTTAACTGGTAATAAGCAGCATGGCTGACGCAATCTGTAGGGCAAATAACTGCATCAGCACTATTGATCATTTCTGGTAAACGAGAAAGCGCATGTTGCTGGCCACCATCATGGTGAGTTAAGCGGATACCCATCTGTTCCGCCAACATACGATATTGCGGGAGTTGGGCAATACGCCCACCAACACAAACTACGCAGCAATCCTTTAGTTGGGATGTATCATGAGCGTTCGGATGATTACAAGAATCCTTGCAAGAACTATCGGATAAAAGGAACCTTTCTAGTGCATCACGTTCGGTGGTCAGTACTTTACACTCATCAATTAAAGCTGCTATTTGGTTATGAGCATCTTGCAGTAATTGATCGAGATTATCAGCTTGATGAGCAACACTTTTTAATCGCTCATTTTCCATGGATAATTTCATCAAACGCTGCCCCATTTCAGTCATGGTTTTACCAGACTCAATTGCAGACAGACGGGCTTTTAACGCGACGATCTCTTTCTGATTATGACGTAAATGCTCGCTTTCGGCCAAAGCCTCCTGAAACCGCAGGCGCAATTTTGCTTCGATCCGCGAATGGTGTTGTTTCTGGAGTTCCATCGCTGTTTCTAATTCGGCATACTCTTTCTCCAGCTGAGCTAATCTACGAGTATCAGCAGCCTGATTTGCTCCCATATGGTGAGAATGCATATGCATATCCGCATAGATTTTTCCTCTGGTATCATCGCTAATTCGTTTGTGCGTCAGAGCGGCCCACAAAGCGCCTGCAATTTCTCCCTGTACAAAACATTTTTTCCACAGATCGAATACTGCAGCATCTGTTTTAGCAGATTCGAAACGAGTAAGCGCAGTCTGATACTTTGAGTCGAGGTACTTCTGAATCGCTTCGGAGGCGGGGTTACGTGTAGCCACACAATTCACTGCTTCGACATGCAATAAAAATACATCGGTTATCGACGCTTCAAAATGAAATCGCCGGGCAAAACGTATTAACTCATCTTTCGATAAACAGGTGCCCACAATCGGGCAGCGATTAGCTTCTTTAAGCTCCCAAATTTTGCTGCGTTTGATTGGCGATAATTCAGTTTCAGTGTTTAATTGGGGGATAGGAGCCAAAATCTGATTGTCTGCCAATAAGGGGTCTACTATTGACAGTATCGGCAAGAAAGGTGCATTCATAGCAAAGCCGTCTCCATTCGTATTAGTTACGTACTCAATCAAGTAAAGCAGAAAAAGAATGATGTTCGAGAGATACACTCCCAGTTCAAGCGGGTACGTACCTGGCACCTAATCGCCCACAAATCTGATAACGAGCTATATATCGCTTTACGAGATTAGATGTAATTACGCATGCAGTTAGTTGTTTAATTAAGCAAGCTGCAAAGCGTAGACTTGAAGTTTGTGAGAAATGACACCCTCTGCTCTCAATCAGCCCTAATTTTTTATCCATAAAACCATCTCCTAGTCATTGAAATAATGGCTGGCTGACAAGCAATATGCGCTTTTGTTGGCTGGCTAAATCAAATTTCTTTTTAATGAAAAATCAATAAGGTTGCGGTAGTAATAATATGAGTGCTCGCGCCCCTTTTATTTTCAAATCATATTTGACATTAACATCAAATTCAAATGACTCTTCATGATTTGCAAATAATAATCATTATTATTTGCAGTGTAAATAACATTTATCGCTTATTTTTCTGAAAATAAATTCAGGAGCTATCTTGCATAACACAAAGTCTTGAAAATTCACCCGGCCTATGCCCTCCTCTAACAGGTTTGTGAGTGAACACAAGTACGCCAGGAAAGATTTAATTATGCTGGTGCTCTCTTTATTCTTGATTACTTTCTATCAGAAAATAATAAAATTGGAGCTGAGGATTTTTATTGCCTAACTTGATTTTTTTGATCTGATAGACAGAAATAACAGCTCGATTCATTTTCCTTGCTTTATGAGATTAAAAAAATTACAAATAGGTAACCCATAATGCAAATGCATATAATTTGGAATGTTAGAATTATTTCTATTTTTACATTTTGCAGCACGCACACTGAGATTTTATAATGTAATGAAACCCAAAAATGTTGGATATCTCATATATTAAAGCGCTCACATATACTTATTCTCCTTGCCTGAAATTTTTATAATGCGCCCCATACTGGACATCGCCGCAGCACTTGATCTACACCCAGATGCACTGATGTGCTATGGCGAGCATATGGCAAAACTTCGGTTAAGTGCCTTACCAAAGAAAGAGGCTAAGCCAAAGGGAAAAATCATCCTGGTTTCAGCGATTAATCCCACTCGTAGTGGTGAGGGAAAAACCACAGTTTCTATCGGTTTGGCACAAGGTCTTGCGCGCATCGGTCAGCGTGTAGCACTTGCCTTACGCGAACCCTCGCTGGGGCCTATCTTTGGCGTCAAGGGAGGCGGTACCGGTGGTGACCGTTGCCAGCTCGAGCCTTCAACACGCATCAATATGCATTTCACGGGGGATCTGCATGCCATCGGCGCCGCACACAATCTGCTGGCCGCCTTACTGGACAACGCTATCCATTTTCGCAGCGAACTTGATCTGGAGCACCGCCAAGTGTTTTGGCGCCGTGTGCTGGATGTGAACGACCGCGCCCTGCGTCAGACCGTGATTGGACTAGGCGGACGCCTTAATGGTGTCCCGCGCGAGACCGGCTTTGACATCACCGCAGCTTCAGAAGTCATGGCCATCCTGTGTCTATCTGAGGACTTGGCTGATTTAAAGGCTCGGCTGGGACGTATTCTGGTTGGATTTGATCGCGCAGGCAATGCGGTCACAGCCCAGAGTCTTCAGGCAACAGGCGCAATGGCAGCGCTGCTGCAGGATGCCATTCTGCCGAATCTAGTGCAATCTACCGAAGGTGTGCCCGCTTTTGTGCATGGCGGTCCATTTGGCAACATTGCCCACGGTTGCAATAGCGTGATCGCTACCAGGACCGCCGCCGCCTGCGCGGATTTTGCCGTGACAGAAGCGGGCTTCGGCTTTGACCTGGGGGCCGAGAAGTTTTTTGACATAAAATGCCGCAGCTCTGGCCTATGGCCCAGTGTGGTCGTCCTGGTAGTCACCGCCCGTGCTTTAAGAATCCATGGTGGCGGTGACCCGGCCTCCCCCGGCCCCATTCAGGAAATCGAACGAGGCTTGGCACACCTGGAGCATCATGTTCATAGCGTGCGCGCCTTTGGCTTTGAACCGGTCATCGCCATCAATTGCTTTGAAGGCGACACCCAACAAGAACTGGCTACCATCGAAAAAGGGTGTACCCAGCTTGGACTCACTGCCGCCCTCTTTACCGGTTATACCGATGGAGGCGCTGGGGCTGAAGCGTTAGCGCATGCAGTTATTGCTGCCGTCGCTCAGTCGACACCGCCTGTACGTTATCTTTATGATTTGGATTCTCCTCCTGAAGAGAAGATCGCCGCCATCGCTCGCACTATCTATGGCGCTAGCCATATCGAGCTCAGTCGCACCGCAAGAAAGGATCTTGAACGGATTCGCTCACTGGGTTACGATCAACTCCCCATCTGTATTGCCAAGAGTCACTTATCATTGAGCGGCGACCCAACTTTAGGGAATCATCTTAGTAAATTTATATTGCCAGTTGAATCAGTACGCATCGCTGCAGGTGCCGGTTACCTGCTGGTACTGACTGGTGACATTGTCACTATGCCTGGGTTACCGCATGATCCGGCTGCACATCGAATTGATTTGTCTGAGGATGGAGAGATTATGGGCATTTGACTGTCCTGTCTTGTTGTGCATTCCTAAAAAAGCTGTTTTCTCAGCCGCAGAAATGCATGTTGCCGAACAGTATAGTTTGTTAAGATTAATCCCTAAAAAGCGCCAACTGACGCAGAATGTTGCATAAAGTTTATAGACTGCGCTACACAATAAAACATTCAAAATGTGTAGTAATTTCATTTCCAAATCAAACCTGATTTTATCGATTCTCCTTGCCGTATTATTCATACTGACTGCAGCTCGCTTTCGCGTCATTTTAGCCCATGCGGGAGAATCTATAACATGCATAGTATATGCGAATGTTTCCTGTAACTTACGTTTCTTACTTCATGTGCCTCCTTCCATGGCCTAACGCCTAGTTAACCGGCAGCGCGTGCGGAGAACGTGACGTACGCGTTGAACTGATAGTCATGAATAGATGTTTGCTCCCAAGGAAAATTCATTGAAGGCAGGCCAGCAGACTAATTGAAGGGAATATCTTTGCTAAGAGCTTGATTGCAATTACTTGCCCGGGCGTTGTAAGGGTGAGTTGGTGGAGATTATTCTGATCGTAGAATTTCAGAGCCTCAACCATCCTTGGGTGATTTAATTCAACATCAGTTTGTTGTAGATGAAGGTATTTCTTCTTCATCTCGCTAAAGGTGTTGCCACCCATGATATTTATATAGTTGCCAACTCCAATTGACGCCATGGTTTTTAGCTTTGACGACGTCATGCCCACACACTTCGATAGGAATCGATCATATATAGCGCCGAAAGCTGCATCCAACTCGGCTGGGGTATTGTAGTTCAGTGCTTGGATAAAGTGAAGCGCTGGCAACAGTGCAAGCATCTCGCTGGTTAACTTTGGCACCATCTCAACTGCGGCCTCTATGCAGTTATCAATATAATCTGAGCTCTCTTTTTCGATCCTTGCCTCTAATAGCTCGGCTAGTAGATCAATGTCTATTTTGTGACCTTTTTTTGCAGCGCTTTGGACTGCTGTGTTAAATGTGCATTGAACATCAGGCTGTGCGAGTTTTTCTGCGCTGACTTGATCAATCCTTGACTCAATCTTTTCGAAGGTACTCTTAATCAATGCGTCAACGTTTTCCTTGGCCTTTGTGGCTGCAATGGCTTCCAGCCGGGGGAAATTTTCTGTCATCAATAAATTGAAAAGCCTCTCACAATCGGCAAAACTAATACCTTGATTGAAGTTTCCTGTAACCTGTATTACTTTTGCGCCATCAGTCGCTTGAGCTTTTTGATTCATTGATTTTTTCTGCTCGAACATTTCCGCCTACTTGGATCACTGTGCCGCCTTTAACATTGGCGATTTGCGAAATCGATTTACTTCTTAAAATTTTACTCCCACCCCACACTAATGATATTAATGACACAAGCCCTAAAATTACCCCTGTATAAGTGGCCCAATCGGTGCCGATGTTTTTGTTTAACCAATCAAGCATATGTTTCCTCTACGGTAGGTGTAAGTTTAAATGCATAACGTTCGAAATAACCTGACTAACCTGACCGAAGAAGGCAATTTTTAACCATTTGTTCGCTTCATCATTTCCTATCGATTGAGAGGAACTTAGTCTCGCGTTGAGGTCAGGTAAGGGATCGACGTAAAGTACTCGCCGCCGGATAGCCTCGATCTTTCCCGAGGCGCCGGTGGCTGCGACGTCGAGCAAGTCAGGGTGAGGAAAGCGCTTCCGGACATGAGGCCGCATCTCTTCTTCACTCGAAAACATGTTGTATCGCAGGAAATCCACAACATCCTCACCAGAAAGACCTTGCATCATTTGTATTAGTTTGGGGTCGGGATCGGGCAATGTACTGGCAAAGGATTTAAAGTCCTCGAACGTCTTCGTCGGGACGGAGAAGATTGCCCAATACCAGAACAGCTCTCCGATCTCATCGTATTTTACTTCGCGTTTAAAAAATCGTTTCTTCGGAAGCTCCGGACGTTTAGCTTGGTGTTTGAGACTGACGTATTTCGCGGCTTCCTCAAACGAGAAAATTGATAGGGCAATTGTCGCTGCAAATTGCTCGCGTTCTAGTGCACCAAATGCCTCAAGGTATAGGCGTCCGGAATTCACTTCGATCGCATCAAGTGCAAGCACGATGAAATCTAACGTTTTCAATCAGTGGCGCGAGGTACGAGCGTCCAGCGCCAGAAGGGAGCGTGGTTAAGCGCAGGGTTAGAACGCTTCATCGGTGAGCACTCCAGTAGTTGCATAAAGCCAGTGCGCTTGGTGAACTCCAAACAGCTACACAGTATTGCGATTATTTTCTGGGTCAATACCGAATCTGTACTTGAATGCGCCTTCGACAACAGTATGTGCCTCTAAGGCTTTTAGATCCGGAGAGTCCAAGTCAGGCATGCTGACCAGTAGTTGAATCTTCACTGAGGTATCTCTTGGGAGAATAGAACTAGTGTGCCAAAAGAACAAGCCTCGGGTCACGCGCTCAAAAACTCGCTTGTAAAGTGCAAGAGGGACCAAAAATGTAAGACGGTTGGCTACTTCACCGTTTGGAAGAACCACGGGCACTTCACGAAGTGTGCTCATGAAAGTGGACCGCAATTGCGTGCTACGGAGTATGCTCTTATGCGCTCCCTTCTCCCACAGGATTTTCGCGGCTTCCGTTTGTTTTCCGATTTGCGCGCTAATATACAGGCGCAGTTCTTCGTCGTCTTTAGAACTTCCGTTGTTGCAGGCGCTGCACGCGGGCACAGTACGGAACTGCCCGGATAGTCCCTTAAAGAAACCACGCGGTGGCACATGTTCATCCGTAGTGGCGGGGTTTGTCTCGCATATGACGCAGATATCACTCTTGGGCGGCTGCATGAGGTAAGCGCTCTAACAAGTAATTATATAGTTTCAGCATATTTTCCATGCTTTAGAAATTAACAACAACAAAATTGTTACGTTTGTCAGAATAGCTAACTGTATATCATCCTAAAGAAAAGTTATACAGTTCTGCAGATCATTAAAGTATTCGCTGTCTCATACTATTTAGCTAGATTATCGGAGATTTATTGAGAGAAATTGACTGGATGATTCTGGCCAGAAGCAGCCATTTCAACAGTGCTAATTTAGTGAGGATCAAAGTGAATTATTCCGTATACTTGTCATTCTCCTATTCTCTCAAGGTTTTGGCAACATTCCAGGTTTTCAATACATCCCAATCACAGTATGAATTACTTCTATTTTCACCAAAGGCAATCACATGCGCGCAGTTTTTCTTGATTTCGGTTCCGTCACCCGTGGTGATATCGATTGTACGAGGCTGGAACAGGCTATATCTCCGTGGCATTATTATGAAGATACCGCCACAGAACAAGCTATTGAGAGAGTCAAGGATGCAGAAGTCGTTGTCATCAATAAAGCGCTGTTGGATCGTGCTGCATTATCATCTGCAAACCGCTTGAAATTGGTCTGCATTGCCGCTACCGGTTATAACAATATCGATCTCACAGCCGCGGCTGATTACAATATTCCTGTTTGTAATGTACGCGACTATGCCACACCTTCTGTGGTAGAGCATGTTTTCATGCTCATACTCAATCTTTCACGCCGTTTTATTGAGTATCAGCATCTGGTCAAGAATGGAGGCTGGCAGACAAGCGCCCATTTCTGTCCGCTTGATTTCGGTATTGAAGAGCTGTCAGGCAAAACGCTCGGGATAATCGGCTATGGTATGCTAGGAAAAGCAGTGGCAGAAATAGCCCAGGCATTTGGGATGCAATTATTAATTGCTGAGCATAAGGGCCAGCCTGCCCGCCCAGGACGTACGACATTTGATGAAGTGATTAGTCAGTCAGATTTTATTACCCTGCACTGTCCGCTTACAGACGCAACCCGCAACCTGATCAGTCAAAGAGAATTTGAGTTGATGAAACCATCCGCCTATCTCATTAATACAGCACGCGGTGGCTTAGTGAACGAAGCCGATTTACTAAAAAGCCTGTCTTCTGGCCGCATTGCCGGTGCAGCCACTGATGTTTTACAAAATGAGCCGCCTGTTGCAGGCAATGTATTATTGGAGTACCCGCAGCCCAATTTGATCATCACACCGCACATTGCCTGGGCCAGTAGAGAATCTCGTCAGCGCTTGCTCGATCAGATTGCAGGCAATATTCAGAATTTTTTCCTGAATAAACCGTTTAATCAGATCAAGGATGCATTAATCTCACGCCATAAGCATGATCAATAGCCTATTTCTCAAGGATAAATTCAACCTTATCTGATGGGAGTAAGCTTATTTCCCTGATTCCAGCCGATAATCACTTCGCGATCATGGCTGCGCTGTTTGTCATTGCCACGCTCGCTCTACTTGCAGAAAGAACCCGTGTGGGCGCGCTGCTAACCAGCGCTGTCATCGCGATACTTACTGCCATCATCACAGCGAATGTGAATATCATTCCGCATACAGCCCCTGCTTACGATTTTGTCTTCGCCTATTTTGTGCCTGTGCTGATTCCGCTCTTTCTGTTCAAGGCTGATCTCAGGCGACTCTTTTTTGAAACGACGCGCATGACGATGGCGTTTTTGCTAGCGTGCTTCGGCACTATCAGCGGCACAATCGTGGCCGTGTTGCTGCTCGATCTCTCCTCACTCGGAACAGGAGCGGCAATTGATGCTGCTTCGCGTGAGCCTGCGATCGCAGGGCTGTTTACCTCCACCTACATCGGTGGTTCAGTCAATTATGCAGCCTTGGGGGAAATCACCCGGCTGCGTAAAGATGCCTCATTTTTCTCAGCGGCCACGGCTACGGATAATCTGTTCAGTGCATTATATCTGGCCATGTTGGCGGTGCTGCCAAGTTGGCGCTGGCTTGCGCGACGCTACACTCCCCGCAATCACCATATCGCAAATTCAGAGCTTGAGCTGGGGCGCCCTACTCCATTGACTTTAGCCATGTCTCTAACGCTTGCGCTGCTGGTTGTGGCCACTGGGGATGCGCTGACGGGCTGGCTAGCTATTCCAGACTGGCGTTACGCAATGATTACGCTGCTGGCTGTCATGCTTGCCACCTTGTTTCCCAAGCAAATGGCGCGGCTGCATGGTGACTTTGAACTGGGCATGCTTTTGTCGTTGATATTCTTCGCAACCATCGCTGCAGGAGCCAATGTTTTGGCCATGATACAAATTGCACCGCTGCTGATCCTGTTGGTAGCCATTCTTTTGGTCGTACATGCGTTGATCACTTTCGGCTTCGGCAAACTGCTCGGATTTTCATTGCCAGAACTGATTACTGCTTCAAATGCGGCAGTGCTCGGTGCAACCACCGCGCCCGCCTTAGCCGCTGCCAAAGAGTGGCGCGATCTGATCACCCCTGGCGTGCTGGTAGGTGTTTTGGGTTATGCATTGGGAACCTTTGCCGGTACTGCGGTATATCAATTCTGGTCTTGGGTTGTGAGTTAATTCCATTTCCAAATCAAACCTGGCTTGGTCAGTTTCACCTTGCCGCATTATTGGTCCTGTCTGCAGCTCGCCTTCGCGCCATTTTTGATTTGGAAATGGAATAAGAAACTGATACTGCCATTCGGCTTGTTCAGGTCGAACGCTACGCTACTATTGTAAATGCTATTCCGGTTCGCCCTCCTCATAATGTGGTTAAATCAGTTAAATAAGATTAAGGTTAGGAATTAATCATAGGCTGCTACGGTCATATTGATTGCTATTGTTAATCTGCCATATATCAGGAGGCGCTATGGCACAACAGAGTGAAACAATTGCCTTACCCCAGCCTAATTTAACTGGCTCAACTTCTCTTGAGGCGTTACTAGCAAAACGTCATTGCATCCGTGAATACTCAGTTACTACACTCAAGTTAGCCGAAATCGGACAATTACTATGGGCAGCACAAGGTATTACCCACCCGCAAGGGTATCGTACTGCACCATCAGCCGGCGCCTTGTATCCACTGCAGTTGTACCTGGTCGTGAGGGCGTTGGAGGATCTGGCTCCAGCTGTGTATGGTTATGATCCTGATCAGCATCATTTAGAATGGATGCAAGAGGGTGATCGGCGCAATTTATTGGCGAGCGCTGCCTTAGGTCAGGAGTGGCTGGCCCATGCGGCCGCCATTGTGGTATTTGCTGCAGATTATAAGCGTACTACTCATAAATATGGAGAGCGCGGTAAACGTTATGTTCATATGGAAGCAGGGCATGCAGCGGAAAACCTGTTTTTACAGGCCAATGCACTGGACTTAACTACAGTAATCGTCGGCGCCTTTGATGAGGAGGAGGTTGCTAATGTATTGGGCCTACCGATGCAGGAACATCCGCTTATCCTGATGCCCATCGGCAGGAAATAGTCATTTTCTCTCATAATCTTATCGTATCGCATCCAATGAACGCTCATTTTTCGGTAATGTCTATTCAGTTGCAGAAATATTGCCATGACAAGTCTTTCACTGATCGCAACAGAAGCTCAGGAGCTGGTCAAGCAATTACCTGAAGCGCAGCGCCAAGCATTACAGGATGCCATGGTTGAGCTTTGTGAAGCGCATTGGCAGATTCTGCGCGGACCACAACCGACGACACGATTGGCACAGACACTGTGGTTAATCACTCCACCACTAGCAGATTTGCTGATCGATCTATACACCACAGGTGATACACGATTGAATGATGTATTGCCATGTTATGATTTAGCAAGAGAGCTCGCGCTCCTTGTTTTGGCGGAAATCCAGCATGGTAATGAATTTGGCGTGCAGATCGCCCATGAACCGATGAAAGCATTCGAAACGGTATCGCCACCTGTCGCATGGCTTAATCGTATCGCCGCATTGCTGCGAGGGACGCTCGACGCACCCCCTCTGCATCACCATGAGCGGCATGATGCGCTGTGGAAAGCCCTGGCTGTGATCACCTCCCATACCAGGCGCCTTGATTTGCCTGCAGTACTACAAGTTGTTTATTACCTCACCGAATCTCCGGTTCAGTCTTATGGCTCTAGCGACGCAGCATTGGAAAAATTGCGCCACGATGTGGAGGATGTCGGCATTCACTTTTTAAAAATTAAAAATAACTTGATTCACTTTGAACAACACCATTATCCTCACAAACCTGTACGTGCCAGGCAATTAGGTGAGCTATTGTTGGAAATCAGGCAGCAGTGGTTCAAGTGAATAAGGAAAAATTAGAATACCCAAGGCTATATTTTCTTCACGAATTCTGATTTCAGCTTCATAGCACCAATACTATCAATTTTACAGTCAATGTTATGATCGCCTTCGACCAGGCGGATGTTTTTGACTTTGGTTCCCACTTTAACTACCGATGACGAGCCCTTAACCTTTAAATCTTTGATAACGATGACAGTATCACCATCTCGAAGAATATTGCCAAACGCATCACTAATAATCGTTTCATTATCGATAGGTTTCGTTATCGCTTGCTGTGCCCATTCATGTGCACACTCCGGGCATATATACATATTTCCCTGTGCGTAGGTATATTCTGAACCACATTCAGGGCACTTTGGTAGATCTATCATGTTATCTGTTCTTCCTTTGAGTCACTCTTATTTGAGCTTTACTGGCTTGTCTTCCTGATCAGTTTGATCGAGATAATTGATCAGCTTTTTTTAGCATGGTTGGAATTCTATAGATGCCGTGCATGGAAAGAATGTGCCATTTTGCAGCAGAAAGCGCTTGGCCTATACTTGTAATATAGAGTGGCTGCTTGCTTTTCCCTCTATATAACGCATAGGTTTCGCTAATGCCAGCAAATCGTTTTTTCGCTACACCGATCACCTTCACATTGCCCTGCAATGCATCGTATAGATGCTTACCCAGACCGGGCTTGGCATATCCATCTAAATAAACATAGCCATCAATCACAATGTATTCTGGCTGTAAGCTGTGTTCGCTTAACAGCTTGAGAATACCAGGGAGCTCCCGTTGATAAAACTGCCCAGGAACATAGTCACCAACCTGCTCGATCCTGGTAACATACACATTATCTGGTTCAGCATCAGTCCATTGTTTAAAGGCAACCCCTGCAACCAAACCATTATAGTTATCGTAATGTACGTCTACCGCTAATATCAAAGTTATCTATTGTCAATATTGCCAAGTAAAAACTGCTGCCAGGAAAAGTCATATTTTGGCTATCTTGTAACGACTAATCAAATACTTCTCAGCTTCAACTACCAAAAATAACAGCACACCAAATAACATCACTTTAGTCCAGGCAGCAGGATCAATTGTCGCTGTACCGAACAATTGCTGCATCAAGGGATGGTAGGTAAACAAAAGCTGAATTACTACCGTTTAGCGCCATCTGACCATCCTCAATCCCAAGTTGCATCCCAACTGCCCGTGCGATGGTGATATGATCACCCTTAAATAAACGTATCCATGCACTTCGTTTCCGCGGTGGCCTCAGCCGGTTGAGTCCATACTGCTTGAACCGCTGCTCCGCTTCCGTCTGCATAAGACCATGGTGCCTGATTTGAAGGATTGCCCTCACTTTTAAAAATGATGCGAAGGGGAACCGACAATGCCAAGTTTGATCTAGAAATAGAATGAGTTAATTTGCTCTTCAAATAATGCTACCTTACGCATTAGCATTATTTCTCTGAAACCATTACATGAACTCAATATGAATTCGACACATTACATTATTATATTGCTACTGATCTCTTTCATAAGTATTACTCAAGCAGCTGAACAAGCTCCTTTTGGCAACCAGATTAAAGCAGTCACCAACTACAACCGCGCCACCACACAAGTTGCTACTGGGGGTAAATTGAATGAAGGGGGTGTGCAGGAGCTGGCCGAAAAAGGCTTTAAAACAATCATTGATCTACGCACCGAAGCTGAGGGCACTCTGGCAGAAAAGCGAGCTGTTGAAGCTGCTGGTATGCGCTATATCAATATCCCGGTAACTAGTGCCGGCATTAGCGAGGAACAATTGACTAATTTTAGTAGCATAGTTGAGCAAGCTGCCATCCCCGTGCTGCTACACTGTGCCTCAGGGAATCGCGCCGGTGCGATGTGGACGGCTTATCGCCTGAGCAAAGGAATAGTACCAGATATCGCTTTTGAGGAAGGCCGTACTGCAGGTATGCAAATCGGCATGGAAGAAAAAATCAAAGCTAGCTGTCGTATGAAAAATATGTGTTGAAAATCAGTCAAGAGGATAATCCTGCTGAATCTCTCCACCTTGTTTTCCTAGCAACCACAAGATTCTAAAATCTTTTTCGAAAGGCATAAGGGGTGCGGAATATGTTTTTATCTCACCCACAAATCCATTCTCCTCCATATTCATTGATGGCAACTTACCATAAATACGCTTCACACACTATACACTAACTGATACCTTTTCAGTTCACATGCTGTACAGAAACATAAAATACATAAATACTTATAATCATTGTTGGGCCAAATTCCTGATCCGGTGAATTTGATATTTTCTTAAATCTTTTGCAAGGAGGTGATTAGGCATAGGGCGAAGATGAGTAAGTGAGATAACGTAACTCTCTTCGGTTTTAAATGGAAATTCCAAAGTGCATGATATGCCACCTTCATCTCCCAAATAATGAACATCGATAATTTCTAGGCGTTGATTAGTTTTGAGTTTTATATTTCGCTGTTCTAATAGCGAAACAAATCTTTTAGATGGATAAACAGGAATTGGTAAACAATTCTTCATTTTATTCATCAATTCCATTGCTTCTTGATAATCATCGATCATGACGCACAAACACTTATATTATTATTTACCAATCTGCCGATTCATAGCCATTTTGAGCTAGGCCTAACGAATAACTTTATCCGGTGTCATCTTCAAGTTGCAATAAGCGCTGCTCTATCGACGGGGGATAAACTTTGTTGAACTAAACTCGCGGGAAAGATATGCTTATGAGAATTGTAAGTTTGCGGAAGGAAAAGTCAACTAACAGTTGTGACGAGCAGTATCGGGTGTGCTAAAAAAGAGCGCTCTGGTGTAACTGGACTGTTATGTTTGCTTCTAGATCTTTGTCTGGATGGATCCATCTCAGACCTACTCAGCCTACATGAGCGCACGCATCCTCGACGGATTCATGAAAAGATGGCACTTATTGTCTTACAAAATGAATGAATTAACCGACAAATAAGCTTAGCGGAAAGTAGTTGACTGAAGCATCAAGTTATATCTTTAAAACACCTATTTTTATGTTTCAGAATCTAGAATTCTACATATATCCCCGATTACTTCTTGCAATTTCTTACTGGATAATGACTTCATAGAATACTCTTTATTTAATTCTCTGGCGTTTGAGCTATTATTGAAAGTCTCAATTAATTTTTTCTTTGTCCATTTTTTTGTAACAAATCCAGGGGACAAAATATATTGCTCTGGAAAATACCAAAATTCACTTCCTGTTGAATCAACTATCCGAGTTTTGTTTTCAGCTCCTTCCAAGGGCAAGGATACACAGATTTCAGCCAATTGCTTAAGGTTATGTGCAGAATACAATTTTTCGGAGGATATAATAAGTACAGGATATTCTGGTCTCCTGAGAAAGATTCTAAATTCCACTTCTTCCATAAATTCAATTTCTAGAAATAGTGTCAGTCATTACATCTTACAAAATAAACAAAAAATTAACTGACTGCTTGGTAAGCATAAATTATACTTCATGCACTATGCAATGACTGCCCCCATTCTGTACTGCAATTGCAAACCTGGCGTAATGGTCAACCATATTGCGCTTTGTCGAAAAAAAGTCGCTCAATCTGGAATCTCATTTTTTCACTCAATGACTTCTTGCTCACATATTTAATTTCATAAATATCGGCGTCTTTGCTGCTTTCCAGCAAGTAATCGTCACTAGTTTTCAACTCATCGACCAGCTTCTTTTCCAATGCACGTGTTCCTGGCCAACTTTCACCTGTAGAGACCTGAACGATGTCAATTTCAGGTCGGTGCTGAACGATAAATTCTTTAAACAACAGGTGAATATCCTCTATTTCTTCACGAAATTTAGCCTTCGCTTCATTGGTATTTTCACCAAACATGGTCACAGTTCTTTTAAATTCACCTGCTGTAAACTGTTCAAATTCAATGTCATGCTTTTTCAATACTTTATTAAAATTCGGTATCTGGGCAATTACACCAATAGAGCCTATGATAGAAAATGGCGCGGCCATAATACGATTCCCGACGCACGCCATCATATAACCGCCACTGGCAGCGACTTTATCAACTGAAACCGTGAGTGGAATGTTTTTCTTCCGAATACGCATAAGCTGGGATGCCCCCAGCCCATACCCATGGACTATGCCGCCACCGCTTTCCAATCGTACAAACACCTCATCGTTTTCAGTAGCCACCGTCAAAATAGCAGTAATCTCCTCTCTCAGTGATGATACGGCCGAAGCACGAATATCCCCATGAAAATCCAACACATAGATACGCTTTTTTGGGATGCCATTATTTGTACCGGCAACAATTCCTTTTAGTTTTTCTTTTTCCTCTTTTAGATATTTTTTTAATCCATTCTTATGTAATATGCTGGCATTCATCGCCATCGCCATATCATCATATTTTTTATTCAATTTTTTAATTTCAATAGACTCTTTTTTGCCTGATCGCTTTCTGCTGGACATAAACGCGAAGAACAGCGCCACTGCTATAATAGCAAGGATAATTGTTACGGTTTTCGCCAAAAATAATCCATAGTTAGTAAAGAATTCTGACATTGTCTTAATACCACCTTATATACTAAAGAAGTTAATTATTTCGCCATCTATTATCATCATATTTTTAGCATTATTCTTCAATGAAACTAAGGCACCTGTGTTTACAGTCATCAGCCTCACTTATCTGCTCAATCATTTTGTAAAAATTGATTATCTGAAGTAAACATTTTATTTTTTATCAATACCACCCCCCGATAACAACGCCACATTTCCCCCTACCGCTGCCGTATTGATGGTGACTACCCGTTCAGTAGCAAAGCGTTGCAAGTAGTGCGGACCGCCGGCTTTGGGTCCGGTACCGGAGAGCCCTTCACCACCGAAGGGTTGGGAACCAACCACAGCACCGATCATATTGCGGTTGACGTAAGTGTTACCGCAGCGTACGTGCCGCGTGATGTAGTCGATGATAGAATTGATGCGGCTGTGGATGCCGAGTGTCAGGCCGTAGCCGCTGTGGTTGATCGCATCAACTACTTCATTTAAGTAGCTGGCCTGATAGCGGATGATATGAAGAATGGGGCCAAATACTTCATGCTGGAGTTGACTGAATCTTTCAATCTCATAAATACGCGGGGCGAAGTAACTGCCCTGCTCGCTTCCTTGCGGTAGCGGTATCGCTTTGATCAGGCGCGCCTCCCGATCCATGCGTTCACAGTGCCGTTGCAGTTCGTCGCAGGCTGAAAGGCTGATAATGGGGCCAATATCGGTGCTGAGGTGAATAGGGTTGCCGATAAGCAATTCATCCATCGCGCCACTGAGCATTTCTATGATCTGTTCTGAGACTTCCTGTTGCAGAAAAAGTACGCGCAGTGCTGAGCAGCGCTGACCCGCACTGTTAAAGGCAGAAGTAATTACATCTTTCACTACCTGCTCCGGCAATGCTGAACTATCGACGATCATGCCGTTCTGCCCCCCCGTTTCAGCAATAAAAGGGAGTATACGCTCACCTTGGGTTAGCGCCTGGTTGATCTGGCACGCAGTGCTGTTAGAACCGGTAAAAGCGACACCGGCAATGCGCGCATCGCTTACCAGCTTCATGCCGATTTCGCTACCACTACCGGTAATGAAATGGAGCACCTTTTTAGGAACGCCGGCTTCGTGCAACAGACGCACCATATATGCGCCGCATAAGGGCGTAAGAGCCGCGGGCTTGGCTATCACGCTGTTGCCCGCAGCAAGTGCGGCAGTAATTTGGCCGGTGAAAATGGAAACCGGGAAATTCCATGGGCTGATGCAAATGAACACACCACGCCCGGTCAGCCGCAATTGATTACTTTCACCCGTGATCCCGGGCAATATAGCGGGATGGACAAAATGGTGGCGAGCCTGAGCAGCATAGTAGCGGCAGAAATCAATGGCTTCGCGCACTTCTCCGAGCGCATCATGAATGGTGCGCCCGCCTTCACGAATAATGAGCGCCATCAATTCAGCGCGTTGCTCTTCTAATAAATCAGCCGCTCGCTCCAACCGGGCGGCACGTTCGCTCGCATGCGTATTGCCCCATTCAGGTGCTGCTTGATAGGCAGTCTGGAGTGCTTTGTCAGCTGCGCTGCTATCAGCAAGGGTTACTTCACCGACAACATCAGTGTGATCGGCGGGGTTGAGAATAGTTTTTACCCTTCCTGTGAGAGTATGGCCATCCACTATCGGTGCCGCATGCCATAGTTGCTTAGATGCTATTTCCAATGCTTGCTTGAGGTGTATCTGCGCATCGGAATCAGCAAGATTGATGCCACTGGAATTAAGCCGCTCCTTACCGTAGAGCTGACGTGGCTGCGGAATCCATTGTTGGTGGCGTTCCAGTTCACTTAGCGGATCAGTTATGGTCTCATCAACTGTAACCTGTTCGTTCGCAATTTGATTGACAAAAGAACTATTGGCGCCATTTTCCAGCAACCGCCGCACCAGGTAGGGTAGCAACTCCTGGTAGTGGCCAACAGGTGCATAAACGCGGCATTTAAGCTGTGGGTATTCATCGAACACGGCGGTATAGAGAGCTTCACCCATACCATGCAAACGCTGAAACTCAAAAGACCGCTGCCCGGCCATGATAATAAGGGTGGCAACAGTGCGAGCATTATGCGTAGCAAATTGAGGATAAAAGAGTTCACCATGGTCGAGGAGCCGGCGTGCGCAGGCCAGATAGGAAACATCGGTCGCTGCCTTGCGAGTGAATACCGGATAACCGTCGAGACCGCGCTCCTGTGCCTGCTTGATTTCAGTATCCCAGTAAGCTCCTTTCACGAGACGGACAGGAATCTGGCGTTTACCCTCGCGAGCCAATTGTGCCAGCCAATCGATCACATTAATGGCTCGCTTCTGGTAAGCCTGCACCGCCAAGCCGAAACCGTGCCAACCGCTAAGTAATTCGTGACGATATACCGTTTCAAATAAATCAAGCGAAAGATCGAGCCGTTCTGCTTCTTCTGCGTCGATAGTCATGCTGATGTTGGCAGCTTTGGCAGCAACCGCCAGTTGCAGTATTCGTGGTGATAATTCATCCAGCACTCGCTGCCGCTTGGTATATTCATAACGAGGATGGAGTGCAGAAAGTTTCACTGAGATACCGGGATGCTTATGCAAGTCGCCAGGACTGATCTGTTCGCTAAGCACCGTAATAGCATGGTAATAGTGATCAAAATAACGCTCTGCATCGGCAGCAGTGAGTGCCGCCTCTCCGAGCATGTCAAAGGAATAGCGGTAACGTTGGTTTCTATCCTCCCGACTGTGCCTCAATGCCTCATCCAGGGTACTGCCCATCACAAACTGATGGCTGATAAGGCGCATCGCCTGCTTAATCGCCAGCCGAATGACCGGCTCGCCGCTGCGGCCAATAAGACGGCTGAATAGCGAGGAGGATTCCTCCAGCCTAACAATCCTACCTGTTAACAACATACCCCAGGTGGAAGCATTGACAAAAAATGAAGAGCTATGCCCAAGATGGCGCTCCCATTCAGCATTGGAAAGCTTATCCTGAATCAGTCGGTCAGCGGTCGCAGTATCAGGGATACGCAGCAGTGCTTCAGCCAGAGACATCAACAACACGCCTTCCTGGCTGCTGAGGTCATATTCATGCAATAATGCCCCAATGCCACCCTCTTCCCATTCTCTACTGCGTACCTTGTTCACCAAATGCCGCACTAGTGCCTGCACTTGCGCCTGTTCGCGCTCATTGAGCTGGATGAAGGGAAGTAAACAATTCAGCTGCTCAGCCTCCTCGCAGAGATAAGCATGATTGATAGCAGCTCGAACGGAGGTCAAGGATTGAAAGGGCGGGTCATGACTCATGATAAAGAACTCCCTCTTTTAGTCATTCGATAAAGATATTCAAGTTGCTTCCATCACCTCACGCCAGGTATTTCCACCAGCCCGCTTGGCTTCATACATCGCCAAATCCGCATGACGGCTCAGCTCCGCCAGGCTGCGACCATGGGTAGGATAGTGAGCCAGCCCCACGCTGGCTGATAAGCGATGACTGCGTGTGCCGACATGAACTGGCGCGCGAACCGCTTCCAGCAACCGTTTAATGACAGCTGTGACGATACCCGTACTGGCTGAAGGTGAAAGCAGCACCGCAAATTCGTCGCCACCTACCCGCGCCACCAAATCTTCCTGCCGCACACAAGCCTGCATACGCCGAGTCAAGGCGCACAGCACCTGATCACCTTCAGCATGGCCCCATTGATCGTTGACAGGTTTGAATTTATCCAAATCCACACTCAACAAGCTGAAGCCGTGATCAGCCTCACTTTCAGTATATAGCTTGAAGCGTTGTTCGAGGGCTCGGCGGTTAGGCAAACCGGTTAACTCGTCGATAAAAGCTGCCTTACTTGCATTGCGGAGACTCTTAATGCGCCCTGTCAGGGCTAATGAAAAAACCAAACTCGCCAGAGTCGCTGTCATCGGTATGGCCAGCTCGGTTAATCGGTTCGGTATTAACCACCCGCAGAGACTTAACAGCAAAAGGGTTATACCCGCCAATAGCAAGATATAAGCAACCAGGAAGTAGCGTGCTGACGTCATGCCCTGATACCAGCGCCGAATTGTGATATAAAGCACTAAAGCTGCAACCGGTAACGCTAGCCCAGTCAACACCAGAGATGGTAATTCATGCAAGCTAGCTACACGCATCGCAATGATCAGTAAGTAACTCAGCATGATGATCTGTAACAACCGGTGGGTGTTAGGCAGATAGGTGCGGGTACGAAAAAAACTCATAATGAAACCAGCCAAGGTCAACCCCCACAGGCTGGGTAATACAATGCGCCCCATGACTAGCCAGTGGGGCTCTTCGCGCCACCACCATTGAGCCGCGTGACCGTGCAAATAAACCAGGAGAGCGCCTAAGGCCAAAGTAGTCATCACATGCCAGCCGTAAACCGAGTCGCGCAAACTCAGCGCCATAAAAAGGTTATAGAGGCACATGACCAGCAATCCGCCATAGATGCCGCCTAACAGCAACTCACCCAGATGCTCATGGAATTCAAGATCATCCTCGTGCCACAATGTTACCGGAAAACTTGCACAACCCGGGTCATAGGCACGCAGATAAACTGGTCCATGCTCAGGCAGGACAAAAGCGTACTGACGCCACTCGCGTTCGCGTCCAGCCTTGAACGGCACCCGTTCACCAGATGTGATCTCCTCAAATTCTCCGAGTGCATTGCGTCGGTATAAGCGCAAATCATAGAGGCTGAATGGCTCAACGACCAGCCACCAGGGAGCGCTATATTCTGTCTCGGCGCGACGAAAATCCAACCGCAGCCACTGCGCGCCCGATCCAAGGCCCACGCCGCAGCGACCGCTGGCAGGAATGAAGTGCTGCGGTTCAGCCAGGATCTGTGACCAAGATAGCTGTGCAGTGGCATCGCTTGCTGCTGCTATTTGCTTGTTGATCACCACACCACTCAGCCCTCGTTCGATGAGCAACTCATCGGCTTGCGCTGGTGCGGGCAATCCCAGTAGCAGAGCTAATAGCAACAGTAGCAGACGAACATAATATTCATCAGGTGCGCAGTCACTCAAACGGCTTATTCGAAGCATTGGGCACCAACTGACCAATTGCACTTGTATAAGGATGGGAAGAATACTTAATTTATTTTGCATTATTGCAATGTGCTCAAAACATACGATATGCGTCTAAAAATACTGACAAGAATTGATGGCACCAGGTTGCATCTGGCTATCATCGCACAAACCCAAGAAGACTCGATTGTACTCTGGTGCTATTTAATCCATAGCAGATAAACCAAGTTGTACATCACATCAGCATAAAACCAATCGCTCATTAGTGATGAATGAACCTTATTCCATTCCCACATCAAGAATGACGCGAAGGTGAGCCGCAAGCAATATTAAAAATACGGCAAGGTAAAGCTGACAAAGTCAGGTTTGATTTAGAAATGGAAGTAATTGGCTCAATACAGGAAGACCATCGTTTTATCCGCTAATAACCCACTAGGTTGCGGACAGCGCTTCTCTTTGCCAAACCTTTTCTGGTAAGCAAACCGTGGATGCTGCAGCCACTTTTGTGAAAATCGCTGATTGGTAACAGCAAGATCAGCTTGATTACGAGAGACACTAAAATGCGCACAAATATGCTGATATGAGACACGCCGTTTCCAATAAACATAATGAATGCCATCCATACTCATCCATTCCGGTTGCTGTTCACAGAGTATCAATTGCTTACGTGCTGCTAACTCAATCAAACCCTGATGGATTACCTTTGCTCGTTCAACTGCTTCATTCCTGGAAAGCTGGCAAGAGGGATAAAACAGATTCCGAAAAAGCTGATAGCGCCATTCTGGCATCGATTCAATCGACACAATCGGCAAATTGGTCATGACAATATACGCTGACTGTTTCTGCAATTGCTCGACACACCAGGTAACCCACTGCAGAATTTGGTGTGGCGGGAATCCATAGAGGACATCGTTGCCAATATCAGTCAAAAAGGCATAGGTGGGTCGTGTATTCCCCGCCTCGAGTTGTGACCATAAATCACAAGCAATAATACCTGGTAATTCGCGTATCAGCACTTGACTGCTCTCTCCATAAGAACGACCATGGCCCACAGCAGCCAGCACTTCACTGGGTCCACCACAATGATGTTGAATCTGCTGAATAATCAAGCGCAAAGACAAGGTCAAATTACTGGCACCTAACAGGACAATCCGATTTACTGGAGAAGACTGCTGATATAAGGCCGTTAGCATCGCTTGATTCATGAAGTCATTCACTCTTGTTTTTTTCATATAAATCAAATTACAAGCTTAACCCAGATAAACCTCTCAAGAATAGTGTACGATTTAATCATATTTAGTCATGATAGGCGCTTCTCATATGTATTCTGTTGGTTAAAAGGCTAAAACAGCCTACTATAATTAAACTTATGTTGGTAAATGTTTCAAACCATGCAAATCATTTCGGTAAAAAATCAATTGCGCGATTGCGCACATTTTGCGAAAAAATTTTGATGAAAAAATGCTGCTTTCTCAATATCAGTACTTTTCTTCTGGTATGGATTCTGATCACTGAACCAATTTTTGCAAGTTTATTAATTATTGATACGAAAGGTTATGCTTCTGGCAGATTGAGTAGCGTAAGTCTTGAAAGGACTTTTAACAACGCCTATGTTGGCGAGGTACTACTTGGCTATGACAGCATAACTTTTATCAGTTTTGGCAATCAGCCGCCTAATTTAGTTTCTAATCCGTGGCAGTTTTGTTTTGAAAAAGATCGTTATAAAGCGATCGAAAAGTTTATCGGCAATAATGTTGTGCTTGAATTTAAAACACCCAAGAAAAATTCATTACTTTCTTGTTCTGCAACGAATGAATTAATGGCAATCTATCCAGTAGATGAAACCCAGGCAATAGAACAAGCTCATTTTATTGGCAGCATTCATACCAATGATCCTGAAATATCCTCTGGGGTCGAATTTGGTAGAATAGTCAACGTGATTGAAAATAAAGATCGCTTTAGAAATTATTTCTTGACCATCCAGATGGGAAGTGGAGGAAGCAAATTCCGCCATTTTGTTATGGATGACCCTGATTTATTTGATTTTGCTGTCAAATGCCTAAAAATGGCGGCAAGGGTAAAAATACATTATAGTGAGCGTTTCTCTATGAGAAATCTTTTTGGACTGAGCTCGATGTCATTTGTCTCGGAAATAGAAGTGGTTGATTAAAAACTTCATCCATAAAAAGTAAAGATCAAAATGGACAATGATTCCCAGATGATAAAATTGGTGCCATTAAGTTTTTTGAAAGTCCTTAACAGGCAGTTGAAAAACCAACCCACGACGCTGCTGTTGCGAAATTAAAAACAGGCTCAGAATGCTCATTTATCAGGTATAAACTTCGCTTTTTTTGCCTGTTTTCATCTATCATCAACTACCTCAAATATGCGATTCAACAGCTTATTACTTTTCCTGGTTCGAAGAGCGCCCAGTGCTCTCAAGAAGACAAGATCAAACGCTCTTCGATAATTACCACTAGCTTGCTGGCGTACCTTTTAACTGTATCAACTTAGCTACACTGGGAACACCTTTATCATCCACCACAAACAGCATGTAATGCATAGGGACGGCAAGACCAGGAAAAGCTGGTGCTTGTACCAACAACTTATCCTTCTTTTGCTCAAACCATAGTTTCACATAACGCTTACCCCAGTCCCAGTTATGAGTGATTGGTCCAAATGCAATGAGGGCGACTGATTTGATGTTGCCCGCTCCCTCTGAAAGCTGGATATTAAATCGCCGATGATAGGAAATCTCCTCAGGTGCGTCTTTTATCTCAGGACGGGATCCTCCTTTAAAGAAATAGGGGGGTTTGTAAAGTTGGGCCACTGGTATGCCAAGGTCGATATGTTGCTCATCTCCATGCAAATCCGTCGCATTGCCGCCTAGCAAAGCGACAGTACCATCCGGTAGCAAGGCGATCGTCGAATGATCGTGCCCAGCGATTTTCCGATCGACAAGCGTTTCAATTGTGTCAGTCTGTGGATCATACAGCTGCAGGTGGAACGAATTAACCCACGGTCCCCGTCCTGACACTACCCCACCTGATATAAGTACTTTGCCATCAGGCAGGACGGTGGTATTGTTTTGTTGGACAGGCAAATAAAGTTTTGCATTGCTCTGCTTGTATTTTGGCGACGAATCCTGGAAGTCGATCGTTTCAATTAAGTCCCTGGCACATGTTTCCGGTACAGGGTCTGCATCTGTACCGCTACAATCCCCACCGAAAAGAACCACTTTCTGCGAGACGCCATGGCCTATATTATCAGTTTCCCACAATTGAGCGCCTGCTCCAAAATTATGAGCATTTTTGGCCTGGTCCACGAACTGATAGTAATTCTCAGCCGGGGTGTCACGGCTGGAATCTGCCTTCGTGGCTTTCACGTCAAGCAGATAGGTCTTGCCGGTGTAGGTATATGGATCATATTGTCTGGCGACGCTCAGAAGCGGGCGTCCCAATATTGGCTTGCCGTTTCCATCTTTTTCAAGCGAATTTGGGCTTACCTCACCGATAATCGCTACCTTCCAATCTTTTACTTTATTACCCGTTTGTACCGGGTAAACGCGCGGAAAGGTATTATGGTGCTTTCTCGCATTCTCGAGTGCTATAGTGCTGTCTGTTTCAGGATCATAAATCTCTGGCACTACCTGAGTAACCAAGGAGCAGTTGACGTGCGTGTTGCGCGTCTCTGCGGTGCAACCTCCAGGAGGGTTTCCCGGAAGCAAACTGGTATTACGATCTGTGCCGGCAACGATGAGCACTGTCTCGTCGGGCAATAGAGCCCCGCTCGGGTACCAGCGCTGGTATTTCATGTCGGATGGATCCACAGGATCGGTGTTGTTTTCATTGTTAGCGTTTGGAAAATCAGGAAAATCCTGTGGGAGGCTTTGTGGTGTAAGCTGATCAAAGATATCGAGATAAGCTGCCTTGACCGGCGGGACCACCCGTTGTGCCCAGGATTCGTCTCTAGGATCGAAGACAGTCAGTTTCCGGATACCATTGTTGCCCCCTTTGTCGTGACCGCCAATAAACAGCCATTTTCCATCTGAGAGCGCGACGTTACCGGAACAGAACATGTTATAATCCAAACCCTTACTATTGCCGGCATCGGAGAAGGCGGCATCATTCAAGGCGAAGTCCGCCTTAGTCACTAGTTCATTAGGCGGATCATTTTCATCGATCAGACTGAAGTGATCAGTTTGCTTGAACGCATCCGCATGGGTGACATCCCAACATACAAAATTTTCGCGAGCTGTGTTTCCTTTAGTGTTGCTTTCATCCAGCCCATGCGTTCCCTCACTGAATCCGGCACCACCATAAACAAAATGCCTGAAAGGTTCGAACAGTTGGTCATGCCCATTCTCATCTTTGAAAGTAAGATGAAATCCTGCATACTCCGATGGTCGCATCCCCATGCAGATCTTCGGTTTTGATGCTTTAGTCCATGTCAAGCCAGCATGAATGGCATCTTTTGGAACTGGAATAAGCTTACTAAGTTCACCACACTTTACCGGATCAGTCCCCTTGTCGAATTCGCAAGTGCCGTTAGGGTCATGATGGGCAACTGCGAGTGGTACGCTAGCAAATGCCACTGCTATCGCGGAGAGCACCGCGAGCTGGATTTTTCGTGGCAAGAATAATTTTGAACTAACCATTTTGCTTCCTTTTCTCAAATTGGAAATAAATCATGTCTTTACCAAAACACCTATAAACTCCTTCTTAAAAAGTGAAGTTACAAAAAATAATATTGAGGATAGCCCGGATGGGTTAAGAATCGATCAATTTCCTATACTTCATATAAAGCAACGCAGCAGCAGTAGATGAAAATACAATTCTACAATCCTGTCATATTACAAATGGATATTAAGGGATAGCAAAGAGGCAGACAATAATGCAATTGCATCCATTCTTATCTCTCATTATTAAGATTAAAAAATAAAGCACCAGATTATTATCGAAGTGTTACCAAATAATGGGCACCTCTAAAAATTCAGATTTTTAAACAGGACGAGTCGAGAACAAAAGATGTTGACGCAGCATATAGTTGATATGTAATAATAATTTATGGTGAGCAACAAAGTATTGTGACGAAATATGAATTTTTAGAGGCGCCCTAATAAAAAACCTGCAAAAGCTCTTGACTAACTTTTTAGTATCGTCAGCTATTTATGCTTATGTGTAAGCTCTACGACCTACATATGCATGTTTTTTGTGGCATCTGCTATCCGGAATATCAGCGACCGAACAAAAATCCAAAAACAATTGAAACAGCATGTTCGTGAGTTTAGTCGCTCCAATGCCGAGCTGGAACAATTTATCTATGTTGCTTCCGATGACTTACAAGAGCCTCTACGCATCGTCGGAAGTTTCGCCCAGTTTAAGCCAGCGATATGAAAGAAAATCAGATAAGGACACTAACGAATTCATTGGTTATATTGTCGACGAGGCAAACAGAATACGGGTATTGATTAATGATTTGCTTACTTTTTCCCGAACTAGTACCAGTGGAAAGGAATTTGAGCCTATGGATATCAATGAAGTAGTCAACGTGTATTGCAAAATTTGCAGTTCTCCATTAAGGAAATCCATGCTGAAGTGACATGGGATTTCCTGCCAATATGGCGGCTGATGCCTCTCAAATACATCAGCCTTCAAAATTTAAACGGTAATATCATCAAGTTTCATGAAGAAAAATCACCGTAAATACATATATCAGCAAAGCAAGAGGTAAATAAATTTATTTTCACCGTAAGGAATAACCGTATTGGTATTGAACCCGAGTACGCAGAAAGGATTTTCATACCTTTCTACCGACTGCATGGCAAATGTACAAGACTAGGTTTGACGAGATTTAAAAAAATGCTGAACGCCATGGGTGCGTATCTGGATTGAATCGAAGCCAAGCCAAGGCTCAAGCTTTTTCTTCACTATTCGATATTAAATTAACCTGATGTGGGAACTCAAGCTATAGTTACCACTCAAATCAGACTACCCTTCCGTATCCTCTTAGTGGAAGGCAATCGTTGCTAATTTGCGTTTAACTCAAGAGTTATGTAACGAAACTAAGGAACCTGGATTAGTTCGTCAAGGTAGTCCGTAGTATTGAAGATTTGTAGTTGACCGAAGGCAGATTGCCTTCGAGAGTTGAAGTTGAATAGCAACGATAGTCATGGCATCAGGGATGTCTGATCATGAACAATGAACTCATCAAAGTCTTATTGTTAGAAGATAATCAAGTTGATTTGCCTCTCGTGCATGAGATGCTGAGCGAATCAAGACGAGAAAAATTCGTACTTAAATACGTCGATCGCTTGCAACATGCGCTAGATCTTCTTATTAAAGAACAGTTCGATGTAATGTTACTGGACCTCCAATTACCTGATGCCTATGGGTTATCAGCATTAATTGGAGTACAGACCTTAGCGCCGAATTTACCTATCGTGGTGCGCAGTGAGGTCAATGATGAACAACTTGCTATTGATGCCGTTCATAGTGGAGCGCAGGATTATATCGTTAGAGGTGAAGAAAGTAGTCCTTTACTTATCAAGGCGTTACGATATGCGATTGAGCGCAAACGTAGTGAGCAAAGTCTTGCTTATTTGGCGCATTATGATCCCCTTACCGATTTGCCTAACCGGGAATTATTTCGAGAACGCTTGAATCGAGCACAAGAGCGCACTAAGCGGTCAGGATATATGGTTGCCTTGATGTTTCTGGATTTAGATCACTTCAAGGATATCAATGATACATTGGGACATGACGCAGGCGATCAATTGCTGAAATTTGCAGCCCAAAGATTGAAACACTGCGTGCGAACCGAGGACACCATTGCACGTCTGGGTGGCGATGAATTCACAATTATTCTGGAACAAATAGAGCACAAAAAAGATGCTGCCAATATAGCGCAAAAGATCGTCGATGAAATGTCGCAATCATTTTTATTGAATGATAAAGATGTTTTCGTAACCATGAGTATCGGCATTGCGATATATAAAGAAGGAGACCAGACCTCGGAAGAATTAATAAAACATGCTGATATGGCGTTGTATGCAGCCAAAGCGAAAGGACGTAGCAATTATCAGTTCTTTGAAGCAAAAATGAATACTCTGATTACCCAACGCATGGCGATGATAAAAAATTTAAAGCTTGCCTTGGAGCGAAATGAATTTATTTTACATTACCAACCTCAGGTAGATCTGAGCATAAATCAACTGGTTGGTGTGGAAGCGTTATTACGTTGGCAACATCCTGAAATGGGATTGTTGCAACCTAATAATTTTATTCCTCTATTGGAAGAAACCGGCTTGATTATACCAGTCGGAGAGTGGGTGTTACATACAGCTTGTCAGCAATGTCGCCTATGGCGAGAGGCTGGTTTTCCCAGAGTTCGTATATCAGTTAACTTATCAGCCAAACAATTTCGCCAGCTTCAATTGGCAAATACCGTTAAGAAGACGCTTGACGAAACAGGAATGGATCCAGAACACCTTCATTTGGAAGTGACAGAGAGTCTCTTGTTATCTAATGTTGCCGAAACAATCTCCATCTTAAATGAATTGAATGATCTCGGCGTGCATATATCTTTAGATGATTTTGGAACAGGTTATTCATCATTAAACTATCTGCATCGCTATCCTTTTGCCAGCCTGAAAATCGATCAGTCCTTTGTAAAAAGTATTACTCGCAATTCTAAAAGTGCAGCTATTATTTCTGCGATCATCTCGCTTGCCCACAACTTGGGATTGAAGGTAGTAGCTGAAGGGGTTGAATACCATGAACAATTACCAGCCTTGTTGAATATGAAATGTGATGAAGCGCAAGGATATATTTTTGGTGTTCCCCTGTCTTCAGCAACTTGTGAAACGATGTTCAAAAATATCTTCAATCAGAACTCGAAATTCTATGTTCGCAAGCCCTAAAATTAATGGATGAAAAAAGGACCATAATCATCACCACTTCTTTTTTCTGATTTACTTACAGCACTAATGGCGCGAAGGCGAACCGCAGACAGTATCAATAATACGGCATGAAGCCAACAAATCCAGTTTTGATTTGGAAATAAAATTAACAGAACGTTTCCTCATGGTTCTATATTTACCCAAATACTGCGAAAAACTTTTTCCTGAGACTGAGCCAAATCTTTACAATACTGGCCTTTTCTCAATTTCGATCCATCATCACTGAGAATCTGGACTTTGTTTTTTTCCTTCGGATAAACGATCAATGCCTCTGGATTCATCCCCTCAAAATCAATCTTACTAATTAGTCTGGGTGGCTCGGATGAATTACCTGACCATTGATAAAATTGGAACTTCCCATTATCATCATACGGTCCTGCGATAATAAAGTACGCGCCGTTAATATCTGAATATTCGATACTGCGTATGCCTAAACCATCCAGTGCCAGGTAAATCGGTTTGCCCAACTTTGGCTGTTCATTTCCAGTAATGACTTCTTGCGGATTTTCCAACGGAACCAGTAGTGCCTTTCCGCCTGGAATAGGATTACGGAATCCAATTAATAAATTGCCTTGAGGGGTTCTTGTTAACCCTTCTATGTTGAGCCCATTCATGGATTCTGGCGCTTTTTTGGCAGATTTTCCAAGTTGATAGGGCTTTAGTTCTGCGGAATCGTCGAGAGCTTTAGCTAACCCAACATAAGGTTTGCCAATAGGTTTCAAATAGAACTTACCGTCAATAGTTTCAATTTCCGTCGCAAAGAAACGGTGACGGTTGAGACGCTCCTTGCCATCTTTGTTTGCACCATGCGAGGCGATCCAGTAGATGTAGTTTTGAATAAGAGTGGCTCCTTCAATATCGATTTCTCGGTGCTTTGGATCGATTTCCAGAAATGAAGAAAGATCCTGCGAATAAATCGGCTCACCGGATTTATCCCTCTTATAGATCCTCAGTAGGTTGTCTTCGTCGTTGGCGACGATAAACATATCCGGTTCGACAGGAACAGCTGCGGATGCATCACACATGCCATAGTGCTGGGTAACGGACAAGGACTTATCTGCGATAACAGATGGCACAAGAAATGTGGCCGTGATAGCAATTGTCAAACTGAAAGGTTTTATATTCATAAAAATGCTCCTGGCTTGTTGAGCCATTATTTACCCTGGCATCATTATTGATAATTAAATGAAATTCTTGCATCCTCCGACCAGCTTCTGAAGTCTTGCTAATCACTGTTTTATTCTCTTCTTATTCATCTCTGCTAACTATAAATGAATAAAAAATATAAGCTGGTCAATTCTTCTCGACTATCTGCTTATGGACAGTAAAAACTTCTGGTGAATTGGGGTCAACCACTACTCGCACCCAGTGGATATCCCTGTTACCAAACGTTTCTACGCGGGTGACATTCTCTATGTGCTTCTTACCTGCTCCACTACTGAATAAAGGTTTGTCTAAGCGAAAGTGGTGCGAATCACCATGCGCAAGCATGACGGGTTTGCCAAATTCGACTGATTCTTGTTCTAAAAGGTTAAGAATTTCCTCAAAACCAAGCCGCTTGTCGTTACCTTTAGCTAATTCAAATCTTGGGTTCGCCTGAAAAAGTAAGAATACACCATGGGCATTACTTTCCCTGGCTTCGGTGAAAGTTTGTTTTATCCAAAAAAGGGCGGCATTGATACGGCGCTTGACTTCATCGTCATCAGCTTGAGTGCGCGCTGAAAAAGGCAGTAATCCATTATTACTGCCAACGATATGTAATGTGGCAAATATGACACGATTCTTCTTCCAGCGTATATTTTCCACGAATTCTGAAAAAGCTGCATCCCTCGACTGGGTCGTGACAGTCATTGTGCTCTGTCCCAGACTTACACCGGGCTGCGGATAAAAAAGTTTTCGTAAATAAGCGAGCCTTTCGAGAGGATGATATGAACCTGCAGTGAAACGATGGCAATCTGTCCATTCATTATCGCCCGGCGTCAAGATAAAAGGAAGCTGGAATTGCTGAAAGCGTTTCAGGCGATCGCGCAGCAGCTCATCTGAACAAGGAGATAAACCTGTTTTAATATCTCCTGCATGAAGCACCCACGCTAGCTTTTGATCAGCATTAATTTCCTTAATTAAACGATCAAATTTACGAAAATCCGCGTTAGCATAAGGCATATCGCCAATCAGCGCGAATTCGAATGGCTTAACGTCTTCGCTTTCAGTTCCGCTTGATTGTGCTGAAACAATAGCGGAAAAAAATACCAGAAGAAGTGCTGAAATAATACAAAATCTAAATTGAACCATTGTTTGTATTTTGTTGAACGAGGAACGTTTGTTTGAGTTGCTCAGAATGATATACCACAAGTAATGGATGTTTGGTAGAACTCTATAACTGGTACTTGCTGGCTATACAGATAGGTCTTATTCCATTTCTAAATCAAAACTGGCTTTGTCAGCTTCACCTTGCGTATTATTGATACTGCCTACCTTTCTCATCTTTTTTCAGCTTCCACTTCATAATTAAGAAAACCTTTGTTGCTGGCGGGCATTCACCTGGAAAAAGATATTTTAATCTTTTGTTTTCTTATATTACTGGATCAAAATTAAGTAATTTTCCAATTAATAATTAATATAATTGACAGTCCATTTGGCTTTCGGTACATTGGACTTAAGTAAAAAATCATCTGTTATTCTCTGGGCATTAGCTCAATCATTAAGTTGAACTTAGGTGCAATTCGCGCAGCAAACCTTTGATCGATGCATTGGCAGAACTTCAATCTCAACAGATAGTAAGGTTATCAATAAGGAGATATCACAATGAATCAACAAAATGACAAGCCGAAATCACCGTTACCTGAGCAATCTCAAGAAAAGCCCGGGTTAGATTCTAACATGACCCCGCAGCCGCGCTATAAAGCGCCATTTTATAAGGGTTCCGGCAAGCTTAAAGACAAAGTGGCCTTGATTACCGGTGGGGATTCTGGAATCGGACGAGCAGTAGCTGTGCTGTTCGCTCGTGAGGGAGCAGATGTAGCCATTGTCTATTTGCCTTCAGAGCAGTCGGATGCGGAAGAAACCAAAATTGCAGTAGAAGCAGAAGGCCGCCAGGCTCTCCTCCTTTCTGGGGATGTCACATCACGCAGCTTTTGCGAGCAGGCTGTAGAGCAAACTGTCACGCGCTTTGGAAAGTTAGACATTTTAGTCAACAATGCTGCCTATCAAGAAACACGGTACAGTTTAGCCGAGATCTCTGATGAGGATTGGGATACCACATTCAAAACGAATATCTATGCCTATTTCTATATGGCCCGGGCCGCGTTGGCGCATATGAAAAAAGGAGCGGTGATTATCAATTGTGGTTCGATCACGGGCCTGGAAGGAAGCAAAAATTTGATTGATTATGCTTCGACAAAAGGGGCTATCCATGCCTTCACCAAATCGCTCGCCCAAAATTTAGCCGAACAAGGCATCCGTGTTAATTGCGTTGCTCCTGGACCGATCTGGACACCATTGCAGCCCGTATCGAAACCCCCCGAAGCCGTGGCCCAGCATGGAGCTGATACGCCCATGAAACGTCCAGGACAACCCGAGGAAGTTGCACCTGCCTTTGTCTTTTTTGCTTCAGAAGCCGACTCCAGTTACATCAGCGGAGAAATTATGACAGTCTTAGGGGGTGAAACGCGGGCTGGCTAGATCAACTTTACCTAGAGTGTGCGCTACTCAAGGGCGCACTTCTTTGTAATACTTTAGTTTATTGCTTGCTCATGATTAGTAGCGTTGGCTCTTGCACCGCTAATTCTTGACAATTATCAATTGGATTTGCTGAATTGAATCATTAACGGTGCAAGCTCCATGAGGTCAGCAAGTAAACGAGATATTTAATAATCTGCTTGCTCGCCTTACTGCCGTATCTGCAGATGTGGTTAAACGATCGCAAACAGACCATCCAACTACGCAGATTATCTCCTTACTGCCTAATCCCATAGTAAGAATTAACTTTATTCACCCAGGACTCGTCTGCCATGTCGGGCCAGTCATTCTTATCGAATCCTGGTGCATCTTTAAGACGCTCTTTATCCACATTTAACACAAAACGCTTATTCTCAGTATCGAGCTTCAATGCTTTCCAAGGCACCGCAAAAAGCTTTTCTCCTATACCAAGAACGCCGCCAAAGGACAATACTGCATAACTTACAGTGCCATTGGTGGTATCTATCATGATTTCTTTAATATCACCCAGATCTTCACCCGCTTGATTGCAGACATCATCTCCAATCAATGTATCGGCACCCATCAGTCGAGGTCCAGGCCCCTCTTTTCTGTTTTTGTACATACCATAGGTATCGCGATCTTCATAACTCATGTTTATCTCCTATCAAAACGACTTTTGAAAAGGTTCTTGCGATCATCTTGCGATCGCTAAACCTAGCGAGTTAAACGTGCATGACTATCTCGGCACGCTGTATATAAAACAATACACATAGAACTGAACATGGTCTGTACGCTGGCACACTTATGCGCTAAGCATGTTAACGAGATATTAAACAATCTGCTCAGCATCCTCCTATTATTCCATTTCCAAATCAAAGCTGACTTTGTCGGCTTTACCTTGCCTTATTATTGATACTATCTGCGGCTCGCCTGCGCCTCATTGTTAATTTAGAAATGGAATTACTGCTGTATCTGCAAATAGGCCAGCGAAACACGCAGACCTTCTCCTTACTGCCTAATCCCATAATAAAAATTAATTTTATTCACCCAGAACTCGTCTGTCATGTGATGCTTGCTTTAGGACTATGTCTTACATACAGACCGGTTAAAGAGAAAAAGAATAATGTGCGCTTCCGAACAGACTGATTTTCTCCGGAATGAGAAGCTTATTAAAAGAATTGTTTGTCTTGCATATAAGAGCAGGAAAAGTCAGCTATACACTCCACTCACACCTCCACTAAATGGGTAGATATTAAGGTTCTCCGGAGTGAGTAATTAATGAGGATAAAAATGGCTATCATAAAATGGATTGGAATTGCCCTCCTTACGCTGGTTATTCTAGTTGTATTGTTGCTCGCGTTAATGAGTTCAAATTGGGTGCGGGATATAGCTGCGCAACAGATCAGTGAGCGAACAGGTCGAAAACTCACAATTAATGGTGATTTGAGCATCAATTGGTCCTTGACGCCCCACATAAGGGTTGAACAAATACAGTTTGAAAATGCAGCATGGAGCAAACAACCGAATATGCTAGAGCTTGCGGCTCTTGATCTCAGTATCGATCTGATTGAACTCATTCATGGCCGTGTAATACTCCCTGAAATTATCCTTACTAAACCCAATATTATTTTAGAAAAATCTCCCAATGGCGAACCTAACTGGGAATTACCAATCGAGAAAGAAGATACTAAGGATCGTGCAGAATTACCAATTATTGAGCGATTGCAGATTGAAGAAGGTCACCTCCGTTATCATGATTTATCCGCAAATACAGAGATAAGCGCAAATTTTGAGACGTCTAAAGGACAGGCTGACGGCGAACAAGCGACTCATTTACAAGCCAAAGGAAAGCTTAAGGGAAGCCCATTAGCCATAAATTTAACTGCGGGGCCATTAGTTGCGCTTCGCGAAGCAAAAGCACCTTACCCGTTGACCTTAGATTTTAAAACGGGGGACACCGCGATTAGAGTTAAGGGTACTGTGACAGAGCCTCTGCAATTTAAAGGCGTAGATTTGCAGTTTGCCATGAAAGGCCCTGATCCTGAGCAATTATCAGACATACTCGGGCTACCAATGCCCAGCCTACCGCCTTATCAGTTTAAAGGGCACTTGTCCTTTCATGAAAATACCTTGCAAGTTAAAAAATTAAATGGGCGCGTGGGAGATAGTGATTTTGCGGGAAATGTTAGCGTGAAGATAGGTGAGCAGCAACCTTTTATAAAGGCGAATCTGACCTCAAAAAAAATAGATTTAGATGATTTTGGGCCAATAATTGGCCTGGCTCCCGAGACTGGACCTGGAGAAACTGCCTCTGCAGAACAGAAAGAGCAAGCAAAAAAGCAAGCCGCCAGCCCCTATGTACTGCCTAAAAAGTCTATCAAATTTGATGACTTACAGAAGATAAATGCCGATATTACTTTGCAAAGCAAGCATGTTAAGTCAAAGTTGACATTGGATAACCTTTCTATGGGAGCAGCCATTAAGAATGGTCATTTAATTCTTAATCCTCTAAATTTTAAGATTGCCACTGGAAGTATACAGTCTTCTCTTGAGCTAGATACAAGAACCAAACCTGTCAAAAGCAAAATAGAAACTAAAATACATCACGTTCGTTTAAATGAAATTTTGCGCCGCCTTAATATTTCTGATGAAAGTGCAGGTTTAATCGGTGGCGAAGCTACCTTTTGGTTCAAAGGAAATTCTGTCGCAGAAATGCTAGCCTCGGCTGATGGCGGCTTATTAATGTTAATGACAGGCGGCCAGCTTGATGATTTGTTGGTAGAACTCGGTGGCCTTGACGTTGGGGAAGCTTTGGTATCTTTGTTCGATAAAGAGGATAATACCGAAATCAACTGTGCTTTTATTGATCTTCCCACCACTGGTGGAATCATGGAAATAGGTAATTTTGTTATAGATACTGAGGACACTGTATTTTTCAGCAAAGGGTCTATTGATTTCAAGAAGGAACAATTAGATCTGGTCATTGACCCTAACCCTAAAGACTTGAGTGTATTTTCAGCTCGTGCGCCTCTCTACATAAAAGGTAGTTTTAAAGAACCAGATTTTACTCCTGGTGCAAGAGCGATTGTACGGGGCGCATTCTCACTTGCGTTAATACCCACAGCGCCAATTGTAAGTCTATATGCACTACTTCAGGAAAAAGAAAAAGGCCAGAAAGATAATAATCAACAGAGTGACCGCTGTTCCCGTTTTATAGACACATTAAAAGAAGCTCAAAAATGAAAATTATATTTATTTTCATAAAATATGGAGAAATAAATGAGCCATATAGCACTCCCTATCATAAGAGTAATTAGTTACCTACTCATTCTATGTGCATTGAGTGGCTGCGCTGGTTTATTTTCCCGTGAGCCATTTACCCATGAGCCTTTAATTAAAAAAGAAGATCAAGAAGATCTAACTTTAGCCATGCAAGTAAAAGCAAAACTGATTGAAACGAAGGAACTTAGTGCCGCCGCTATACATGTGGAAGCATCTAATGAAGTGGTGATATTAAGTGGCTTTGTTGAAACAGAATCTCAACGTAAATTAGCCGGTTCTATTGCGGAAAAAGTACCTAATGTGAAGCAAGTAGACAACAAGATTAAAGTCAAATAAGCAAAGCGATTAAGGCGATAGATGGAAGTGGAACTAATTTATAGCTAGAGCGCGCAATTTTCGGCTGAAACTAGTCTGTTTATTCGTCAACAATAGATATAAAAAAAATGGATCTACTTGGTAACTGGCAATTCCAGCTCACCTTACTGGCAACCGTTGCGTTCGCAATGCTGCTCGGAGGTTGCATAGGGTTTGAGCGCGAAATTAGTCAACGCCCGGCCGGCATGCGCACCCATATGCTGATCGGAGGTGCTGCCGCGCTGCTGCTTGGTATTGGCGATCTCCTGGCTGAGCACTTTAGCGAGGAAACCTATTCACAGCTGATCAGAGCCGATCCCATACGTATTATCGGATCTGTAGTCACAGCAGTGGCATTTATCGGTGCGGGCACCATCATCCAGCACGCGCGACATAATTCAGTCCTAGGACTTACAACGGCGGCTTCACTGTTACTGACGGCATCCATCGGCATTGCAGTAGGTCTGCGCCAATACATCCTTGCGATCGGTGTGACTTTCCTGGCGTTAGTGGTTCTGCACTGGCTGCCTAAGCCCAAGGATACAGATTCCTGACCATACGCAGCTACGATTGGTATTAATTTTGTTTTGGATTCATTCAGACTTGGCAATATTTTTAATCAGTATTAGGAAGTCATGCAAAATCTGGTTTCGGGGATGAACATGTAAGTTTCATACTATGGTGCCCCCTATTCCACACATGTGTTTGACAGAAAATTTAACTTCCAGTACATTTCTTATTATCAAAAGGCGTTTATTCTTCCTATATTGCATACAGGAGATGGCCGATGCGTTATTATGCGCTTGCTTGCGATTACGACGGCACTATTGCATTGAATGGGAAAGTGGACGAGCAGACCATGGCAGCGTTGGAGCATACGCGAAACTCTGGCCGCTCGCTTATTCTAGTCACCGGGCGCGAACTCGACGATCTGATGCGGGTTTTTCCTCGAATCGATCTGTTTACCCGCGTTGTCGCTGAAAACGGTGCGCTATTATACCGTCCTGAATCGCGTGAAGCAATTGCACTTGCCCCGCCGCCGCCCCCAGAATTAATTGCGGAACTACAAGCTCGCAAGGTGGCGCCGCTTTCCGTAGGTCAAGTGATCGTTGCAACATGGGAGCCACACGAGACAACAGTCTTGGAAACTATCCGCGATCTCGGTCTCGAGCTAGAGGTTATCTTCAACAAAGGAGCTGTAATGGTGTTGCCGACTGGCGTTAACAAGGCTAGTGGATTGCTTGCAGTGTTGGACGAGCTAGGACTGTCGCCTCACAATGTGGTGAGTATCGGCGATGCGGAGAATGACCATGCCTTTTTACGTATAAGCGAGTGTGCAGTCGCGGTCGACAATGCGTTGCCCAGCTTAAAAGCACGCGTTGATTGGGTAACTACACGTGATCATGGCGCCGGAGTGGAGGAGCTGATCAAGCGATTGCTTGCTGATGACCTGCGCAGCTTGGCCCCGAGCCAAGCACGCCATCAGATCGCTTTAGGCAAGCGTGACGATGAAGTGGTGAGCATTGATTCGTATACTACTACTATCTTGCTGGCTGGTCCCTCGGCTAGTGGGAAATCCACTTTTGCGACTAGTTTTATGGAACGCTTGCGAGAGCAAGCGTATCAATTCTGTATTGTCGATCCGGAAGGTGACTATCAACAATTGCAGGGGGCGATTTCACTAGGCGATAGCCGCCAACCGCCAGTTCTTGATGAAGTACTTAAATTATTGGAACAGCCTAGCCAGAATGTAGTTGTCAACCTGCTAGGTATTGTCTTGGAGGACCGCCCTGCTTATTTTGAAAAACTGCTATCGGCGCTTGTGTCCCTGCGTGCACGCACCGGACGCCCGCACTGGCTGGTAATCGATGAGGCCCACCATCTGCTACCAACGTCGTGGAGTCCAGTTAGGGTAACGTTGCCGCAAGCACTGCATGGTCTTATGATGATTACAGTACACCCTGACCATGTCTCAGGCGCGGCTTTGTCTTTCGTTCAGTTGCTAATTGCTATTGGCCCCACGCCGAAAGAAACGCTGCGTTCTCTCGCCCGTGCCCTGGATCGTCCGGTACCGGCTGACCCACCCGGCCATCTTGAGGCCGGAGAGGCGGTAGCCTGGCGGTTGAACTTAGATGTGCCGCCGTTCGTATTCGAATCGATTCCGCCGCAGGGTGAGCGTAGACGCCACGTACGCAAGTATGCAGCAGGGGAATTGCCCCCGGAGCGGAGTTTCTACTTTCGAGGTCCAAAAGGCAAACTAAATTTGCGAGCTCAAAACTTGTCTCTCTTCTTGCAATCGGCCGAAGGTGTGGATGATGAGACCTGGATGTTCCATCTGCATCAAGGTGATTACTCGCGCTGGATACGCACTGCCATCAAGGATGACGAATTATCCCAAGAGATTGCGCAAATCGAGCGTCTTAATTTATCGCCTCAAGAAAGCCGCGCGCGTATTCGAGAGCGGATAGAACTGCGCTATACCGGGTCGGCTTAGCGATCCCTGTTTCATGAATTGGCGACCTTCACACTCATAGCTTTCAATTTTTTCCTGAAAGATACGCCTCTCTTCTTCATTAGCCTTTGGGTGACGCAGGCTTTTTTATAAGACACCCCTAGACTCCTTAAAGCATAATTGATACCCTGGGTCTGACTCCAGGCCGTCTGCGCACTCGTACTGATACATGTCTAGATAATTCTTGACGTGCTGCGTCAAGGTCTCGATGTCAATTTTGGTGGAAGGCTTATCCGGGTTATCCTGGGATTGGGTATTTTGATCCAGCGCGCCATACTGCAACACCTATGCGAAAACACTGCGCCACTTACACGATGATAAGGTTCACCTTCTCTCGCACGGGTAATCCCTTACGGCAAAATGATATCGGATAGGTTATCCGTAAATCATAGTCAATTTATAATAGAGGCATTAATATAATGACATTTAGATTTTGTTATAAAGATTATAGCTAAGAAAATGATTAAATAAAGAATCGAATCTATAAGGCTCAAGCAAGATTGGGATTATTTCTGGCTTCGTCTCTCAGTTGGCGCACACGCTCGTGATTTCTTTTCACTCCTTCGTATAGTCGCTCTAGAAGTGCACGAAGATTATCGGGCATTTCTTGTCTCAGCGCATTTTCGTAAGCCATAACTGCTGTAGCTTCGCCCATTTCGCATTCTTCCAATACCGCGAGGTTATCTTTTTTAGTAAGTGCCGTCTTAAGATTAATCCAAGTACGATGCAGGCCTCCTGCAGTCGTTCCACTCGTATCTGGATTTCCGCCATAGTGCATGACTTCGACACTTAAAATTCTCACAGCTTCTTCACAACTATGCGCACAGTCATTGAAATAAGCTTTCAAGGCTGGGTCACTTGCATTGTCTGCGCATGTTTTATAACCTTCTGTACCATCGCACGAAATCTCGACAAGTCCATTTAGTAACGTTGCAATTTCTATATTATTCATCTAATCCCCCACAAATAAAGGCTTACATAAAAAATAAAAAAAGCCTAGAGTTGGTTATAAGATTCAGGCCCATTTTAAGGAGTATTGTTTATATTCCACTACGCTGATTTAGCTATGCTTTTTATATAAGAAATAAATAATGTGGGCATTTTTTAATTTAATGTAGGAATCATTCTAAATAATGCCCGTACGAAAACTCTATTTTATTCACCTGCAAGCTGCCTAAATTTTATCAGTCTGGTAAAAGCGCACTCAAAATCATGTATCTAAAAAAGCTATAGATTGTATTTTTTATATTGACATCCTGAAGTAATCCACATTGCTTTCTAAAAAGCGTCTTGAATCAATTAAAACTGCAGAAATAAACAATAAAACAATAAATGATTGATAACAAATAATATTAATATGTGTTTAAATTTTAATCGATCTAGAAAAGGTTATTACAGATAACCATCTTAGCAACAGTATTTACAAGTTACCCACCAAGTTATCCACAGAAATTGTGGACAAGTAATAATTTGATGCAAATCAATTTGCAGAACTATATAAATTACAAATACTTATGTAGCAAGCTAGCTATCTTTATGTTAATGGATACAGATAATAGAAAACAAAAAGCAAAATCTATATTAATAATTGATATCGCGGCCGTTTTAAGGTTCCCTAATTGGTAGAAATTAGGTGCTTTTTTAAGTGGTTATTAATTAATTGAGAGTTTATGATCTATTCAGCTATTAAACTGAAATCTTGTCTTTGCTGATCTTGTGCATTTTTCGATGCATGGCAGCCTCTTCCAAATTTTCTTTGAGAGAGTTTTCTAGATGCCTGATATTAGCCCAAGTATGGAGGGAAATTTTGCCCTTTTCTTACATAATAATTGTATCTTTCATATTCCCCGAACTGTTCTTTTTTTTGGTGCCTTTAATACGGCATGCTTTCTGATGCAAAAAAAGAATGGTTGGATCGTATCATAGAAATGCAAATAAACCGGCTATGATTACACTAGTATCACAACACATAAACAAAAAAACATTGTTATACTGATGAGGCACGTCCACCCTGCCACGAGGAGTTGATCATACGTCAGACCGAATTGTATCTCACCGACGAGGATCGCCAACTGATGAATCGTACCGTACGAAGGGATTGCTCTCAGCGCGAGAGGTTAAGAGCCCATATTCTTGCTGCGCTGGATCGTAGCATTCCCGAAAAAACAAGCGGCTGAATAAGATCAGCGCGCAATGGCAGCAAGCGGCAGAGAAGCAGTATGTACTATCAAATGAAAAGGTATGTTGGTTTGACGAATTTCACTATGCGCCAAAAGCTGAAAACGGACACGGCGCATCATTGTTAAAATCGAACATACTGACAAAGACAGTCATCCCTGTTATGTGGCTACCAATCTGATACGCAAACCGCAATTTCTCCTCTATGATAAGCTCTATTGCGCACGCGGTGAAATGTAAAATCGTATCAAGGAGCAACCACTGGATTTGTTTGCAGACTGTACCAGTTGCTATCGGTGGTGGTCAAATCAATTTCGTCTACTCCTGTCCTTCCTGGCCTACATCCTGCTGGAAACCATACGACGCCTTGTCCTGCAAGGCATAGAACTGGCTCAGGCCTATGTGAGCACATTGCGCCTTAAGCTGATTAAAATGGGTGCCGTTATGCTACGCAATACCCGCCGTATTCGCTTTTTACTTGCAAGCAGCTGTCCTTGTCAGAAACTATTCTTCCAACGCACACCGCCAGACTGACTTCTGGATAACTCATTTTCAGGATTATGCACCATCGTTTGCCGCATGAATAGCTATGGGGTGGATGGACTGCGCCTGTCAACAGAGAAAAACTTCTTTTCTGTCATCATTTCCACCAAAATGTGCAGAAAAGCACATTTCATCAAAGCAAATTCTGAATAGAAATCCGATTTATTCACTTAAAAAAGGAATCTCTGGCAAATTCACTCTTATTTTTGATGCTCGCGCAATATCCAGGCGAGAATGATTATTTTTTGGCAGGAATGTTTTTTATATAGGTCTTACTCTTTTTTATCCTAAAGTTTTAGAAATAAGAGCCGTTAAAAGTATTTCATGGCAGTGCTTGTCATGAAGTTCATATTATATGCTTCTCCCCACCGAATTTATTAGCTGGTTCGGTGGGGTTTTTTAGTTACGGCTAGTCCTCTTTGTATTTTTAAAGTTTTAGCTTTTACTGTGGATACTGACTGCCTACCCTTCCATAGTTAAACGTCTACAAGAAAGTAATTCAGGTTTAAAAAAGTTTACAAGAAATGGCTAAATCTGAATTAGCACATTCTTTAATTATTTTCCGAACAATGATTTCTCAATTGATTGCTCAGAGTATGCCTTGCAATTCTTTGGAAGCCACTATCTACTAACGAAGAAAAAACCTTAGCCCATCCAAAATAAAAGATTATAGAATGTAGTTAAACAAAATATTGATGAGGCTGGAAAGGCGTTAGGATTGCGCTAGAACATTTATTTTTTGGCGGAAATGTGTTTGCGTATACAGCATTATTTAGCATTATTTCAGGCAACGTTAACGGGTTATCAAAATCAATGTTGCAATTTGTTTCATATTTAAAATGCAGAAGGAAATACTGCTAGGCCTTTAACAATCTGGTGGGTTTGTTGTTTCATCCCTTTGCACAAGCAGACAATTTACAGCACCAATACACCGATGCTTTCTTGCCATCGTTAAGACAACAATGCTATGAATGAAAGACCGGTAGCACGTGACCTGTTCGAGAGTACCGATTGAATAAGTCATTACCATGACGCTCAACGTAACATGAATGTTTGGCTTTTTGCTGGCGATGGTAGTATTCATAATGCACTCTTTAATCCACGTCTAAAGTATCCGGTTCATCCTGCCAGCGTATCCGGTTGATGAATTCAGATACAAACTGGCTTTTCACGGTGCAATATAATTTAAGACTTGCGATCGTCTCGTTTTATCAGCCCATGACAACCCCATACCACGATTATCACTACTTGATGCCTTGGCGATCAGCTTACTAGTAAATGACAGCTTTATTCCATTGTCACGTTCGAGTACGATCTTTTCTGATGTGTTATTGGCAGAGGTGTATTTGCTGTGATGATTTCCATGCCGCATTCTCCATAATAAGAGTTAGAAAAATGCTTTTTGGAGTGAGCAGGATTTTCTAGGGCAAGAACAATGGGCAAAACTTAAAAGGCTTGTTAGATAATTCAGCCTTATTAATCAGTAAATTATTTTGCCTATACTGGCGGAGAGAGAGTCCTTCATACAAATGTCTTACAGTATCTTTCTAAATCCAGAAATCATTATGCTATATAGCATGTTGCAAGCTTTGTTGTCTATTAGAGTCTCATAGTGTATGCTCAAATCTTGGCAAATGGGTACGGTAGAAGGTACGGTAAGTATAAGGGTGGATCATGGCGAGGCGAATACAAAATTTGACAGCACGTAAATGCGAAACTATCAAGAAACCAGGCTATTATGCTGATGGACAGAATCTTTATTTGCAGGTAAGCAAAACATTAAGCAAGTCCTGGCTTTTCATTTATAAGTTTCAAGGAAAAAAACATGAAGTTGGCTTAGGTAGCTATCCTGATATTCCACTTGTACTGGCAAGAGAAGCTGCAGCAAGGTGGCGAAAGGTATTAATCGAAGGTGACAATCCAATTGAGATCAAGCGTACCCTGGAAGCTGAGAAACAGCGCAATAGAGTCGATAACCCAACGTTTGCTCAATGTGCGGATAAATTCATCGCAAGCCATCGAGCAGGTTGGAAAAATACAAAACACGCACAGCAATGGGAAAATACATTAAACCAATATGCCTTTCCATTTATCGGCAGTAGACAAGTTAAAGAGATCGACACCAGTTTGGTAATGTGTGTACTTGAACCGATATGGCTAAAGAAAAACGAAACGGCTTCACGTCTTCGCGGACGGATAGAAAATATTCTGGATTGGGCAAGTGTTCACAAATACCGCCAAGGAGACAATCCAGCACGTTGGCGCGGGCATCTCGACAAATTACTAAGCAGCCCAAATAAGGTACAGCGCACACAACACTTTAAGGCCCTGCCCTACCAAGAAATAAATGATTTGCTTTTGGCATTGAGATCAAACGGCAGCGTTTCAGCAATGGCCCTCGAATTTTTAATTCTTACTGCGGCTCGAACTGGTGAAGTTATCGGCGCACAGTGGAGTGAAATCGATCTCAATCAAAAAAATTGGATTATCCCGGCTGAACGCATGAAGATGAAGAAAGAGCATCGAGTGCCGTTAACAAGCCGAGCACTGGAAATTCTGGCTAATGTAAAACAGTTACAGGGAAATGATTATATTTTTCCAGGACGCACTAAAAGCGGTGGTCTAAGTAATGCAGCAATGGATAAGTTACTGCAGGTTACGCTCAATTACGATGTTACTGTCCACGGCTTCAGAAGTACATTTCGCGACTGGGCCAGCGAGATAACAAACTTTCCCCATGAATTGTGTGAAATGGCCTTAGCACACACCATCAAGAATCAAGCTGAGGCCGCCTATCGGCGTGGCGATATGTTGGAGAAACGGCGTGTCATGTTGGAAGCGTGGTTGACATATATTGAAACTAAACCAATACAGGGCAAAGTTATATCTCTGCGAAAAACTAACTTATATTCATAAAATATTAAAGACTTGGATCAAGTATGCAAAATTAGTCCTGATGGGCTCATCACAGCGGATAAATCTGGGCACCGTAGTTCGGTACCATCCTCCTGCAATCAATTTAATGAGTAATTCCTCATTTTAAATGCAAAGCTAGATCAACATCTATAAGAAAACTCACCTCTTTTAGGTTGCTAAAGCAACGATAGGGCAACGTCATCAAGCGAATAATCAGGATTCAGTAGGAAATCCAATCCCCATTATACCCATTCCGGCTCAATCCCATGCTGTCTCAGAAATTCGAGGGCAAGCTCATTCATTCGCTCTTCCCTATAATTGAAGTATGCCTTCACTGCGTCATCATCTTGCACATTCTTTAACCAGTAACCGATTGACTTTGGTCCATAGTAAACACCTGCTGCAGCTTGATATTGCACCTTGTCATCTGTCCAAGGACTAGCAAGAAACTCCTGAAGAATTTGGTGGTGCTTGCCGTGAGATAGGCTAGCGACTTCAAGGAAATTCTCAGGGTGTGTATCAATCAACGCTTTATTCTTTATATTTTCTTCAGCTGAGCACCCATCCCATTCAGCTTTTTGGTCTTCGCTGTATAAATAAAGTATTTCTCCATTCGTTAAATCAAGATACACAGTCCGATCAAAGGGATTTTGGAAGTCAGCATCTGGAAAAAATGCCAAACTGAACAATGATTGGTTAATCTTAAGTCTAGTCATGTTTTGTATCCATGTTAATAGCCGTAAGTTATTTCTAGGATGTGCATTCAATATCACCCACCATAAGACATTTCATAAATATAACGAGAATCTTGGTCGATTTTGTACAGAAATAAATAGCAGGGTTTAACTAACTGATGAGCAATAGGAAATTTTATATCAACTCTTATTACTTCAAAAGTGATTTTATGTCGAAGTCATTGATGACTATCATGGTGTACCTCCTTGAACAATGGATGAGAAAAAGCAAAACGCCCAAGGCCGATTGATGACCGAGGGCGCTTTGCAGGATGCGACACTTTCAGACTATTGAGCCCATAGCGTCGCCGAAGGCTCTTGTGGTTATTGGGTTAGTTCATTGATTGCATTGGAATATTGGAGAGGCTTAGATATTTTGAGTTAGTACGACCAAAGTACAATTTCAATCTGGCTAAGGTAATAAGAAAATCATCATCATCTAATTTCATTTACTGAGGTGGATGATCATGAACTGCAAAACATGCGGTAAAGATCTCGGATTAGGCCCTCGATATGTTCTTCTAGATGAAACACAAATGTGCCTTTGGCGAGCACCCGACGCGATGCCGGAAGTCAATATCGGGGAAGCAGCCATACTCGGTTATTATTGCTGTGAGCAACATGCGATTGAGGCGTGTAGCTCATATTTAACCCTTGCAGGTGCCGAAGCTACATGGCCAGATGTGCTACCGATTGAAAATTGCGGCATTTGCAAAGAAAGTTTTAATACCAATACATGGCATAAAGTACTTGCGTTGAGTAAAGAGCGTGGTCATGAAGACAAACCTGAAACTATCGGTATTAAATATGTGGCTCGATTTTGTCAGAAATGTTATACCGTAGTTTGATGCTCTCACTGGTATAGGACAGCAAATGCCTGATTGAACTAAAAGGAGATCAATATAAACAGCCTAATTCTTCATACCCCACCAGACTGGCTATATTGCTCATTGATTAGAAGATATGAAAAGCGGAGCATCTTTTTAAAGCACTCTGAATAATCATTACTCCTCCTGGACATAAAGCAGTTACCCACATCCTTATCCACGGAAATTGTGGATAAAAGCTTTTTAATATTAGCTAAAAGCTACTATTAAAGGCTCTAAGTATTTTCTGGAATCTTCCCATAATAGATTTTGCTTTTAACGCAATTTATCTTGTTGTTTTGAAAACCGGATTTTTAGCTAGGGTCTGTTGACGTTTTAAGATAACGTGAGTTCGACATAAAAATCACAACACCACGGCTGGAGAAGCTTGATGGAGTCTGATATTAAGCGATGGTTTCTTTTCACGAATAATGATAAAGCTCTTCTCCAAATTCTGATTGCTGAGTCGTGACGATAGCAGGCAGTCTCAGTCAAATCAGGCGTGCTGTGCCAACGCACACTTATTTTGCTTCTGCCTATAACGCCGGGATTTAGATTCATCAGGTTAAAGAAAATCCCTTTGATTCTTCGTCTCACGCAACCGCGTGGGATGTAACAGGTAGGGTTGAATGACGGGAACTGTTGGAACGATCAGAAGGTTGTACCACAGCGGCTGGAAATTGCCGGGCAATTGTCATTTTTTTGCATACTCTCTCATGTTTTTTACACATTTTCTTTATAGCTAATTAAGGTTTTTGCTTATTTTAATGTTCATCAAGAGAATATATTTTATCTGACTTAATTTAAGTATTAAATCAGGTATTTAGCTCAACCTGAGCTGTTAAATCTAAATTAAGTTTGATTTTGCGTGTGATTTAACGAAGGCAAAGGCGTTAGTTCTAACGCTTAAGTAGTTGCTGGTAAAAACAGTCAGTGCATGTTTTTTATTTACTTAATATCCAAGGAGAAGATTCAATGAAAGCTAAATCATTAAAAATGTTTGTCGCTAGTTTTATATCATTGTGCGCCTTTACCGCAACGATGCCTGTCCTTGCGGTTAATAATCAGACCAACGGTGGTGGGGGGACAGCACAAGATAGTACAGCAGCTCTGATCATCGCGGGAAGCGAAAAGTGTGGAATTACAGCCAACAATTCAAATGGTGGGTTGGGAGTAACAGTAACACAGGTTACCCCGGGAAAGCCGTGTGGTGACGCTGGTATCGAAGTAGGTGATATAATCATTGCTGTCAATACTAAGGCAACAAGTACGTTGAGACAATTGGATGACGCAATATCCAATGCAACTGGAGCCGTTCCTGTTATCGTTCAAGATGTCAACTCAGGAGATATCTTTCAGATCATTGTGACATTCTCGTAACGACAATATATGGTTTTCGGCCAGGCATATACTCTTCCCATGGATTCCAGCGATCGTCTTGCAGTAATGACGTGATGACGAATCTATGTGAGGAGTATCAATGAAGAACTTACTGTCACAGCCTTAGTATTCGATATTTGCGTCCATCAGCCAGGGCCGACGTGTTTTTAGAACTATAGCCAAATATGGTGTATGGAGATTCAAGCAGTTATCTGTTTTTGATCTCCTGCTTGTTTAATGCCGTTAACAAATTTAACTCTAGATTCAACAAGTTAATCAAAAAGATGTTATGACATCTCTTATCTCAACACTATTACTGTTATTCCTACTGTTCCCGCCTTTATCTTGGAGCGAGGATGCATATTTTTATGAAAATATCCTGAGTATTGAAGAGGTTTCAGTTCCACCTGGTAAAGTTGTAAATGCTAAATTCAAATTAGCAGAAGATGGTCGATGGGATTTATTGCAATACCAATATGCTGAAGAACAAAAACAAAAGGAAGTAAAACAGATTGCATTTGGGTTTGATAGCGGCTTTTGCTTTGGATATTGCAATACTCATGTATTGATTAATCCATACAAAATTATACTAACAAAGATACCCAACAGATTAAATTCAGCCGACGAACAACTGCCAAACATAATTACAGAAGTTACGCAAAGTTTAGATTCTTGGAGTGCTTTGGTTAAATTAATAGATTTTTCATCATTTGAATCATTACCTGACACTATTGGATGCCCTGGATGTGCAGATGCTCCTAGTTATTTCATCCAGATTGATTATGACAACAAAAATAAGCGCATAGTCTTCGAAGAACAAGACGCACCTAGCGGCGAGTTATTTGTCAGATTGAATCAAATCCTTTTAGAACAGGATGCCAATTTACAATTGGGGATTGAGAAACTTTTCAGAGTTCAAGCTGGAACTCCGTAGCTGAAAAATAGTCGAAAACGCTTTAATTTTGCCTGCACCTACAATGTAAGGGATTAGATTCCATATTTTATCGCCTACTTTCCGCCATTCCCAAATCGGAACTTGCTGGGCTTCCGGTAAACTCCATAGCCCCGCCCTATTCTGCCTAGCCTGCTTCTCCAAAGCGTAGAAGCGTTGATAACGGGCATATTTTCGATACACCCAAGCTGCACCAAGCCTTACCATTTCTGCATTGACATCAGTACCGTCCGTATAGACACGCCCGACTTTACATCCATAGCGATCTGTATCCTGCACTTTGACACTTACCGTTTTTCCATAGACGAGCCGCGATAATTCCTGCTTGGCACGCGATCCATAAGGCTGTGCAGATTCTGGTGTATCGATCTGACCTGGTCTAATGGATCTGGACAGTCCAGTTAAGAGAAAATAGCTTAATTGGAGGAAGAAATGGTAACGAGGAAACAATATACAAAGGAATACAAATTAGATGCGATCAGCCTGGTATTAGAACAGGGCCATACAACATCAGAAGTATCTCGAAGTCTGGAAATCAATGCCAATATGTTGAGGAGGTGGATCAGGGAGTACCAGGCGGATGATGCTGATCAGTCATTCCGGGGGAATGGGAAACTGACAGCGGAGCAGGAAGAGATCCGGCAGTTGAAGGCGCAGATCAAGCAACTCAAGCTGGAGAGGGAAATACTAAAGGAAGCGACGGTCTTTTTCGCGAAAGAAACGAAGTGAAATATTCGTTCATCACCCAAAGGAAGAAGACCTACCCAGTTGGTTTGATGTGCCAACTCGTGGGTGTGAGTCGTAGTGCCTACTATGATTATGTCCGGTGCACTGACAATTGTTCTGCAGACCCGTATCACGAGGAAATAGTTGAAACGGTTCGAGGCATAGCGAACTCCAGCAATCATAGCTACGGCAGCCGCAGAATCGGAAAGGCGCTCAATGCGTTGGGTTATCCGGTTGGTCGCTGGAAAGCTCGAAGTCTGATGCGAGAAGCGGGTGTGCAAGTGAGGTACCGGAAGAAGTACAAAGTGACCACTGACAGCAATCACTAACAACCGGTGTTTGAGAACAAACTGAATCGACAGTTCGATGTTGAAGCCCCAAATCAAGTCTACGTTGGCGACATAACCTATATTTGGACTCAGGAAGGCTGGCTGTATCTGGCTGTTGTCATTGATTTGTTTTCCAGGAAGGTAGTTGGCTGGAGCATAAACTCAAGAATGAAAGCGAGACTGGTGTGTGATGCATTGAGAATGGCTATCTGGCAGCGCCAGCCACAACCAGGATTGATGGTACATTCAGATCGCGGATCGCAATATGCCAGCAGGGAATACCGACGGCTTCTGGAAATACATGGCTTTATGGGTAGCATGAGCCGCACCGGTGATTGTTTCGATAATGCTGTGGCTGAAAGCTTCTTTGGCAGCCTTAAACAGGAACTAGTGCAGTGGCGGCATTACCAAACCCGCTATGCAGCACAGCAAGATTTGCTGCAGTATATTTCCATGTTTTATAACAGTCATCGATTACACTCATACCTGGAATACAAAAGCCCGAATCAATATGAGATAGAAACCGAAAAATTGAAAAAAGTCGCTTAACTGGGTTGTCCGGTTTTACTTGACCAGGTCACTTATAGATCTTTTATCTTCGCTTATTTTCATGACTTCTCCTTCGCTGTGATAGTTTGGTGGAACTTACTATTCTATCAGCATAGGAGAGGGCGCCAATTCAGCCAATGTGTAACAGAGCTATAGCCTAACCAGTTAAGACTGATCAAGATGTATAAGATTTGAAGAGCATCTCAACGGTCTGGCCTTGTTGTCTACGCAGTGCTTTGGCCTGTGCTCATGTATGTTCGATGGGGTTTAGATCAAGCAAATCAAGCGGGCAAATATTCAAGGGTGTGCCCAGCATTTTGTATGGCCTCTTGCGTATCCTGCCTCTTATGGAAAGTGGCATTGTCCATTACAACGACGGCATGTGACGGCAATTTAGGCAACAGGTACTGCATCGCCCATTCGTGAAACACATCCGCATTGATATTGAGTGCAAACAGGCTGACGGTGAGCAATAGCTTTCCGATCAGCGCGCCGATCGCGTTGATACGACCTGGCGCATGCCAGTCATGCGTGCCATGACATCTCTGACCAGCAGGTGCATAGCCATGAGTGCGTGGTGCATCATGGGCAAAGCCACTTTCATCAAGGTAGACAATGGCCTGGCCTGCAGCTTCATAAGCGGCGATCTTCTCCTGGAAGATGCGTCGTGCGTTTGCGTCTGCTTTGGGATGCTTCAGAGTTTTTTTTATAGGTGATGTCAAGCTTCTTGAGCGCCAGATTGCGTTGGCGAAACCCTTGAGGTTTACGATGGATGTTCTTAACCCAGCGTGTCACGCTTGCCACGCCAATATCAAACCGGGCCGCCACCTCGGCTATCGTAAGTCCTTCTTTCTTTCGGACAGACAGGACTTTACGGCGGAAATCTAATGAATATGCCATCTCTAAATTATAATCAAAATTATCTGGTTATGCTATAGCATGTCCCCTATAAATTGATTATAATTTACAGATGACCTATCCGATATTATTTCGCCGTAAAGTATTATCCGTTCGTGAGAAGGAGAACCTCTCAATCGCGCAAGTGGCCAAGCGTTTTGGTGTAGGGGTCGCCAGCGTGATGCGTTGGATCAAAACTCCCGATCCCAAGACCACCCGCAACAAACCTGCCACCAAGATCAACATGGAAATGTTGGCGCAGGACATCAAGAATTATCCGGACGCGTATCAGTACGAGCGCGCCAAACGGTTGGGTGTCAGCAAGCAAGGCATTAACCATGCTTTAAAGCGTCTGGGCGTGACTTATAAAAAAAAGCCTGTGTCACCCCAAAGCCAGCGAAAAAGAGCGGCGTATCTTCCAGCAAAAAATTGAAGACTATGAGCGAGCAGGCCGCGTTATCGTCTACCTTGATGAAAGCGGCTTTGCGCACGACATGCCACGCACGCATGGCTATGCGCCAGTGGGTGAGCGCGTCCATGGCGTAAAAAACTGGCATGCACGAGGTCGAACCAATGTGATTGGCGCTCTCATCGGAAAGACGCTGCTGACCATAAGTCTGTTCATCGCCAATATCACCGCTGACATTTTCTATGCGTGGATAACGCAGGACCTGTTGCCTAAACTTTTGCCCGCTTGCGTGATTGTCATGGACAACGCAACCTTTCATAAACGGCAGGATATCCAAACCGCCATTGCCAATGCCGGGCATACACTTGAATACCTACCGCCTTATTCCCCTGACTTAAATGACATTGAACCCAAATGGGCTCAGGCCAAAGCCATCAGAAAAAAGGAAGGTTGTTCCATCGAGCAGCTCTTTGCCGCTTATGAAATTTAAATCATTTTATATGGGATCTGCTATATAACGCGGGTTCGCGCGGATTATTGCGGACTTCGAGGTTTCATGAAATCCGGCAACTTCGCTCATTTTTTCTCTCTTTGCACCATTATTCTCTCCACCCCTACCCCTCATGCATGTGCGAAGTCCGCAAGTTTGTATTTTTTAGATGATAATAATCAATGAATTGCGCGCGGACTATTCAAGTGGTTTATTTTCGGCATTGGTAGGCGGAGAAAACAGCTCGTTTTAGGGTGAGAAAATGACACATACTGACCAGTTTCGACATGCCTAATATCAACGCCGACATCTTCCATGCATGGGTTATACCGGACCTCTTGCCCAAGCTCCTGACCGCCTGCGTGACTATCATGGACAAAGCGACCTTCCACAAACGGCAGGATATCAAAACCGCCTTTGCCAATGCCAGGCATACGCTTGAATACCTGTCATCTTATTCTCCAGACTTTAATGATATTGAGCCAAAATGGGTTCAGGGCAGAGCCATTTAAGGCGAGTTCCGAGAAAGGCCATTCCCATTGAGGTAGAATTGGGCTTCCACTTATTTAACCACTGAGCTTGATCATGCTGTCCGCCTCTGCCCCGACTGTTACGCCCCTGAGTACGTCCCAAATCGAAAACCTGAGACTGGCGAGTTCGAAAATGCTCGGACCGGAACGCCGATCCTTTCAGGCGGCGATGACGTTGAAATATTGCCGGGGCAACTCCCGCCAGGCGGAGCAGGTGTTTGGCTGAAATCGCGACACGATCGAACTCGGGTTGAATGAACAGCGCACGGGCGTGATTTGCCTGGGGGCGCACGCAGCGTACTGCGGAAACCGCCCCTGGGAGGAGAAGCACCCTGACGTGGCGCAGGCCCTATGGGCATTGGCGCAATCTCACTGTCAGCAAGGCCCGACCTTCCGTACGTCGCTATCGTATACTCGGCTGACTGTGGCGGCGGCGTTGGATCGGTTACGCGCCCAAGGCTTTTCAGAGGATTGCTTACCATCGCCCAGCACGATGGCGCAGGTGCTGAACCGGAATAGCTACCGCCTACGCAAGGTAGTCAAGGCCAAACCCCAAAAAAAACTCCCGGAAACGGATGCCATCTTTGCCAATATCACGGACAAGGACGGAAAACCCATAGCGGACCCAGCGTGTGTGGAAGTTGGGCAGGTCATGCGCCTGAGCATCGACTGCAAGGCCACTGTAAAGATCGGGGAATACTCCCGGGGTGGAAAAACCCGCGGTGACTCCCAGGCCGCCGATCACGATATGGGCTGCGAGGAAAAACAGGTTCCGTTTGGGATCGTGCAAGAGTATAGTGGGCAGTTGCATCTGACGTTTGCAAGCTCCTTCAAGACCAGTGACTTCATCGTGGATGGCTTGGAGGACTGGTGGCAGGCCATCCCCAGGGAAAAGCAGGCCGTGATGACACACATTCAACTCAAAGTGGACAATGGCCCGGAAAGCAGCGGGGTGCGCACCCAGTTCCTCAAGCGCATGGTGGAGTTCGCGGATACGACCGGAAAAATCATCCAACTGCTGTCCTATCCGCCATACCACAGCAAATATAATCCCATCGAACGATGTTGGGGAATTCTGGAACAGCATTGGAATGGAGCCCAACTGGTGGATACCGCAACCATGCTGGCATGGGCGAAAAGCATGACCTGGAAAGGTAGCCACCCGATGGTAAATTGAGCCGTAGGCTCTACCAGAAAGGCGTTGCTCTATCCAGGAAAACTATACGGGAGATCGAAGCCAGATGGGAGCGCAATCCGCTTTTGCCCAAATGGGACATTCTGATTCGGCCTGCCTGATGGGGATGTTTACTTTCGGAAATCGCCTAAGCGATTCGCTCAATGATGAATTTTCCACTCATCTACTCAAGGATGCTGCCATACTGATGAATGACTATTCTTAATAGCAGACTCAAGGCCACGTCGACAATTTTTGCCGAGTGGGTATCGTACATTCTGACCCATCGCAGGCTTAATAATTCTTGTCTTGGTTATCGATCTGCTGCAAGGACGTTGAAAACCAAAATGAGCTACGATTTAGAGTTGTTCAGTGTCGAAGATTTTGTGTTATTGCGTTTAATCGAACGCAACACGGCTTTCTCGATCAGGTAGGCAATGACCATCATTACCATGCCTACCAGTCGCCGTTCCATTTTTCGAGTGAAAGACCCTTTAGGGATCGAATTCATAGAAGTTCCGTTCAACATAACTCTAATTTCAATTGAAGAGCGCACAGAAAAAATAAAATCCTTCTTTTAAAATTCATTATACGCAACCCCGATGTTTAAGCAAATATGGTGCTGAACGGTAAAATAGGCCACCTGAAGAGCCCTTTATCTTTTACGAAAGTGCAGTAGATGCAAAACCATATTCAGATGAACTGCAGTAGGTATGGGTGTGGGTCGGAGTCGATGAACGAATATTTCTCTAAGGACTCTTCTGTCGATAAATTTACTAAGATAGTACGCGCCAACTCATTATAGAGCTCCCTCGTAACATCTAGCTCTAATCCTTTAGCCGTCAGTATGTTTCAGGTAAAAGGACACTCGTACATGGCATCGTAAAGCATCAGCAAGACCGGACTGCCTTAAAACAGATGCATCTCAGGTATTTCTAACTGTTCAGAAAAAATTGGCTAAGCTCGATAGTGAAGAACAACTGGAAATCTGACAGAAAAGGCTCTCTGCCAAATGGAAGCACTCTAATCTCGAACCATTAACTAGTCAGAGTAGCCACATTTTGCAGCAAGACAGAACAAAAATTATAGATAATGTGATTCTTTTTCAATTTTGAGTTCCCATGTTTTTGTAAAATATGCGCTGCAACAAACCAGTTAAAGAATAGGCCCATATAGAGAAAGGATGAAGGCATTCCTGGCTTCGGCCTCTGCAGAGAGCATCGTATCATCAAGAGGATAATACTTTCGTGCGTCTAGATAGATTCTTACCAGATAATAATAGTTTGCGTAACTTTCCGAAATATTAACATTATTGATATCTATGAGGGGGAATTTTTCGAAGAGGTTTAGTTCTATGATAAGGTGAGAGCCAGAACTGGTACAGCGTGCGCTCAATATTTGATGAATCGAATATGAAATGTTCCTTCTACGCACAGCTTAAATTAAATAGGTAGCTTATTAAGATAATAGGATGTACCTCCGGCAATAGTACCAGAGCATTTCAGTAAAGTTCAGTTAAGAATTAAAAAATAGGAGTATTATTTAATATTATGGAGTTGATTAGATTGTGAATGCTGAACTTCAAGACGAAGCTCGCTTTTTGGAGCTGCTCTCCAGTGATTTAAAGCCATTTTATAAGCCGCGTTTACCCTATCACAACTGGGATGAGCATATTGAGCAAGGTCTCGGTTTTATTGGCAACCTTTGTAAGCAGGAAAAGGCCAAAGGCAACCCTATTAACTCTTTAATGGCCAAGGTTGCTTATATGGGCCATGATGCTGGTTTTCCACATGACCTCATAAAACCAGATATTTGGGAAAAGTATGGCAGTAAAGAGAGATATTCAGCCCATATAATGAGTGTTCTCTTGCAAAATTACGGGTTTGAGGAATCATTTATTCGAGGTGTTCAAACATGCATAATGTTTACAAAGATGGGCGAGCAGCTACCAGAAGATGTGGAAGAAGAACTTAGTAACACAGCTGAAGCTGTGCGCACAGCTGACCTTTCTCATGTCTTTGGGCCTTACAAGGACTTTGTCGTCGATAGCTTCAAACTCATGGAAGAAGCCAAAATGTACGGCCGAGAACCGGCCTTAGCAGAATTCAAAAATATCACCAGATTTGTGCTTACAAATTACTTGAGCCTCGGTTTTATTCCTTCTGGTACCTGCAGTATTGTTGATGGCATGAAAAATATTGAACGCTTTGATAAAGATTCACCAAGCCATTTATTGGAAGTTGTCGGGAACCAGGCGAACCGTTTCGCAAGTCTTGTAAAAAGAGAATATGCTTAAATATCTTTAAATACCAAGTTGCTTTCAATAAGTAATTGTGTAAATCTTGGGTTGACTTGTCCTTTTGGTTCTATTATCACTTTTTGCTTAACTGTTCAATAAAAGCCGAGTAGTTAGAAGCATTTTTGCCCTTCATTCGGATCAGCTGGGCTCAAAAAGAACCTGGAACTTCTCAGGTGACCGTGGAAGTGCCTGGATAGACAAGCTGAGATGGTTTAGGATTTTAATGATTGCTGTTTTTTTAGAATCGCGGCAATGATTTTCATGGTTCAGTTAGTCTGCTGGTTTTGCTCAATGTCGATTTCAAGCACCTGCTTGAGCAAATGCACTCCACTGATACACACAGTATTGACCGCCTCAAATAAGATGTTGACTTGTCTCAGTAAGGCAGATTACAGCAACAGCGATTTCACGTACCGAGCTGTTCAAGGACTGTTTTCGCTTCAATCAAGTCGAGGTTGTCGATGCATTCTTTGAATCGGGGGTACAAAGCATTCAAGATGTGTTTGGCATCATCCAATTTGTTGAGTTTCCTCCATAGCTTAGCCATGCTCGTGGCGGCTCGAAGTTCAAGCATTGCTGCATGCTGATTCTGCGCAATCTTCAGCGCTTCATAAAAACACTCTTCCGCTGCTTGTACTGAGTGATCGGATTGTTCGAGCAGCAGTTCGCCTTTTAGTCGAATTAGTTCCGCGTGCCAAAACAGTTCTCCCCCAGTGACAGCAAGCGTCAGTGCTTCCTCTATTGTGGCCAAGCCCTCGTCAATACGTTGTTCTCGTAAATATATGTCTGCCAGCAGAGACAAGGTAAAGGTATTATTGGTACTTGCCCCTGTGGCCTGAGTAGCGGACAGCCCGTTGAGTAATTGGCCGAGCCCTTCTTTATGTCCATTTTCCGCCAACACCCAGCCTTGAAAGGACGTCGCCCACGCCAATCCCAATTCAAAGGAATGTTGTGTGGAAACTGCAATGGCTTCCCTGGTGAGCTCCCCCGTTCTCTCAGCGTTATGGAGAGTGGAATAAATCCAAGAGAGGGACATTAAGGCAAAGACCAGGGTGAATGGGTGCTCTAACTTCCTTGCCAAACCAAGGGCTTCCAGCGCTAGCGGTTCAACATGCTCAATTTCACCTAATATCCACAATGTTCTGGCCAGAAAAATCCTCGCGGTTATTCCCGGATCTTGGCCATAGAAGAAGACCTGTGAACGCTGTTGATTCGGATCATTAACAGATTTTGCAGCAAACAGATGGGTTCTGGCTTCGTCAAATCGGCCAAGAAAGAAATAGGTCACACCCAAATCAAGATGAGCTTCAATCAGCAGATCCGCGCTTTGCTCACGTTGAGCCAGCGCGTGGAGATTTTCAGCTAGGCCGCACGCATTGGCGAGGTGACCTCTTACCAGATGAAATGCCCATAATCCCCGCATGGCTAGAAACTGATGCAAGGAACTGCTGTGCTCCTGTAACAGATCTTTCGCCCTTTGGTAATTTTGTTCCATATCGTCGGAAGCATAGCCTTTGACAGATAGCAAGGGGACTCCGCGTGCAAGTAGGAGCTCCAACTCAAATACGTTTCGCTCCTCGCCATGCGGCAGCTCCTTGAGTAACTTTAGCGCCTGATTAAAATGATTGAGCGCTTCGAGGTTGGCTGATCGTTCAGCATCTCGACAAGCCGCACGATGCCAGAACTCCACGGCCTGACCGGTTAATTCCGCCTGTTCATAATGATAGGCTAAGAGTTCCGGTTCAATGTTTACCCGTTCGGGGAACCGGCTCTCCATGGTTTGGGCAATGCGCGCATGGAGTGCGCGCCGGGGTTTCTTGGGGAGGGTGCTGTAGGCAGCTTCCTGGACGAGTGCATGCTTAAAGTGATAGGTCGCAAGAGGAATCTCGCCCTCCTGGAGTATGAGCCCGGATGCAACGAATCGGTCGAGGGCATTCTGCAACTCGCTGTCCGGTACTTCGACTGTAGCCTGCAACAGCTCGTAGCTAAATTCGCGCCCAATTGCGGCCCCGGCTTGGACAAGATTTTTGGCCGGCCCCAGCCGATCCACTCGTTCCATGAGCAACGCTTGGAGACTGTCCGGGATGGGTAATTCCTTTAATAGACCTTTCAAGGTAAATACATCCTTACCCTCAGTCAGCAGTCCGGATTCCAGCATATTCTCCGTCAAAGCTTCAATATAGAGGGGCACGCCATCGGTCTTAGCCAGAAGCGCCTGCTGCACCTCCGGCGGAAGCGCTTTTCCTCCTATGATAGCCGTAATGAGTTCAGCGCTTTGCCGACGCGGCAGCCGACTGAGCGTCAGAAACGTCACGTGACTGTATTCCGACCACACCGGCTTGAAGTCGGGCCGAAATGTGATCAGCAACAACACGCGCATCTGCCGAATGCGGTTAATGATTCGCGTCATGAGATCTAGTGTTGTAGGATCGATCCAGTGGGCATCTTCCACAATGAACAACACGGGGCTGCGATCGGCCAGCCGTTCTAGATAATACACGAGCGCTTCCAGTGTCATGTGTTTGCATTTTTCGGATGACACTGGAAGTGACGGGTACCGGCAATGTTCTTTGATCGAAAGCAGATCCGCAAATAATGACACTGTCTCCTGGTTCTTAATTCCTCTCTCGCGAGCCAAGGCATCAAGCTTTTCCAGTTGTGCATGAGCACTGTCCTGACTTGCGACTCCCGCTTCATGCCGCAGGAAATTAGTCACTGGATAGAGCGCCGTATTGGTATGGTACGATGAGCATTGAAAGTAAATTGCCTTGTATTGTATATCGGCGAGACGGTTACACAGGCTATTGGCAATTCGCGATTTGCCAATGCCGGCCTCACCACAGAGGAGCACGACCTGTCCTTCGCCCTCGACGGCTTCGCGCCAGCGACCTAATAAAAGTGCGAGCTCCTGTTCTCTGCCGATGAAATTGGTAAAGTGGCCGGCTCGAGAGGCTTCGAACCGGCTGGCCGGCAATAGCCTGAGACTCAGCACCTGCCAGGTTTGAATGAAGGTGTCGAACCCTTTCAGCGACAAGGTGCCATGATCGCCAAACTCGAACTCATGTTCGACAAGACGTTTCGTCACCGTGTCGATGATCAGTTGATTGGGTTGTGCAAGGTCTTGGAGGCGGGCAGCCAGATTCGGGGGCTCGCCGAATACGGATCGTTCCTTGGCGATGTCATTTCCCATAACTTCACCGACGATGACGTGACCCGTCGCGATCCCGATGCGTACTGCAATGGCAGTCTCTGAATGAGGATTATCTAGATTAAGGGACCTCACTGTATCTAGAATAGCCAGTCCGGCATGAACCGCTCGTTCCGCATCATTTTCGTGGGCATGGGGGTACCCAAAATAGACCAACATCCCATCCCCCATGTATTTTGCGATATAACCATTCAACCGGCCAATCTCTTGGCTACAGGCATCTAAAAACCGCCGGATCACATCCTGGAGATCTTCAGGATCCAACCGGCAAGACAGTGCTGTCGAATCCACAAGATCACAAAACATCACTGTCAACTGGCGACGTCCTGCTTGATCTTGTTCGGGAAGTAATGCTTGCTCTTCCGGAGGGACGCCACTGGCGTTTAGACTCAGGACTCACAACTTCAGCGCTCTGTGACAATTGAGCGATCGCGCGCAAGATTTTTTTCCGATGTCCTAGTAAAACGCCCAGCGCCTCCAGATCGCCCTCATTCAGCTCGTGTAGAACATCCCAAGTGATCGCATTGTGCTCAAACGACTCGCCATATATACCGAGACCAAGGCTATCCAGCCATGCTGATACACGACCATTCATCTTGGACAACGCCGATGGTCGATATTCCGCCCCGTCATGGGTAGGAGTAATTGCATTAAGCGTAGGCAGTTAATCGTTATGGATCGTAATCCTTCAATCATTAATAGACCGATGGTGAATGGCGATTCCACAAATAAGATGCCTAAAGGGCCTTTCACTCGAAAAAAGGAACGGCGACTGGGAGGCATGGTAATGTTGTTCTTAACATACCTGATCGAGTGAGCCGCGTTGCGCTCGACCAAGCGCAGCGGCATAAAATCTTCGGCACTGAACATCTCAGCATCGTACACCATTTTATCTTCAACGTCCCCGCATTAGATCAATAATTATACCAAGGGTCAGCAGACTTGCGACAACCCCGAATGTTATCGGTATCCACTCGGCAACAACCGCCGATGTGGCCGTGAGTCCGCTGGATAGGACACTTGCCGCTGCGATTAGGCCGAGCATCAGCCGTCGTCCCGTGTGACGCACTATATCCTCCAGTGAATTGGCTCGGAAGTTCACCACAAGCTTTGAACCGCCAGGTCGGACACCAACGAGGTGCTCGATCGCCTCGACTATGCGCAAGGCCCGTAATTTAAATTTCTGCGATTGAAACAACAATGTCTTTGGGTTGAGCGCGACACCCATGCGTTTGATCATCAGGCGCGTCAAGTACTTGCCTGCCACGTCGTAAGGATCGAGTGCTGGATCGAGCTCGGCAGTAGCTAGCTGTACCTGCGCGAGTGCCTTGGTGGCGAGCGCGAGCGAATGCGGTAGCGGTACCCCGTGCCTTAACGAGACCGCGCTCATTTCTTGCATAAGTGGACCGATCTGCATCTCGGCAAGCGAGGCAGCGCGATATTTTGCCATTACTTCACCGATCTCACTCTGGAATCGGGCCACATCGAGATCGCTGCTATTGACGGCACTTGTCATCATCAATGTGACATCAGTAAGAAATTCGGCATCTTCCTGCCACAGAGCCATCAACATTAACAGGAGATGCTCACGGAGGTCGGCTCCTACCGCGCCGACCATTCCGAAATCGAGAAAATAGATGCGGTCTTTCCACCACATCAGATTGCCTGGGTGGGGATCGGCATGAAAGAAGCCATCGACTATGATCTGTTTGTAGTAGCTCTCCAACAGTTGACGAGCGGCCTGAATGCGTTCTGGACCAGCTGGCGCCTGCTTGATCGGTATGCCTTGGATTTCTTCCATTACTATTAATCGGGACGTAGATAGATCCCGATATACGCTGGGTACAGCAAGGCGATCATAGTCTGCAAGTACCGCCTGCATCCGCTCGATGTTGCCAATCTCCTGAAGGAAGTCGAGCTCACGATGGAGCGAGGTGGAGAGGTGTTTGAACACGGCCTCCATATCGATCACCTGGTTGAGCGCAGGACGCTTTCCAACTTTCTCCGCAAACACCTCGAGTAGGGCGAGATCCTGCTCGATATCATCACGAGAGTTGGGGCGCTGAACCTTGACTACGACCCGATCACCACTTTCAAGTATCGCACGGTGAACCTGAGCGATTGTGCCAGCGGCGAGGGGCTTCGGGTCAATCGACTTGAAAACATCCTCCCATGGGACGCCCAGTTCACGCTCTGCAACCTGTACGACTTCACTCTCAGCCATGGGCGGTACATGGCTCTGCAACAATGCAAGTTCCTCAATATACTCTACCGGAAGGAGATCCGGACGGGTTGACAACACTTGCCCGAGTTTCGAGAATATCGGACCCAGCTCTTCCAAGGCGGCGCGCAAACGCTTGGCTTGCCGCCGGCGGATGGACATATCCGGTTCGTTAGATTGGCCGAACAGCTCCGTGAGGCCATGTTTCGCCATAACAGCTGCGATATGCGTTACACGCGCTACCAGTCGAGGCTCGAAAGGCGGAACTTCAACCTTAGATAGGCGCGCTCGCACCGAGTTCGGGACAGACGCATCGGCCGGTGGAAAGGTGTTCACGATAACCACGGTGCAGTGAGCATTGTGACTGATGCGGTTCGGTACGTTGCCGAGTAAAAACTCCTTACGTCCTGCCATGCCAAGATTGCCGACTACCAGCACATCAATTGCCTCTTGCGCAGCAGCGCGAACAATCGCTAATGCGGGATCGACATCAATAAAGGTCATAGCATGACCCCGCTCTCCCGCGACCTGTCGAGTGAACTGTACCAAGTTATCATTGGCCAAAGCTGCGCGTGTGCGTTCGACTTGTCCGAATTCTGTAGCATGTGGATACTGCGGCACCACCACCTCTACCACGAATAGCTCTGCGTCGTAGCGATCGGCCAACTCAGCTGCCCAGCGGACAGCCTGATCCGCGCTTTCGGAACGGTCGGTACCTACCATAACCCGTCGTATGGCAGTATTTTTCAAATGGTTTTTCATAAACGGTGTAACTGTTTAGTGAGAACAGGATCAGTCTGAATTAGTCTTTAGCTTTTTTAAGTTTAAAAGCTTAGATTGAGCTAGGAGAGCTAAGAGCCTGATTCCAAAATTAATTTAAGTCACATTAAAAGTTATATACTTTTTTAATGAAAATTAAAATAAGCAAAAACCTTAATTTAATCTAAAGAAAGTGTGTGGAAAACAAGAATAGGAAGTTTTGTAAAATGATAGGCCGCTAGACTTTGCAGTATCCCCTGCATGAATTTTTATTCAGCGTGCATGGAAGCAGCTAGCGTGACGATTTATGATGAACCTATATAGCCGCGTAATGCTGTAATTCATGCAAAGAGCGGTGAAGTGTTTTATGTCCTGCCCATTGGGACAATAGTGAACTGGCGATCGTGTATAGGAAAAGTAACACCCTTTTTAATAATAACGTGAGTTCGACATAAGCACATAAGCACATAAGCACATAAGCACATAAGCATTATTTTATGCGGTTAGAAGAGCTTGAGAGAATCTGTTATTTAGTGAGGGTTTCTTCTCACGCATAATGATGAAACTCTTTACCAAAATCCAATTATCATAAGAAATTCAAATTCCTTTTGCTATTTTCCTTATCCTGAACTCACGCTTTTAATAGGAAGATCTAGTGAGGCTCATAAATTCCAAGAAAAATTTATTCTTGCTATTACTTTACCTTGCGTTCCTGTTGCTATTTGCAGCGGCCCAGGAGCATATTGGGCGAGTCGTAGGTGTATCAGATGGAGATACACTCACGATCATCGATAACCGAAAACAGCAAATCAAAGTACGACTCGCTGAGATCGATACGCCCGAATCAGCTCAACCTTATGGAACGCGTGCAAAGCAGGCATTATCTCAGCTTGTTTACGGCAAGACTGTATGGGTCAAAGTACGGGATATCGACCGCTATGGACGTACAGTTGGACGCGTCTATGAAGGTGACATCGATGTGAACGCAGAAATGGTTAGGATTGGCGCTGCCTGGGTATACCGGAAATATGCCAGTGATCAGAATCTCTACACTTTGGAAAAACAGGCTAGACAGAATAAATCTGGGCTATGGAGTCTACCGGAAGCTCAGCAAGTCCCACCTTGGGAATGGCGAAAAATAAGAAGATAAATAGGATCATCGCCATCACGCTATCACCGCTGATTGATGATTTGATCCAACTCGTCTTTCAGTTCCGTAACGCGAAACTCGGCCCAAAGCGGCAGGTGATCGCTAATTTCTTTGCGTGCTGCATTTTTTGGTTGTCCAGCCTCCTGATAGAGCACCTTACCGAAAGGAATTACGCCAAACTTACCGGTGAACTCAAACTCGTCACTCGGTATCCAGGCAATTTTGTCGAAGGTCTTCGTTTGATCAAAATTGGTTCCCAGGCTGTTCATATCGTCTGGCATCTTAAAGTGAGGCGCATCTCCACCGGTGAGTGCCTGAAAGAAACGATCACCATCAATTTGAATGTTAAAATCGCCCACCAAAAAGAAATCAGGATCAAATACTGTGTCCTGCGCACGCCTAGCCTCGCGTTTAATGAATTTAACTAGCTCCTTTATTTCCTGTTCCCGTAGATTGACACCAATCTCTCTATGACGCGATCCTTCAGCGATGTGGACAGAAACAAGTGTGAAATCAAATCGTCCGGCGCGGAAAGATGCGCAATAGGGTGATCGTTGAAACTGAAATACATTTGGATTGGTGATTGTTCCATTGAAGGCTATTTCACAGACCAACCCGGTACTGATTACAGTTCGCTTATCGTAGAGAAATGCCATTCGCTTGTTGTTCCCGGTAGGGTCAGACACGAGACATCTTGTAATTGCCAGGTAGAAGCTCCTGTAACTTTGCCAGTCCACGTAGATTAGACTTTACCTCTTGAATAGCTACGATATTGAAGCGTTCACAGATGTCAGCGATATATTGCAGGGCGCGCTTTTTTTTCTTGTCGGAAAACTGTGCGATATTCCACGACGCAATGAGTACGTTCTCATCAACTGACCGCAATGGAACTTTAGCCAGCAATTTCATTAGTTCCTGGCGTTCACTAGCGATGATTTGCTGTTCTGTAAGCATACTGCGATTTTCCCTTTCATCTTGGTGAAATGGATGCATAGTTAGTTCATAACACCACATCTTCATCACTTAGGCGTCTTGTTAAATAACGTGAGTTGACATAAGAGCCATCACACTATTACCTGCATACGGTATAGCACACCTTTTATCGTCATGCACAAATTGCTCTTGTTATCAATAGCCTCTGGGAACAGAATCTTCAAGTGTTCCAATATTACGAGCTTGCTTTTATTTATGAAATATTTACTTTAAGACGTCAACAGACCCTAGGTCAGTCAGGAAGCAAGTAAGCTAAGAATCAAAAAAAAATGAATAAAACCCTAACGCTCAAAATTCAAAATAGAGTGACCTCGATTATCTTGGAAGAGCGCAAGGCTTTAAATGGACGAAACCATCCGGCGTTCGGGCAGGCCACTATCGGCCGATTCGGGCCAAGAGTGGCCATGCTATCTGGCTTCACGGCTGTTCCCTATCCAGCGGTCGTTTTGGATAAGGAAGACGCCCAGGCTGCTCGCCCGGAATCACGTGTGAACGAAGCCCGGTGTCACACATAGCGTAACCCCAGTTGATCAAGCGCTCTTGGAGATCATCGTCCATTTCATCCAGTCGTGTCGGTATCGCTGCAAGTTTACGGGTTAGGTCGAGGTCCACAGGGATGGGACTGGCTACCGGATAGTCATGGATGTTGCTTCGAATGCCGACGTACATCCCACTGCGGCTGCCGTTCTTGAATGAATCGATGACTTGGCGCTTGCGCAGGGAACGAATCTGGTTGTCAATGACGTCGAGGACGCGCAGCGTGTGTCGTGCCCAGTCAGTCGGTGGAGTTGAGTCGGCTCCCAGATGACTGCCCGCATCACTGACCAGGATGGTGGAATAACGTTTCCAGGCGGTTTCCAGCCCTAAATTGTCATACACCCCTCCATCGCTGAGTTGAATCTCATCGCGGAAGTCATCTTCGGCCAAATCATTACCCTGGTCAGTGACCCACTTCTCGTGGTGCAGGTCGATGGTGCAGGGAGACAGAAACGGTGGAAACGCCGAGGAAGCAGCACCCGCAACAGCTAGCGAGAGATCAGGATGATTGATCCGGCCCACCCTGTAATCAGCGAGGTATCGTTTGCTGAACCGCATGAGTACGCCCGACTCGAGGTTGGTTGCATTGATCACGAATGTGGGTTCATCCGGTAAGTCCTGGAGAGTCGTTTTCGCAAATAAATGCTTGCGGTAGGCTTTAATGGCACGGTCCGAGATCGACGTAAATGGGAGTCCAATGCCAGCGAGTACGGAGGTCAAGTCGATGCTCTCCCTTGCCATTGCTCGAAGGGGGTCCACCACCTGCGGCACAAACATCTCGGCTACCCCGTTCTGGTTAAAGGTCAGGTGCTGCCAGTTCATCGCGAGTACCCCTGCGGTAATAGACCCGCCGGAAACACTGGAAACCCTGTTCAGCTTGGCAAGTATACCCACCTCGTTGAGTCGCCAGAGCACTCCAATGTGAAACAGCATCGCCCGGTAGCCCCCGCCGGATAGGCATAGGGCGGTGCCCTCCTCCAGCTTCTTTGCTGTCTCATTACTGATGTGCCTGACAGGTTGGTCGGTGGCATGTAACTCATTGGGTGCTGGCAGCGGACTCTGCTTCTCTGCGTTCATGATTCCTCCCTTAAACTCTATCTATTAGTTTAGGATTATTGGGCTCCATGGTCTGTACAGATTGCGCGTTGAAACGGCGTTAATGACCATATTGCCTGCAGTAGCGCCAAAACGCTTGCTAAACTCCAAGAGCCAGGTGATTGGAAAATGAAATGCCTTACTAATAAAGTGAAATATACGTACAACCAGATGGAGAGTCAAACTCACTCTTGAACGTCCAAACGAAACTATTTTTGATGAAAGTAGAAATGACTCGACTACTATTCTAGAAAAAACAGCAAAAACTCCTATACCTGATGCTTATTTGATCCTTTCCCACTGTTTATCCCACAATACCGGCGGATCAACCGTCAGATCGAACAAGATAATATTATCTGGCAAAGTATCATCCAGAATCGCAGCGACAATATCCGGCGCAAGCGTAGTTAAATTGACCATGCGACTGACGTAGCTGCTATCTACCCCTTCCCGGGCAGCAATTTCCCTCAAAGATTTGACTTCACCCGATTCCAGCATGGTATGCCAACGGTGGCCTCTAGCCAGGGCCAATTGCAGTGTTGTCACCACCGTGTGGTCCCGAGGTCGAGCCTTTGCAGTTTCGCCGTTGGGCAACGTGACCAGCTTGCGTCCACTTCGACGTTTGATCTGAATTGGTATCGACAGGGTCAGTCTGCCATCACTTGCCTGGAGAATGTCCGGCTCGCCTGTTTTGTGGATTCTGATATCACTCATACCATTGCCTCCTTTTCCTGCTCAATTGACTTCGGACTCATTTCCAGCACCAGCCGCTCTATACCGTTGGCACGAAGCCGTACTTCTAGATCGTTGGGTGATACGATCACCTTTTCAACCAGAAGCTTTACGATACGCGCCTGCTCCGCCGGAAACAGCTGCTCCCAAATCGCATCGAGCCGCGTCATCGCCACAGTCACTTTTGCCTCTTCCAATGTTGGGTCAAGCTTGATCGCCTGGGGTATCACTTCACTTAGCAGATCTGGTGCTCGCAGTATTGCTCGCAACTGGTCAAGCACTGCTGATTCCAGCTCTGCGGCTGGCAGACGCGGCAATCCTGATGCACCCGCATGCTCCTTAGTATCATGCTGCGGAATGTAGTAACGGTAGCGGCGCCCATTCTTTTTGGTCGTGTGCCATGGGGACAAAGCTCGCCCATCATTGCCAAACACGATCCCTTTGAGCAGATACGGCACCTTTGATCGTGTATCGTTGCCGCGAACTCGACTATTGGTAGCAAAGATGGCGTGCACCTTATCCCACAGCTCACGGTCGATGAGAGGTTGATGCTCGGCCTGATACCACTGCTCCTTATGTCGCAATTCCCCCAAGTAAGTGCGATTGTTGAGTATTTTGTATATTAAACTCTTATCGATCAGTCTACTCTGACGGACTTTGGCATCCTGAGTTACCCAAGATTTTTTGTGGCGGCGCTTCCCCTTCAATCGCGTAGCTGGATTTAGAATCTTTGAGCAGCAGGAAAGCTACTGTTCGAGCCAGGATATCGGCAGAAATTCTGCCTACGACTTCCTGTGCCCGCTCAGCAAGATTGCTGGCCACGTACTGTTCTTCAGTTCTTTAACCAAGGTTGTACTGGAACCGAGTTCAGCAAAACGCTGGAAGATATGCCGAATAATCTTGGCTTCGCGCTCGTTAGGTACCAGTCGACGATTTTCCACATCGTAGCCGAGTGGTAGAATGCCACCCATCCACATGCCCTTGCGTTTACTGGCGGCGATCTTGTCACGGATGCGCTCGCCAGTCACTTCTCTCTCAAATAACTTCGATCATCATGGAGAAAACCTCCAGGCAGTTAGTGAACTAAAACAATACTGCCAATCTCGATGTTATTCATCAGGTGCCTCCGAGCAAAGCAAGAGACATTCCCGCCGCAATAGCCGTGATAGTCATGGTCGTCAGCGAATGGTATTCAGTTTTCAGAAGGGAGTTTGATGACAAAATTGTTTTCAGCGTAATGCAGATAATTACTGAAGCCGAGGGTTGGTTTACTGCTGTAAGCTGGCTTTAGACTAGATTAATACGGCTGACTACAACAGATCGAATTCTTACCAGTCAATGTTAGATCCCATTCAGATTAATTTCTGAAGCTGCCAGCTCAAATCCAGAGCTTTTATAGGTGATATGTAGTTAGGTTTTGTATGGCAGTACGGTAGTAAGTACGGTAGAAATATTTAATAGATTAAATTCAATCTATAATCAGCCACTTATCTAGGCAAGTGGCGGAGAGAGAGGGATTCGAACCCTCGATAAGCTTTTTGAGCCTATACTCCCTTAGCAGGGGAGCGCCTTCGACCACTCGGCCATCTCTCCTTGAGAGCCGCAAGGATAACGGGTTAAAAATGTCAGGTCAAATTTTTTATGATTTTTTGCAGCTTTATTGGGCCCGATCTAGATCAAAAGCCTTATGCAGAACCCTGACTGCAAGTTCCATATATTTCTCGTCCACTACTACTGATATCTTAATTTCTGAAGTTGAAATCATCTGAATATTAATTCCTTCCTCAGCCAAGACACGAAACATCTTACTAGCAATACCCGCATGCGAACGCATGCCCACACCTACTACTGAGACTTTAGCAATTTTATCACCACCAATGATATCTCGTGCACCAATATGAGGCAAAATCTTATCCTTCAATATACCCATTGTATTGGTAAATTCGCTACGATTAACAGTAAAGGAGAAATCAGTAGTTCCGTCGTGGCTTACATTCTGAATAATCATATCCACGCCAATATTGGCATCAGCAACAGGACCAAGAATTTGGTAAGCAACACCCGGATGATCTGGTGCACCCAGTATGGTTATTTTTGCTTCATCGCGATTAAAAGCAATGCCTGAAATTACAGCCTGTTCCATAATATTATGATTTTCCTCAAAAGTAATCAGTGTGCCTTCTCCTTCTTCTTCAAAGCTAGAAAGCACTCTGAGCTTAACTTTGTATTTGCCGGCAAATTCAACTGCACGTATTTGTAATACCTTAGAACCGAGACTGGCCATTTCGAGCATCTCTTCAAAGGTAATTGTTTTTAATCTTCTTGCTTCTGGTACGATACGAGGATCGGTTGTATAAATACCATTAACATCTGTGTATATTTGGCATTCATCAGCTTTAAGCGCTGCTGCAAGCGCCACGCCAGTAGTATCCGACCCCCCTCGCCCTAGCGTAGTTATATTATTAGCTTCATCAATGCCTTGAAAACCGGCAACTACCACAACGTATCCCGCTTTAAGATCAGATCGAATTCTGTCTTCATCTATTTTTAGAATTCGTGCTTTGGTGTATGCGTTATCAGTTAATATTCTAACTTGTGCGCCTGTATAACTCTTGGCTTTAACATTAAGCTCTTTCAATGCCATCGCTAATAATGCAACGGTAACTTGTTCACCAGTAGAAACCATTACATCTAATTCACGAGGATCAGGATTAGTTTGAATTTCTTTAGCTAATGTGATTAGGCGATTAGTTTCTCCGCTCATAGCAGAGACCACTACCACTAATTCGTGACCCTGAGCATAGTATTTAGCAACACGTCGGGCTACATTTTTGATACGCTCGGTACTACCAACCGATGTCCCACCATATTTTTGAACGAAAAGAGCCACTGAATTACCCGATCTTACTTAAAATGAAAATAATCGAAACTAATTTTAATTTTACACATTTCTTAAAAAGAACACTATCTCCTTACTATAAATTCAAATAAAAAATCACTTGCGAAATCGTTATGTTGGCTTGTAATATGCCAATAAGGACTTTCATCATGTTGATACTAACTCATAACAAAAAACATGGCCGATCAGAAATATATCATCAGGCAACAGGATAAAAATACTGCGGTAAACTTTATTGATGATCAGATAGCGAGTAAATCATATTGGTTAACTGTAGATGATACTCAACGCCTAAGTGCTGAGCGTGAATATCGAGATGCGAAACACGATTCTATAACACTTAATAAATGGTGCCAAAAATGGTTGAATGAAACCCAGTGGGTACAGCTAATAAATGTGATTTGTATTGAAAGGAATCGCATTGAAAGTCAAAAGCATAGATCACCACTCAAAGTTATTAGTATAACGCATACAGCATGGCAAATTCTTTCCGAATTAGCAAAACATGATGATATGACCATTTCTGAAGTCATCATCAACAGATTGGGAAGTAGCCGGTTAGATCCATATAATGGCACAGAGCTTAGTAATTATAGTAATAATTCAAATCAATCCTGAAACAATATCCACTAATACGTGCTTTAACCATTTTGGATAAAATTAATTCGAAATTACGTTATCACAATAAGTTCTACGATAAGATAAGCAAGCTCTTAGCTTAAAAATAACCTCATCACTTGCGCAGCATGACTAGCAAGTTATAATTATTCAATTACTTATGTTACCATCTATTGCCATTGCTGCTTTTAATCATGTATTAGACGGAGAATCATGGGCATGCAGGCGTCTACAATCTTTCGCAGGTAAATCTTTCCATCTTTCCATTTTCCCACTCATTGATGTGAACATAGTGATACAAACTGATGGTAAATTAGCCATAGCCCCGCCGGCTGGTACCAGTACAGACACTACCCTTAGTGTCGCGCCAAGCTTGCTACCTCGTCTGATTTCTCACGATGAAAGCGTTTTTCATGAAATCAAGATTACGGGAGATACCTTATTTGCGAATGAATTACTATCCACTGCCAAAAATCTGCATTGGGATATCGAGCAAGATATAAGCGTCATTTTTGGCGATGTGCTTGCTCACCGCTTGGTTGAAACCGGGAAAAATTTAATTCATTGGCAATCAGAAAGCATGCTTAATCTACCTCAAGTGCTGACCGAATATCTTACAGAAGAAAAATCTATTTTACCCAACCAATTTCACATGGATCGCTTTACTACTGAATTAAACTCATTACAAGATCACGTGACACACTTGGAAAAACGAATTTATCGTTTAATTAGTTTATTACCCATCAAAGCAGAAAAAAATATTTCTTTATAAATAAGGAGTAATAAAGCGACTCGGAAAAGAGTGAATAATAATTGGTCATCTAATCGACCTATTATTCAGGTTCTTTGTCAGCCATAAGAATAAATGCTTATTTTTCGCTTCTTAAAAATTATTCTAATCGGATTTCGTTTTGGCTTAGATGACATTTTACTTAGCCATCCTCGTTTGCGATTATTGAGACCAGTCTTCACGTTAATACCTTTCAGAGCACGTCTCAAATTACCCCGCGCGGTGCGTTTACGTCTGGCGCTGGAAAAATTAGGGCCTATTTTTATCAAATTTGGCCAAATGCTCTCGACTCGTCGGGATTTATTAGCTCAGGATTTCGCTGATGAACTGGCAAAACTTCAGGATCAAGTCCCTCCGTTTCCTTCAGATTTAGCCATTACCACTTTAGAAAGCGTTTATGAAAAACCCATCGATCAAGTATTTTCTAAATTCCAGAAAGAACCCATAGCCAGCGCATCAGTCGCTCAAGTTCATTTTGCAACTTTATACGACGGTACGAAAGTTGCCGTTAAAGTTTTACGCCCCGATATTGCGCCTGTTATTTCGCACGATATTGCCTTGATGGAAACAGGTGCATGGTTACTTGAAGCTATCTGGCCAGATGGTAAACGCTTAAAGTTACGTCAGGTAGTAGTAGAATTTGCACGTCATTTAGCAGATGAGCTTGATCTCATTCGCGAAGCATCCAACTGCAGCCAATTGCGACGCAATTTCTTAGATTCTTCCTTATTATTCGTGCCAGAAGTTTATTGGGATTATTGCCATTCAGAAGTCATGGTTATGGAACGCGTGCAGGGTATTCCTATTAGCCATGTCGACATCCTCCGTAAGCATAGTATAGATATCCCCCAGCTAGCACGTGTTGGTGTTGAAATTTTTTTTACTCAGGTATTTCGGGATGGTTATTTTCATGCCGACATGCATCCAGGTAATATTTTTGTTGGATTGGATGGACGCTATATTGCAATAGATTTTGGCATTATGGGAACGCTCAGCGATGAGGATAAAAATTATCTGGCACAAAACTTTCTAGGCTTCTTCCGTCGTGACTACAGACGTATAGCACAAGCGCATGTCGAAGCTGGCTGGGCACCAAGAAATACACGGGTTAACGATTTTGAGGCGAGTATTCGCGCTGTTTGTGAACCCATTTTTGATAAACCGCTGAAGGAAATCTCTTTTGGACGTGTTTTATTACGATTGTTTCAGGTTTCACGTCAATTTAATGTAGAAATTCAACCTCAACTTGTCTTATTACAAAAAACCCTGCTCAATATTGAAGGACTTGGGCGTGATCTTGATCCCGATCTTGATTTATGGAAAACAGCGAAACCATTTTTGGAAAGCTGGATGTCGGAGCAAGTAGGTTGGCGAGGCTTGGAAAGCCATATTCAAAAAGAAGCGCCTAATTGGGCGAAGATGCTGCCAGAAATTCCACGCTTGATACACTATCAGCTAGGCCGAGAACGTGCTCAAATAATGGAAGATAGGCTCACTGAACTGGTCGCGCAAGAAAAAAAACAAAGCCGCTTGCTCGCCCTAGTAGCCGTATTGCTTGCGGCCCTGCTTGCTACCCTGGTATTCACACAGTTCTATCTTTAAAATAAAAAATTACATTTGCTAACTCCTATTTTTGAATGATAAGGTTATAGTGCTTCTTGAAGTTGTAGCCATGTAATTTAGTGCTTTGCTAATTAATCGTATAATACGATTAATTATGTTAGCCTACGTCAGCTCTGATCAATCCTTTATCTTGGTAAAGCAATTCCAATAATGCCTCAAATATTGAATTACAAACAGAGATGGCAGCATAGCCAGTTTTGAATTGAAATCAAATTGAGATTGCTCCGATGACTTATTATCATAAACATGTTTTTTTCTGCGTCAATCAACGCAAAGCCGGTGAAGCCTGCTGTAATGATCATAACGCCCAAGCAATGCGTGATTATGCGAAAGATCGTATTAGTGCACTTAACTTGAGTGGTAAAGGAAAAATCCGCATTAACAACGCTGGCTGCCTTGATCGTTGTAACGAAGGACCTGTCATTGTGATCTACCCGGAAGATATCTGGTACACCTATATTGACGAGGAAGATATTGATGAGATTATTAATGAGCATTTGATCAACGGCCGTATTGTTGAACGTCTAAGAATATGAATTTTGCCGCATCTACTTTCATCAGATATACTCCGCGCGGCCACAGATGCGGAAAATAGAAATGCGAAAAACTCTTATAATTTAAGGCCTTCAATACCTTTAAAATCCGCAATTGTTACCGCGCTGAGTATAGATAGATTTGAAAACATCGATTGAACATAAGTTATTTGTTAACGGCCCGGTTGGCAAGTTGGAAACGATGGTCTTAGTTCCAGCTTCTGAACCTTGCGGAATTGCCATCATTGCTCATCCACACCCGCTTTACCATGGCAATATGGATAATAAAGTCGTATATATTCTCTCTAAGGCATTGATTGAATCAGGTTATATCACCGTTAAATTCAATTTTAGAGGAGTGGGTGCGAGCGAAGGAAATTATGCCGAAGGTATTGGCGAAGTGGAAGATGTGCTGGCGGTCGCTCAAGCTATCCGTCATCAATATGACATTGCCCCCTATCCATTACCATTATTACTCGCGGGTTTTTCCTTCGGTGGAGCGATACAAACCTACGCCGCCCAACAACTTAACCCCCACAAACTGGTGCTCATTGCACCTTCTGTTGATCGCCTGAATGCGCCCGCTGTCAACAACCATGCCGATAGCGTACTCATCGTACATGGCGACCAGGATGATATTGTTCCTCTGCGCTCTATTCTTAAGTGGGCCACACCGCAAACAATTCCAGTGATCGTCATTCCAGGAGCTGAACATTTTTTTCATGGTAAACTCACCACTCTTAAGCAAGTAATTTTAAATGCTTGCCAAGTGTAGCTTATCCTTTGTAGTTCTTTCAGGGCATTAAACCTGATGCTTCTTTCAGCAAAAAATCTTTGAATGTCTTCGCTACATTTGAAAAACGCTTATTTTTACGATGGACGATATACCAATAACGCATAATTGGAAACCCTTGTACATCCAGCACTTTGAGTCGGTTTGCCTCCAACTCCAATTCGATTGTATGTTGTGACATGATACCCAACCCCATGCCTGCTTGAACGGCTTGTTTAATTGCTTCAGTAGTATCCGCCTCCATCCCTCTGTGGATTTTGATCTGCTGTTCTGCAAAAAACCGCTCCATCGCACTGCGTGTTCCAGACCCCGGCTCACGTACCAGAAAAATTTCCTGTTCAAGGCGTTTTACAGGAATTTGCTGCTTATCACACAGGGGATGATTAGGCGGCGCAATGATGACCAGTGGATTTTCCATAAAAGATTCAGAGATGATATCTAACCCTTCAGGAGGTTGTCCCATAATTGCCAGATCAGTTAAATTATCTGCCAAATGTTTTAGTACAGTTTCTCGGTTAGAAACGTTAAGGCTCACTGTCACGCCGTGATAGCGCTGATAAAATTTGGCTAATAAGTGCGGAGCAAAATAATTAGCCGTACTCACTACTGAAATATTCAATTTACCCCGCTCCAATCCTTTCAACTCATCCAGAGCAAGCTCCATATCAGCCAATTGCTGTGCAATCGCACGGCTATACTGATACAACTCCTGCCCTGCTTCAGTCAGATATATCCGCTTGCCCATTTGTTCAAATAAAGGAAGCGCTACATTATCTTCAAGTTGCTTGATCTGGATCGAAACAGCAGGTTGCGTCAGGAACAGCTCCTCGGCAGCCCGAGAAAAACTTAAATGACGGGCGACCGATTCAAATACTTTCAATTGACGAAGAGTAATATGCAACATAGACTAAAAATTGAGAGTGAATAAAGGGGTTATTTGATATATAAATAATATCTTATCATAATCATCAAAATTATTAATTTGCTCTTATGTTTAATTCTTAATATAGTAGTTACTGACTTACGAATAGTCTTTTTTAATAATATTTCGTCCTGTTTTTTTCTCTAACTGGAGGAATTATAGGCAGGACTCCCACTAACAGGAGATAGTAAGATGGCTGTTAAAACCTATAGTGCCGGTGTTAAAGAATATCGGCAAACCTACTGGGAACCCGACTATAACGTTCAAGATACCGATATCCTGGCCTGCTTCAAAATCACTCCTCAACCCGGTGTTGACCGTGAAGAAGCAGCAGCGGCAGTTGCTGCTGAATCCTCCACTGGAACCTGGACGACAGTATGGACTGACCTATTGACCGATTTGGATTACTATAAAGGACGCGCCTACCATATCGAAGACGTGCCTGGCGATGATACTTGTTTCTATGCATTTATTGCCTATCCGATTGACTTATTTGAAGAAGGGTCAGTCGTTAATGTATTTACCTCGCTAGTCGGTAACGTGTTTGGCTTCAAAGCAATTCGTGCATTACGTCTTGAGGATGTCCGCTTCCCGATCGCCTTTGTAAAAACCTGTGGTGGCCCACCCTATGGTATTCAAGCTGAACGTGACAAGCTCAATAAATATGGTCGTGCCTTGTTGGGTTGCACTATCAAACCTAAATTAGGCCTCTCTGCTAAGAATTATGGTCGTGCTGTTTATGAGTGCCTGCGCGGTGGCTTGGATCTCACCAAAGACGACGAAAATATTAATAGTCAGCCTTTCATGCGTTGGCGCCAACGTTTTGAATTTGTGATGGAAGCCATTCACAAAGCAGAACGCGAAACCGGTGAACGTAAGGGCCATTATCTCAACGTAACGGCGCCTACCCCTGAAGAAATGTACAAACGTGCTGAATTTGCCAAGGAATTGGGCGCACCTATCATTATGCATGACTATCTGACAGGTGGTTTCACTGCAAACACAGGTTTGGCTAACTGGTGCCGGAATAATGGCATGCTGCTGCACATCCATCGTGCTATGCACGCTGTACTGGATCGTAACCCTCATCATGGTATCCATTTCCGCGTATTGGCTAAAGCCTTGCGTCTATCCGGTGGTGATCATCTGCACTCTGGAACTGTAGTCGGTAAACTGGAAGGTGATCGTGAAGCAACCTTGGGTTGGATTGACATTATGCGAGAATCCTTTATCAAGGAAGATCGTAATCGTGGTATTTTCTTTGATCAGGATTGGGGATCCATGCCTGGTGTATTCCCAGTTGCTTCAGGCGGAATTCATGTTTGGCACATGCCAGCACTTGTTGCAATTTTTGGTGACGATGCATGCCTGCAGTTTGGTGGTGGAACATTAGGGCATCCTTGGGGTAATGCAGCAGGTGCTGCAGCCAACCGTGTAGCGCTGGAAGCCTGCGTAGAAGCCCGTAACGAAGGCATACCAATTGAGAAGGAAGGCAAAGCTATTCTGACTCAAGCTGCCAAACACAGCCCAGAACTTAAGATCGCCATGGAAACATGGAAAGAGATCAAGTTTGAGTTCGATACCGTCGACAAGCTGGACGTAGCACATAAATAAGTAGCCTACTTGTTTCTCTGAATTAGGATAATTCAGAGAAACTTTTACTGATTATCTGGAGTTTAAGAATGTCTGAAATGATTGATTATAAGAGTCGTCTGAGCGATCCAGCCAGCCGGAAATTTGAAACCTTTTCCTATCTGCCTGCATTGAGCGAGGAGCAAATCAGGAAACAAGTTGAGTATATCGTGAGCAAAGGCTGGAACCCTGCGGTCGAGCACACTGAGCCAGAATACCTCATGAGTAATTACTGGTATATGTGGAAATTACCTATGTTCGGCGAAACGGATGTAGATCGTATTCTTGCAGAGGCTGAAGCATGCCATAAAGCAAACCCAAATAATCATGTTCGCCTGGTTGGTTATGATAATTTCTCCCAAAGCCAGGGCACAGCGATGGTTATTTACCGCGGTAAAACTGTTTAATCGCACAGCACGGGATATCCGTTTTATCAGCCCCCGTTGCTGAAAAGTAACGGGGGTCTTATTTTGTACTGAATTATCAAGAATATGATCTACGCCTTACGTGTTAACGCTGGAGAATGAAATGAGCGACGCTATCGAGCAATACCTGATCAAAAATGAACCTTACTACCATCCGGTTGCTGATGAAGTAACGCTGTATGAAGCAGCTTACTCAGCCAGGATACCGATGATGCTTAAGGGTCCTACTGGCTGTGGTAAAACCCGTTTTGTTGAATTCATGGCATGGAAACTCAAGAAACCCCTTATTACCGTAGCTTGTAATGAAGATATGACCGCTTCTGATTTGGTGGGAAGGTTCTTGCTGGATGCACAAGGTACACGGTGGCAAGATGGACCATTGACCACTGCTGCGCGCTATGGTGCGATTTGTTATCTGGACGAAGTAGTTGAGGCCAGGCAGGATACCACTGTCGTCATCCATCCTGTAACCGACAGCCGCCGGATATTGCCTTTAGAAAAAAAAGGCGAGTTAATCAATGCACATCCTGATTTTCAGCTAGTTATTTCCTACAATCCTGGTTATCAGAGTTTGATGAAAGATCTGAAACAATCTACCAAGCAGCGCTTTGGGGCATTGGATTTTAATTACCCAGATCATGACACAGAAACAGAAATTGTGTCACATGAATCTGGTATTGATAAAGCCATCTCCACCAAGTTAGTATCAATCGCGGAACGTGCCCGCAACTTAAAAGGGCATGGGCTGGACGAAGGAATTTCTACTCGCATGCTGATCTATGCAGGTAACTTGATTGCCAAGGGTGTGGAAGCTCACGCTGCATGCCGCGTAGCACTCGTTCGCCCTATCACGGATGATCCTGATATGCGCGATGCACTGGATGCAGCCGTAGCGACCTTTTTCTAATTAGAAATTCATTTTCTTTAGACTCATTTTTACAAGATACGGTATGAGCGTTAACCTGACTGACTACAAAGAGTTACTGGAATCATTGCCATCAGAATCCATGTCATTGCTTGAGAATACTTGGCATGATGCGACCAAAGTTTTCTCACCCCGAGGACTTGATAATTACTTGAAAGGAGCGGCTGCTCTGCAAGGACTGGGACGTGGACGCTCACTGGTGGACACATGGGTTGATGAAGCTCCGCAGGTTGCTAAAGAAGTCGGTGAAGATGTCATCAGTGACCTTGCAACTACGGCTTTGATGCTTGCATCGAAAACCTCTGGAGCCGTGATTGAACTTATCATTGCAACAGCTGTTACTGCAGCCAAGAGGCTCGGCGACGAAGATTTATTTCGTAACTATCTTCAGTTTGTCAGCACCCTCGTTGCTCAGGCACCTCGCGGCGTTCGTCCGATGCTGGATAAACTCGATATTTTACTCGGCCAACTGACGCTTGGCGGCCTGCGTCGATGGGCATTATGGGGAGCACATGCTCATCGCACCAATTACGGGGAACAGATCCAGTATTTCAGTTTAAGCTCAAAGGAATCACAGGCAGTTCTCCAAAAAGAAAGAAAAGGCACGCTATTTGTTGATATCCAGCGCCGCATCAACATTTACTTACGTGCTTTGTGGGCTCGTGATTTCTTTATGCGCCCTACCTCAGGAGACTATGAAACTCGTCAAGGTTATCGACCTTATATTGAAAATTACCTTATTCATCTACCTGATGCCTATGACGCTCATGGTGAAATTGCAGCAAGTGAAGTATACCGTGCTGCAGCTGCACATGCAGCAGCGCATCTGGTAGAAACGAAGTCTCCTATTTCTGCCGAGGCCCTGAATCCGTTACAAATGGCGGTTATCTCAGTTATTGAGGATGCCAGAGTAGAAGCGCTCTCAATCAAGCGCTTCCCAGGTTTGCGCCAGATCTGGTCAAGCTTGCACGATGCAACGCCTGACATGAAAACTACAATCGGTGATTTTCTCAATCGGTTGGCACGTGCACTGCTCGATCCTACTTATGAGGATAACGATGATTGGGTGATGGAAGGCCGTTCCTTATTTACTCAAGCGCAGGGGCGCTTGGAAAATAATCAGACTTCTTGGGACATCGGCGTCCAGCTTGCCCACAAGATCATGGACAAGAGAATCGCGTTCAATCCCCGCACCGATATTTTGACAGCACCTTATCTGGACGATAATCGCTATTTCTGGAAATTCGAAGAATTCGATTTTGAACAATCGCTAACCGCTGGCTATGAAGAGCCCAAACAAATACGCAAGTACGTCAGTGTCATGGAGTTAGCTAATGAAGTCGATGTCGAAACGGCTGGGGATGATGCCCAGGAAATCTGGGTGATGGGAACAGAGTTCTTTCCTTATGAAGATAGCGGCGTTTCTTACAACGAACTGGAAGGTAAAGAACCTGTCTCCCCACCCTATCATTACTCAGAATGGGATTACCAAATTCAGCTGGAACGCCCTGCATGGGTCACGGTTCAGGAAAAACGGGCTAAATTGGGCGATATTCAAACAATTGATAACATTGCTGTTCAATATAAGCGTGAGATTTCGCGTATGAAATTTTTGCTCGACGCCATGCAGCCACAAGGGGTGCAACGTATCAGAAAACTGGAAGATGGCGACGAAATCGATATCAATGCAGCGATTCATTCCACGATTGATATTCGCATGGGCCTGCAGCCTGATCCTCGTATCATGATGCGCTCTGTCCGTAAAATACGTGATATATCCGTCTTAGTGCTGCTTGATTTGTCTGAATCCACCAATGATAAAGTCTCTGGGCAGGATTTTTCAGTGCTGGACTTAACCCGCCAAGCGACTGTATTGCTCGCCGACGCCATCAATAAAATTGGCGATCCCTTCGCGATTCATGGGTTTTGTTCAGACGGCCGGCATGATGTGGAGTATTATCGATATAAAGATTTTGATCAGCCGTATAATGAAATTCCAAAAGCCAAGCTGGCAGGCATGGCAGCACAACTGTCGACGCGTATGGGTGCTGCTATTCGACATGCCAGCTATTACCTGAAATCACAACGATCCAGCAAGAAACTATTACTGGTCATTACCGATGGCGAGCCTGCAGATATTGATGTGCGTGATCCTCAGTATCTGCGTTATGATACTAAAAAAGCTGTGGAAGAAGCTGGTCGTGCAGACATAATCACCTATTGCATGAGCCTGGATCCGCGTGCCGATCAGTATGTTTCACGTATCTTTGGTGCGCGTAATTATATGGTAGTTGATCACGTAGAGAGATTGCCAGAAAAATTACCGTTACTTTATGCAGGATTAACTCGGTAAATTTTTTATTTGGTAAATACTACACATACTTTTATGCTTTTTTATCAGTAGGATGAACGAACAATTTTACGTGGGTATTAATGAAGATATACATGGCGGTCTAACCCATCTCGGACGCATCGTCATCGATGCCTGGATTTTTGGCATCTTGCCAGAATCAGAAACATGTGCAGGCTGGAGCCAGTCACAAATGCAGAACCTATATGAAAAAGTTTATGCCGCATGGGAGCCATATGCTCATTTGCCTAGCCGCTTACCAGCCGATTTACAACAACGGCATATTAAGCTTTATTCACAAATTATCAATGTTGCAAAGAGTAAAGGGTGGAATGCAGAACTAGGTGAGGATGACTGAACGTAAATAGAAAGTACGTTTAAACCTGTGCTCACCACGAACACGTGATGAGCACTTAGTCATTAACTTTGAGCGACAGGAAATTTGATTACTCGTGCAGGCGTTTTGGGTATCTGCTTATCGGCAAGTAATTGCAATGCTTTTGGAAATTCCTTCTGAAGCCTTAGCATAATATCTGCTTGATTCTCTCCATAATAAACTACTTCATATGCCACCGGCTGACCAAGATTAGTGCGATCTTGGGAGTGGAAATTCTGCCATGCAATGTCAATCCAGCATTTACGTTCGCCATCGATAAAAATGAATTCTTCCTTGTCCAGAATAGCCAAGTATTGCATGGACCGAATGGGAACAAATAGATAATCATCAGCACAACGAGTAAGTAGCTGGCGTGCTAGGTTATAAGTGCTAGCAGGTAGAAAATGAGATTCCCGCTTGATCTCAGTATCGCGATAACAAGTAATCTCCATTTGTCAATTCTCCTTCTATAATTTTTGAGATTAGATTGGAAAAGAAACCTTTAATTCATGCGCGCCACACCTTCGAATAAATTACCTTCCAGCCGTCATGATTGGAAAACTATCCGCTCGCTCTTACCCTATTTATGGGAATTCAAAGGGAGAGTCATTGCTGCTTTAATGTTACTGCTTCTGGCCAAACTTGCCAACGTCAGCGTGCCTTTAGTGCTGAAAGAAATTATTGATACGCTTAATCAACCCCTAGTCACCTTACCGTTATTTCTTTTAATTACGTATGGTGTTTTACGCTTTTGCAGTACCTTATTTGGCGAACTGCGTGATGCTGTTTTTGCCAAAGTTACACAGCGTGTAATCCGACGCGTAGCCATCAAGACTTTCAGTCATTTACACGCCTTATCACTACGTTTTCATTTAGCACGACAAACCGGCGGAGTATCACGCGATATCGAGCGCGGTTCGCGTGGTATATCTTTCTTATTGAATTTCATGCTGTTCAATATTTTGCCTACCCTACTGGAAATCGGGTTGGTCATGCTCATTCTAATTAGTCGGTATGATATCTGGTTTTTTATCATTACCCTGCTCACATTGCTAGCCTATATTGCGTTAACGCTCTTCGTCACCGAGTGGCGCATGATTTTCCGCCGCACCATGAACGATATGGACTCCAAGGCTAATACCCGGGCGATCGACAGTTTACTGAATTACGAAACGGTTAAATACTTTGGTAATGAAACCTTAGAAACTCAGCGATATGACGAGCACTTACAGCAATGGGAAAAAGCAGCAGTTCGCAACCAAACTTCTTTGGCCGCGTTGAACAGCGGGCAAAGCGCTATTATTGCAATCGGAATGACCTTCCTGATGCTGTTAGCAGCCGATAAAGCCATCACTGGAGAAATGTCATTGGGTGATGTGGTTTTAGTCAATGCTTTTCTATTACAGCTTTATATGCCTTTACATTTCCTTGGCTTCGTTTATCGTGAGATCAAGCATTCCCTGGCAGACATGGAAAAAATGTTCAGTTTATTGGACGAGCGCCAAGAAATAACGGATCGACCAAACGCGATTGAACTTCCAGCCAATTCTGCTACTGTTACGTTTGAGCATGTGGGCTTTAGCTATGAAATCAATCGCCAAATCTTGTTTGATGTCAATTTCAGTATCCCTGCTGGACACACTATTGCAGTGGTAGGACCTAGTGGCTCAGGAAAATCAACGCTCGCACGTTTGCTTTTCCGTTTTTATGATGTCACTAATGGCAGGATACTTATTAATGATCATGATATACGCAACGTAACACAAGAAAGCCTAAGAGCAATGATTGGGATTGTGCCGCAAGATACTGTCTTATTTAATGAAAGCATCTTCTACAACATTGCTTATGGGCGCTCAGATGCTACCCATGAGGAAATCCTTGCTGCAGCCAAGTCAGCACATATTCACGACTTTATTGAAAGTCTGCCTGATCAATATGAAACACAAGTCGGCGAAAGAGGACTTAAGCTCTCTGGCGGTGAAAAACAGCGGATTGCTATTGCGCGTGCAATTCTCAAAAAACCAACCATACTTATTTTTGATGAAGCTACATCAGCGCTAGATTCAAAAACAGAGAAAAAAATACAAAGAGAATTGAAGCAATTAGCCAAGAATCGTACTACGCTCGTTATTGCGCATCGTCTTTCTACTATTATTGATGCTGATCAAATTTTAGTCATGGATAATGGCTACATAGCCGAGCGCGGAACCCATCAACAGCTTCTTACGATAAATGGTATTTATGCCCATATGTGGGAGCTTCAGCAGCAAGAAGAACTGATTCTGCCTCATGAGCACAGAATGATAAACTGATTATCCCGGCTATCACGTAAAATTGAAATCAAAATCAAATATTAATAAATGTTTTAGCTTACGGTTTGGTACTTCAATGACATCAGTGTATATATTTAGAACAGCAAATAGATTACCTGTACTCTTTTTCCATAAGAAAGCCAGCCAGCTCTAGCTTACCAAATCATCATTTAATACATGGGCAATCTCTCCGCAGCCACATGATAGATAAATCCTCTCATGATCTAAATTTCCCCCATTTAGTATTTCATGCAAAATAATTATCAAGTAATATTATACGAAGTTAGCTAACCACAAGGGAGGGTAAGAGCATGTTTGAAAAATTGAGAAGTATGGTAAGATTTTTAGATAGTGATTCTAAAACAGATTTAACAAAAAAAAGTGATAATGACCATATGACACAATTCATGACTTTAGGTAACTTCAGCTTAGGAATGGGAAAAATTGGCCCCGCCAACCGAGATGATATTGATAAACAAATATTAAATATGATGTATGAACGTGTTGCAGCAGGCGATTTCAACATCCCAGTAGAAAGTAATTTACCAGAAATTTGCGTAGATGGGCGCACAGATAAGAATGGTAGCCGTAAGAGAGTTCCATCGGCTGCGGGTGGTACACTTAGCATAGTTTACGGATTTGATCTTGGAAATTCTGAGTCCGTGGATAAAAAAACAGAAATAGAACTTACAGCTGAAGTAATAGATATCCTTAAAAATAAGAAGCACACAACAGCTGTTCATGGCGATGATCATAGCGATTGTGGTTGTGGAGCATGCGCAAAAGCTCCGGATATTTATCGGTATATCATTAAGGAAATCGACGCTATTGCAACCTTAACCAATAATTATGGTATTTCTATCAGTGATACAGAAAAAGCATATGTTACTAAGACAGCTGAGAAACGCTTGAATCAGTCAGATTTTTTTGCTGAAGATCGCTCCTCAGTTATTGAAGCTGCACGAAGTCATGGTGCCGATTACGAAGAATTAGTTGACGCTCATAATGAACTTGGCATCGCACTAAATGTAAAAGCTGGCACGACTGTTGATCGTGCTGCAATTCGTCGTGAGTTTGGCCACCAATATGATCTTTTCGTTGTTGACGCATGGACTTTTGACAACGCTGCTCGGGAACTCAACGCAGAAAACCATCCCGAAGTCGCTGACCGTATTTCTAAAGCAATTGCTATACAAAATGTAGCGACAGCCTCAATCTTAGGGCATTCCTCTTTACCCATCATCCCTATTAAATAGGAATTATAAGATAAATAACCCTGCTGTAAATAGCGGGGTATTAGAGAGTAGTTATTAGTTATCCTCGCATAACTATTGTAGCTTTGCTCTTCGGGCCAACCGTACTTTAACCGTTCTTTTTGAATAATCTTTTATCCACGGCTTCCAATCTACAACTATTTCTTCACATGAGAGTAATAACGAAATATTTTTTCAGCATATCAATGCAAATTATGTGACCATATTTATGCTTGTATACTAATAGAACGGCACCTTATTCTATTATCAGCCACCTCAGAAATAATTAAAACTAAAAAAGATCAAATGTAAATTGATTTTTTGAGCTCAAACTATATCTTTATCAATGACCAACTAGAATTACTGGGAATAAAAATTGCGGCACGCAATGTGGAGCACTAAGATCTGTTACCAGAGTTGACGCACTCTTTGTTTAGCAAATTCTCAGGTGATCGGATCTACTTCTTCCAGTCACTGTTTGACAAACTCCCAACTCCTGTTACATAAGCGTTCGATCATTGAGACTGCCAATGATCAATTGAAGAATATCTCGCAAATCGTACATTCTTGTCACCTTAAGCAATTTAACCTAAATCCCTCTTTTAACCCGAATTGGAGGCTAAATGAAAGCAAATAAAAGGTTGGTGAATCGATTATTGGCTGATTTTTTGGTCTGGCAGTAAAGATTTTATCGATAAGGTAGCGTACCAAGGCAGGCCAACGTTCCATTTTTGGCAACTGAGGCGCATTTGCCAGAATGAAATCGAACTCCTTACGGATACGGCTGATCATCGTTTTGACTTGATCACCGGTCACGTGAGTTATTGTAAGCAATAGGCAAGATTGACCCGCATGTCGAGTCAGGCGGGCAGCCCCGTTTAATAGCAAAGGGCGACTGGTAATCGCTTCCAGATGTGTTTTGGGGTGTGCCAGGCGAACATACCAGCTCCACCAGTTATAAACGAGCGAGACAACTCGTGCTGAGAGCTTACATCGCTCCAGGTCATGCGTGATATCACATCCCAGCCCCATTGGTTTTTCAACTCATCAAAGCCATTCTCGCAATCTGCCCGGTCCCGATACAATTGACCAAAGGCTTCCAATGAATAATCCGCATTGGTCACTAAAACAGCCTATTCCCATACTTTGATCTTATCTGGATGATCAACGAAGTGCAGAGTTCCTGGTTGGTTACCTGCGTTCATTTCAACTGCCAGATTATCTTTGACCTGACGCCGCAGCATCACTATCCGCCGCGCACGACTCGAGCCTGCCAACCGGATTTGATCTTCTACTGCGTCAAAGCCTTGCCCCACAGGCTGCCACTGGTTTTGCTGCCATTTCCGCTCGATCAAACGTTTAATTCCGGCCGTCTGGCGAAGCTTGAATAGATAGCGCTGACCGATCTCTTCCATTTCAGCCATTACGCCTTCATTGCCACAAGGGCTGTCGCCACGCACCAGCGTGGGACGCTTTTCAGCAGCAAGCCCTTCGATCAGCTGCCGCAGACGGGGTAGGCTATGTTTGGCAGCATGAGATTTACCGCTTTGCATTTCGACATCCAGCACCAGCCTGACATTGCTGATCCAATAGGTATGCAGGGTGTGGCTTGGTCGTCCCGGCTTTCTGGGGTTATAGCTGATATCAGCGCCTGCTTGATGGCCATACAGCAGCTTGACACTGGTATCAGCATCGAGAATCCAGGCGGTATTCAAGGCTTCACCAGTACTCTCGCTGAGCACTGTATCCATCCAGTTCGTACTCTCAATCAGCTGAGCCAAGCAGATAGCGCGTTGCGCCTCATCGCAACGTTTAGGTAAGCTTGGCGCAAGCGCACTCAGCGCGCGACGCAAGCTCTTATCGCTGACAACCTTGCCCATGCCAAGTATCTCAGAAGCCACTTTGTCTCCTCCTAGCCCGACGATGTGGGCGTAACGTCGCTGCCCATCAAGAATGGAGAGTAAACCAGGTACCCAGTAAATCAACTACGGCAGGCGCATTAGGACGCGTGTAAGGCAGCGGGCATCCCGCTACCCAACGGGCAAATAAGCCAGTAACTTCCAGGAACTCGGCAAAAAATGCCAACTGGCCCATGCTGTGGTACTTCCGTTTTCATCCCAGTGCACGTGAACTCGGCCACCAGGCGTCGACAAACACAACTCCTCACCCATTGGGAGACTCCTTTATTCAGCCATAAAGCCTTTACAGTACAATGTTTGCGGTTGTTTTTATAGGTTCAACTAAGGAAAATATATTAAATCGTTTTATTTTGTTATAAACTAATTGACCACTAGTTTGTAAGGGCCGAAAACCCATTGCTGCGATAAAAAAATAAGTTACCTTTAATTTAAGAAATGGAGGTTTCTCAAAAATTGAGTCAAAGTGACGTTATGAGATAGTTTTTGGCGTATTTCAGCTAGCGCAAAAATCACCTGATTGTGAATAATCAGGTGTAAGTATTGGATAAAAATCGTGTTTATTATGCTCTGCCCCCCAGAATTTAATCAGAACCTTTTTTTTAATACATAGTCTCATTGTTTTTTTCTAAAGCGCTTAAAAAGACTGGTAGCTTGCTGGTGAAAAAATGAGGTTTTTTGGCTGGCATTAGTTAATAAACCTAATAAACGTAGCAATTTTGTTGCAGTTATATTGTTATAAGCATAAAAATTGTATGGAAATTTCATAGTTAATCGCTAGGCTCAACTCATATGGCTAAGATAAATACCCACTACGATAACCTTGAGGTGCCACGCAACGCTTCACCGGAGGCGATTGATGCAGCATACAAAAAACTTTCCAAAAAACTTTATTCGGATAAAAATCAGGAAAATACCGAGGCTGCTAGAACCATGTCGATTATCAACACTTCATATAAAGTGTTATCCGACCCTGACAAACGCCAAAAGCATGATCAATGGATTGCCACAATGGAAGCAATAAATTCGGTTAATAAGCAAATGGGTCAGGCATACCACACAACCACTCAGCGTTCTGCTGACTTGGTCGGTAGCATAACTTTATTCAAGTCATTTCTGCCAAAATTCGGTTTTGTTAAGTTATTTGTTATGTGGGCATTTTTTTACATCCTCGGTGTTTTCATCTTACTAGGCGCTCTTTGGTTCATTTATAGCATAGACAATTTTTTTGTAGAAAAAAACCTACCTTCTCATAGCCACAACCACATCAAGCCTCCCCTGCACCAGTCCGCCTTGAATATGTCAAACTTAGCCCTAATATTGTACGAGCATCAAAAATAAGGGCCAATTTGTCAAAAATTCATTTCTGAAATATAGATCGGTTTAATAGCATTATTACCTTATCTAAACCCTGTAGCACATCCACCTAATAGTTATTTTATGCGGTAAATAAATGTTAGTGTAATTCCATTTCTACTTCATAAGTCAACTAATAGAAGCAACTTATGAAAAGAACTATGATCATCGCACGAGTAGCAAGTGGTAAAGAAATTTTGGTGCAAGCCAAGAAATGATGGTTAACAAGCACAATAGAAGAATTAAACTAGTCACAAGCTCGGCGTGCCAGTTTCGAATGCGTCTTATCCGCAATGTCGGCAGACGTGATACAGCCAGGCCTACCCGCGGTGGACAATGGCGCGAAAATCTTTCCCGTGGAGGAGAAGTTGCTTTTCTAGCCCCTTTTATAGAAAAAGCATCGGCAGGAGGTATCTTGATTGTGAGCGTAATCCATGCAGGCATTGGATGCCCGCTTAAAGCGCAAGACATCGCTCGCAGCTACCTATAACCTACTGCACCGTCATGGCTGGCGCAAGTTACTTATGACAAACGCCGCCCCAAAGCAGACGTGCTCGCTCAGGATGAGGGAAAAAAACTTCGCGATGCCCTCATAGAGATTGACCAAGCGTAGCAAACAGAAGGGCAACTGCGCCTGTTGTTTCAGGATGAAGCTCGCTTTGGGCGTGTTTCCGATACAAGATGTGGGTGTCCTCAACCTATATGACCATTATACAAGGCAATGGTCACTCAGGAATATTCTATGCTTATGCTGCTGTCTCGGCCGCTGATGGTGAACTGGATACACTTATCCTACCTCAAGTTAATAGCCATTACATGCAGCTATTTCTGGATGAAGTAGCGTCACGTCATCCCAGGACCGGATTATCCTGGCGCTCAATGGAGCAGAATGGCATCACAATCATACTCGCAAGCTACCACATAATCTGCGCTTACTAATGCTGCCACCCTCCTCACCGGAAAACAATCCTGTGGAGAATCTTTGGGATGAGCCACGAGAGGAATCATTGCACAATTGCGTATTCGACAGCTTGGACGCCCTTGAAAATCACTTGGAAGCAGAAACGCGGGACATGGTAACAGACTCGTGAATATATCTAATCTATCGTTGCATGACCTGGATTATAAATTCATCTACGAAATGAAATGGAATTACATAAGCCATTGCCTCCACCCGGAACGGGAGCACCATTTGTGCCAAAGCTCTCATCGCATCAACTTATTTTATCACCCAATCTGTGACAATTTCGATGGCCCTAATTCTACCGGATCGCTTATGTAGCGAAGCATTCTTTATTTACCATCCTTGGATCGCGGATCTTGGCGAACGTGTGATCGCATACCGTGCGCAACAATGCTGCCTCCGCTTGCGTGTTACTCCCTCTCCTATAGCCTTTATACACTTCCTCAAAACTCATTTACCTGGTCTCTAGCAATTACTTTATTCGTTTCACTTGAAGTCTTCCTTGTATTTCCTCTTAAGCCAGACAAATCTCGTAGTACAAATCCGGACAAACTCGATCAGTTTATTTGTGCTTTATTCTCTACATTGATAGAAATTAAATCTTTACAAAAATAAAATATTGTGAAAAAATTGTGAACAATATGTGAAAAAATAGTAAAATATTTGTAAATATTATATAAACAAATAATATAACCTATTATTTTGACGATATATTTAATCTCTTCGGGTTAAATTCCTCGCCCTTTTAGGGCATTGAAACAGGAATCGCGGCGTCCCTGAAGAGAAAAACGATGCAACTCGCTACCCAAGGTGGGAATAGTCGTTTTTAGGTCATCGCCGCAGTTTTATTAATTTAAATTTATGATTTATTAATTAAAGAGGAAAATTATTATGAGAAAGATTATGAGAAAGAAACAATCTACTACCTATTCTTTGACTATGTCTATGATTCTTGCAGCAATGTTAACTTTGCACGGATGGTTAACTTTTGTTGCACTTAGCTAAAAATAGCAACAAACTAAGATTTCATAACATTAGTTTTTAATATCAATTAGATTAATCTCCCTGCTGTGTTGTTTGAGGAATCTTATTTAGTGTTTAACCAAAAATTCTGACATCCGATAAAGAACGAAAGGTTGCACATAATCTGAAAAATAAAGATTTCCGCAAAATTGAGTAAAACTAGCTGCAAATAAATAACCCTCCCCCGGCAAAGCCGGGGGATTTTTCGTTATGGTTTAAATTTAAAACGACATTATTAGTTGCTTTTTGGCGTATTTTCAGCAAAATGATTTCATACTTCGGCTGAAATTTAAAAAAATATCAGCCTGAAAGACAAATTCCATTCAAGGAAATCAAATATGCGTGGCTCAAAATATCTAGATGCAATTAGATAGAGCTAGAGCTGATTTGATGAATCCCAAATAAATTTGATATGCAATAACACCCCAAGAATATTGCACAACTTATTCCATTTCCAAGCCAAAAATGACGCGCAGGCGAGTCGCAGGCAGTATCAATAATACGGCAAGGTGAAGCCGACAATGTCAGTTTTGATTTAAAAATGGAATACAGTACTTGTACCTGAACGAAGCATTGCTCGTCAAAATTTTGCCTCGCTGGAAAGTGAGCTGCTACTGTCACCCTTGCAGAGCTGAGGATTTCCCCTCATGGATTAAATAATCTGAACAATAGAATACATTTATGAGGTTGATATTTAATTCATTTCTAAATCAAATCTGACTTTGTCCGCTTCACCTTGCCGTGTTATTGATACTGTCTGCGGCTCGCCTTAGTATCATTTTTGATTTGGAAATGAAATAAAAAGAAGAAAGCGTCGTATCTACTGTTCATTTTGATCGCGGCGCTTTCCTTTAATATCTTTTATTTTATCTAATATGAAATTTTTGGCCCTTTGACCCAATCACAGTCAGAGATTAAAAAAATCCCACCTTTTTCTTTCATTCCCGAAGATATATTTTTTGCTAATGTCTCGGCTTGATCTTCCGTACAGGCAATAATTACGAGAATATTTTTCTCCGGAAGAGACATATCATTCGGTCGCCGATTTCCACGAGTTCCAAAACCTCCGGCCTGCGATATGTATGTATAACCTCGAATATTAATAGCCCTGCAGATCTCCTGGAATTCTTCAAAATCATCTTCATCAATAACAATTTCCACTCTTTTTAATGGTACCAGCATCTCTTTATCTAAAACCATAATCCTCTCCTTTCATTTATAAATGAATAGCCTTTTGGAATTAATACTTAGATAAGTATATATTGCCATCTTTATATTGCTTAATTAAGTCGATTAATAATTATAAGCTAGCCATTGAGCAGCGCCATAATATATAGGTATGCCAACCAGTACATTAAATGGAAAGGTTAATCCAAGAGACAAGGTTAGATAAAAAGAAGGATTAGCTTCAGGGACTGCCAAACGCATAGCAGGTGGAACTGCGATATAAGAGCAACTAGCTGCCAGAACTGTTACTAGAGTGACACCTCCGATTGAATATTGAAGCCAAAAATGCCCTATTAGAATCCCTGCAGTTGCACCAATAATTGGCATAATAACGCCAAATATTACCAAGAATATTCCAACATCTTTAAATTCGTATATTCGTTTACCTGCTTCCATACCCATATCAAGTAGGAACAAGCACAAAGCACCCATAAAGATCGTATCAAAGAATGGCTCAATTTTATGCATATTGGTCTCATTAATTATCGACCCAATTGCCATAGATCCGAAAAGCAACAAAATACTACCATTAGTAAAGGATTCTATAACCAAATGCTTGAGCATTCCTTTTTGATGACCGTCCCCTTCTACAGCAGCTACAGCTGGGCCGCCAATACTACTTTGTTGAGCGGCAAGTATACGTCTTGAATAGCCAGCTAATATTAAGCCAATAATAATAGCGGGTGATTCCATGATAGCTAACATAATCACGGGATAAGCTTCATAATCCACACTAATCCCATTTAAAAATGCGACAGCCGTCATATAAGTACCCGCGCTTACCGAACCATAATGCGCTGCAATTGCCGCAGAATTCATTGGATCAATTCTTCCAAGAAATCTCATGATTAAGTAAGCAACAATGGGCAATCCAAAACCTAGTAGTAACGCCGCCATAACGGCCGGAATGGCAGAACTCATCGAAGCCTCGCTCAACGCCTTACCACCGTGTAAACCAATTCCTACTAACAAATAAATTACAATCATTTTGTGCATATCAGGCGGGAATTTCAAATCCGATTTGATAATACACGCAAACATACCGAGCGCAAAGAATAGCACTGCCGGGACTAAAATGCTGGATATTGACATAATAGGCACCTACCTTTCATATGGTCATTATTAAATCTCAAAGATCATTTCGTAAAATTGAAATTCTCTTCAAGTCCAATAAAATCAAATTCTTTCTGTAAGTAATACCTCTTTACCAATTCTTCAGTCCATTCAAAGCTGTTAATCTGAGACTTTAAATTCATCTTACCCATTTATTTCTGCCCCATCTCAATATATAATATCGATCTGGCTTTTTCCCGATCAAAAAATGATGAGGTAAATTGAAGATTGGATTGTCAAAAAATCCTCTTTTAATTAACGCTTCATAAATATGGGCCGAACAATTGGCCTGAGTCTTATGCAAAGACTATGATCATCTCATGTTCATACCATGAGTCGAAAAATCTATTGCTGGATACAAATTAACATACGGGACGTGAAGATTCTGTGAATCTAAACGTGATTAAAATTGATTAGATCAATAAACTATGTAGGAGTACTTCAAAAGCGGTAATGACGAGTATCCGTTGATATATTCTGGAGATGATAAGCATCCTTGATACTGACTCTTGTAGAGAAACTAACGGCCTGATGAGTGGTTCCTCTTGTATTATCACGTGATGGAAAAACAGACCGATGATCAGATTGTAGAATTCATGATCATAAAAGCAATAAAAACACTTTCCCACCCTCAACGCCTGCAGTTTTTCGATATGGGGCTTTCATTTACCATGAACCAGCTGCTTTCACATCACCCCGAGCATTACTTTCTCATTCTCCGGAATAAATACGATAGGATATTATAGTCTCATGTTATATGGACCAAGCTCTGATATCTCTCATTCTATTCTTCCAGGTCTTGATCAAGCGAAGAGAATCTGGGTATCGTCTCACACGGTCAAGTTTTTAATAATCCTCTGATATATCGAAGAATTATCTTATTTAAAATAGTGTGATTCTTAAATTTCTAATGAAGCAGACTTTTCAACGATAGCCTGCTGACCCGAACCATTACTAAAAAAATCAAGGGAAAGTGATATGGAAAGTTGCACCATGCCCTGGTGAGCTCTCTACATCAATCTTCCAGCCATAATAATCACAAATCCGCTTTACAATGACTAGTCCGATTCCTAATCCTTGCGTTTTTTTAGATCCTCGGAAAAAACGCTCATAGAGAAAAGGCATAAAAGCTGGTTCAATTCCAATGCCTGAATCAGCGATTGATAAACGTTTATTACTATAACTTACACGAATAGACCCTTGCTCAGTGTACTGAACAGCGTTGCGCAGTATATTAACAAGCGATGTGTACAATGCCTGTCTGTTTAAGGTCAATACTTCACCCGATTTGATCACCACATCCAGTAAAATTTTTTTCTGATATATTTCTTCACAAAATGGCTCAACTGCATCAAAAACGCACTCAGCAATGGCTACAGGCTCCATCGTTCCCAAGGCTTGCTCACGCGCCAGAAACAACAATGCTTGCACTTGCTCCCCCATTCGGGTAGATACTGCCTCGATATTTTTTATTCGAGCATAAGTTTTGTTGGATAAATTTTGTTCAGCGAGCAATAATTCACAACTGGTCAGAATGGTAGTAATAGGGGTACGGAGTTCATGGCTAATGTTGGCAGTAAATTCCTGCTCACGCTGCAACATTCGCATGATGCGGTATTGATAATCTTCTAAGGTACGGGCAAGCTGAGCCACTTCCTCATCTTGACCAGGCTGACTCAGTGATACGCAATGTAAATTATTTGTTACCAAGCTTTGTCCATTCTGATTAGCTGGTAGTAAACGCTTTACGCGTTCAGCTAAATCTGTCACTTGCTTTACAAGTAAGCCTGCAAGCAAATATCCTATAAAAAAAGCAATCACCACGACGCCAACGAGCGATAAAATGACCAGCAATCTAAATTCACGCTGGCGCTGCTCATGAAATCCAATTTTGTAAGCAACGAGAAATTTTGTTCCATCAACATATTTCACCAGAACGCGCGTTTCTTCATCATGATAAAAAATCTTATGTAATCCACGGTCAAGATTCTGTAGGTGGCGCGGTAATTGCGATTCTTCTTTATTGTTACGTATTACGTAACTTTTAAGACTGGATCCTACCTGTGGCGTAAAATTTGCAAGCTGGCGAAAATGAAAAACTATATGATTCATTTCAGCTTCTATAATCTGTTTGATATGCGCTTCTTCAATGTCATCAGCAGCAAAATAGAGACTTATAGCGAGCGTACCCACAATGATGGTACTAAAAATTGCGAGGGCAAGCGTCACACGCAGACGAATGCCATATTTAATTTTGAACACTTGAAGTTAGACAGTAATCAAGATTTAATTTTGAACACTTGAAGTTAGACAGTAACCAAGACCATGAACAGTTTCAATCGGATCATATCCACCAGCTTTCAATAAAGCTCGTCTCAATACATGCATATGGCTTCGCAAGGTATCACTCGTTTCCAGCTCTTCTTCCCAAGCCTCAAGCTCTAGCTCTTTACGACTAAATACTCGCCCAGGCTCACTCATTAGTAATGCAAGCAATCGCATACATTTCGGTGGAAGCTTAACATCATTATTTGCAAAACGAACGGATAAGGTCTTAGGATCAAAACTAAGATCACCTACCTCCAGTTTGCGTGCAGCGACTTTCCCTTTGTACCGTTTATGCATAGCGATTAAACGCGCTTCTACTTCTTTTAGTGCAAAGGGTTTTATGATGTAGTCATCAGCGCCACTTTCAAAACCTATCAACTTATCATCCAGCGTATCACGCGCAGTCACCATTAATACTGGAATATCAATCTGACATTCTTGGCGAAGTTTTCGACACAACGTCAAGCCATCCAGATGAGGTAGCTTGAGATCAAGAAGAATCGCATCGAAAGGTTGCGTACTGGCCAGACGAAATCCAGTCGCGCCATCAAGAGCAGCATCAACACTATGCCCGCGTGCTTCAAAAAAGTCATAAAGATTCGAAGCTATTGCTTTATCATCTTCAATAATGAGTATACGCATAAATAGAAAAAAGTGGATCGCGTTAAAAATACTTAGCTAATCTATATGATACTTACGACTGAGTGTATGAACAGCTTCCACAAGAGCCAATGCATTCTCAGGAAGAGTAAATTGAGAAATGCCATGGCCAAGATTAAAGACATGCCCCGCACCATGACCATAACTTGCCAAAACTTTTTCGACCTCGGCAGTAATTGTATTGGATGAAGCAAATAATACCGCAGGATCAAGATTACCTTGCAGTGCAACCTGATCATTAACGCGACGTCGCGCCTCGCTCATATCTATTGTCCAATCAAGGCCAATAGCATCACATTTACTATTGACCATACGCTCCAACCATAACCCTCCACCCTTGGTAAAAATAATATTGGGAATGCGCGCACCTTCGTGCTCACGCTTTAACCCCGCAATAATCTGAGTCATATAATGCAAAGAAAATTCCAGATAAGCAGAATGTGACAATGCTCCACCCCACGTATCAAAAATCATGACAGCCTGTGCGCCTGCTTCAATTTGTGCATTGAGATAGGCTGTAACAGCCTGAGCATTTACATCAAGAATATGATGTAACAAGTCAGGGCGTTGATATAGCATCGTCTTGATTTGACGAAAATCAGTGCCGCCACATCCTTCTACCATATAGCATGCAAGTGTGAAGGGACTACCAGAAAAACCAATGAGCGGAACCTGACCATTTAATGCTTTGCGAATTTGCGAAACAGCATCGATGACATAACGCAAATGCACGTCGGGATCAGGTACAATCAGGGAACGTATTTCCCATTCTTCACGCAAGGGACGTACAAATCGTGGCCCCTCCCCTTCGGCAAAATATAATCCCAATCCCATTGCATCAGGGATAGTAAGAATATCAGAAAATAAAATAGCGGCATCTAGTGAAAAACGCGCTAATGGCTGCAAGGTCACTTCTGTCGCAAAATTAGGATTTTTGCATAACGACAGAAAATCGCCTGCACGTGCACGGGTTTGATTATATTCAGGCAAATAACGCCCAGCTTGTCTCATGAGCCATACAGGCGTGTATTCGGTAGGCTGGCGTAGCAATGCTCGAATTAAAGTATCATTTCTTAATTTTGTCATTGAATGATTTATCTAATTCTTATCGATAATAACGGTTAACAGGAAAAATTTAATTTTTGGTTGGAAATTTTTTAATTTCAAAATTAGCTGCATATGTTACCAGTGATTGACTTTGGGTTTGTAAATTTAATATAAGGAATCCTGGAGAAATCACTAAGCAAACTCAATTTCCTCGTTTTTTTCTGTCTAGGCGAGAACCAAGAAAATAAACTGCTTCTACTTAACCTCACTGTGAGATATAAAGATTTTGATGTTTCTCTATTCATTCAGTAAAATATGTGGCGCTGCAGCGTTATGTTATGGCAGTACTTTTTAACCTTGCTTCACCGTAGACATGCAAATTAGCGGGAAGCTTTACCCATAAGGATATTATGAGACATTACGAAATTGTTTTTATTGTCCACCCAGATCAAAGCGAACAAGTACCTGCGATGATTGAACGCTATCGCGGGATAGTGACCGCCAAAGATGGAAAGATCCATCGTGTAGAAGATTGGGGGCGACGTCAACTTGCTTATCTTATTCAAAAAGTACACAAAGCGCATTATGTCCTAATGAATATTGAATGTAACCAAGAAACACTGGATGAGCTTGAGCATGCTTTCAAGTTCAATGATGCTGTGCTTCGACATCTTACAATCAGAATGGACGAAGCTGTCACCACTCCATCTATTATGATGCAAGAAGATAAAGATAAATCATCGATGGCTAGTGAGGACACAGAGGATAATCCAGCGGTCGTACCAAGCACAGAAACCGAGGTAGAGGGTATCTCTGAAAAAGCCGGTGCTGAGGCTTAAAAACAGGTAATTTATTGAATTGTAACCAGACTATTATTTGCGGAAAAATTATAAGAATTGATCCATTGCGTTATACCCCGGTCGGTAAGGCAGTTATAGAATTCGAGGTAAGCCATGCTTCAAGGCAAATTGAGGCAGGTATTGAGCGTCTGGTAGTTTGCAAAATTTTTGCCGTAGCATTAGCTGATATGGCTAAAGCAATTTCCGGTATGGAAGTCGGTAGCTCCGTTAAGTTAACTGGATTCCTTGCAAAAAGAAACAAAATCAGCTCTCAGTTAGCATTACATGTAACGTATATCGATATCTTATAAACATTCAAACATTCAGAAAAAATAGGAAAATCACGATGAGATTTACAAGAAATAAAGATAGTAAATTGAAGAATAAAGAAAAAATGGCAAATCGCCCTTTGTTTAAACGCAAAAAGTTTTGTCGTTTTACAGTAGAAGGCATCAAAACGGTTGATTATAAAGACATCAACATACTGAAAGACTTTATCAGCGAGAATGGCAAAATCATCCCAGCTCGTATTACTGGAACCAAATCATATTATCAACGCCAGCTAAATACAGCGATAGAGCGCGCACGTTTTCTCGCCCTGCTACCCTACACTGATCGGCATTAAGAACTGAGGAGACATATCGTGCAAGTAATACTGATGGAGAAAATTGCAAGCCTCGGACAATTGGGCGACATCGTCAATGTTAAAAGAGGATTTGCGCGCAATTACCTGATACCGCAAGGTAAGGCTAAATGGGCTACTGAAAGCGCGATCGCTGATTTTAAAGCCAGACGCGCTGAGTTAGAGAAAAAACAGGCAGAAGCTATGGCAAACGCTCAGGCATTGGCAGCAAAACTGGATGGTTTGCTTGTGCAAATAACCCAAAAAAGTGGAGTGGATGGTAAATTATTTGGCTCAGTTACCAATGCAAATATCACCGAGGCACTTAAAGAACAAGGTTTCTCAATTGATAAATCGATGATTCGTATGCCAGAAGGTCAAATCAAGCAAGTGGGTGATTATCTCATCATTATCGCGTTACATAGTGATGTATCGGCTAATATTACCGTATCAGTCTTAGGTGAAACAGCCACTTAAGTATTTTTGACTATTTTATGAAAAAGGACTGGCAACAGTCCTTTTTTTATTTCAAACATTCAATGATAAAATTTGCTTCTTTAGTGTTTGCAGATTCTGTCAAATTCCTATGGTTCAATTACCCTCTAGCACTGCTTATAATGAATTATTAGATATTTACAAGACCCCACCTCATTCTGTTGAAGCAGAACAATCAGTATTAGGTGGCTTGATGCTGGATAATCATGCATGGGATAAAATTGCAGACATTATCACCCATACTGATTTTTATCGGCAGGATCATCAGCTCATCTATCATCATATCTGCAATCTTATAGAGCAAAATAAACCTGCTGATGTGATTACTGTCGCGGAATCACTCGAAAATTCAGCTGAATTACAGAATGTTGGCGGGCTCACTTATATTGGCTCAATAGTACAGAATACCCCAACGGCCGCTAATATTCGCCGCTATGCTGAAATAGTAAGAGAACGAGCTATCATGCGTAGGCTTGCTCAGATCAGTACACAAATTGCTGACTCAGCCTATAATCCGGCAGGACGCTCTGCATCAGATCTATTAGATGAAGCAGAAAGCAAGATATTTGAAATTGCTGAAATTGGCGCACGGGGTAAGCAAGGATTTATCGATATCCAGCCTCTCTTAAAGCAGGTAGTCGAGCGCATTGAAATGCTATACAGCCGCGACAATCCGAGTGATGTCACGGGGATTGCATCCGGTTTTCATGATTTAGACCAGAAAACTTCAGGCTTTCAACCCGGAGACCTGATTATTGTTGCAGGCAGACCTTCGATGGGTAAAACAGCCTTTTCTCTTAATATTGCAGAACATGTGGCATTAGGGCTCAATAAGCCAGCCGCTGTATTTAGTATGGAAATGGGCGGAGCACAGCTTGCGATGCGTATGCTGGGCTCAATAGGCAGGCTTGATCAGCACAAGGTTCGTACTGGACGATTGGAAGATGAAGATTGGCCAAAGCTTACTCATGCACTGGGCAAACTGAATGATGCGCCTATCTTTATTGATGAAAGTGCCGCATTGAATGCGCTGGAGCTTAGAGCCCGGGCACGGCGACTTTATCGTCAGCATGGAGAACTGGGATTGATCGTTGTCGATTACCTGCAGCTCATGTCTTCACATACCCACAGTGAAAACCGCGCTACCGAAATTTCTGAGATTTCACGGTCGCTTAAAGCCTTGGCAAAAGAGTTACAAGTACCCGTCATCGCATTATCACAGCTTAATCGCAGTCTGGAACAGCGGCCTAATCCGCATAAACGCCCAGTAATGTCTGATCTGCGTGAATCTGGCGCCATCGAACAGGATGCGGATGTCATCTTATTTATTTATCGCGATGAAGTATATAACCCTGATACCCCGGACAAAGGAATTGCTGAAATCATTATCGGAAAACAGCGAAATGGCCCCATTGGCAAAATCAACTTAACCTTTCTGGGTGAATATACACGCTTTGAAAATTGTGCCCGGCCTGAGTATTATTAATCAAATAGGCAATTGCGTTGCACTCTTCAGCAAGAAGAATGTCTTTCTGTTAATTCCGATCGAGTCGCCGATATTGTATGGCTTCTGCAATATGTCCACTGTTAATCTGCTCACTCCTTGCTAAATCTGCGATAGTTCGCGCCAGTTTCAAGATACGATGGTATGCCCGTGCAGAAATATTTAAGCGGGAAAATGCACGCTCCAGCAACTGTTTACCCTGCTCATCCAACTGGCAATGATGATCTATTTCATGTACCCTCAAACCAGCATTGGTACCATTCTGTCGCACGAGTTGATATTGGCGGGCGGCTTCGACTCGTGCTCTTATTATCCGACTTGACTCACCTGTTTCTTGCTGCAGCAAATCCTTTTTCGGCACAGCGGGCACCTCTATCTGCATATCGATACGATCAAGCAAAGGGCCAGAAATTTTTCCACGATAGCGCGCTATCTGATCAGGTGTGCAGCGGCATTTCCCTCCATAATGACCTAAATAACCACAAGGGCATGGATTCATTGCAGCAATTAGCTGAAACCGTGCCGGAAAATTTGCTTGCCGTGTTGCCCGTGAAATAGTTATTTGGCCCGATTCAAGTGGCTCACGCAGCACCTCCAAGACTCTACGATCAAATTCTGGCAGCTCATCGAGAAATAACACCCCGTGCATTGCCAAGGAAATTTCTCCTGGGCGAGGAATACTACCACCCCCTACCATGGCTACCGCAGAGGCAGTGTGATGAGGTGAGCGGAAAGGACGATGTTTCCAATTTGCAACATCGAAGTAACCGTTGGCAAGCGACTGCATGGCAGCAGACTCAAGCGCTTCTTGCTCTGTCATAGTAGGAAGAATACCCGGAAGACGTTCAGCCAGCATCGACTTGCCTGTTCCTGGCGGCCCAATCATCAATAGACTATGACCCCCAGCTGCGGCAATCTCCAAGGCACGCTTAGCATGCACCTGACCTTTTACTTCAGTCAGATCTGGGTGATAATTTGAATTAGCCTGACTGAAAGTTGTTTCAGCAGGTATTGTGTGCGGCTGCAATAATTCATGTCCGGTTAGATGCGCACAGATCTGAAGTAATGATGTCGCTGGATAAACGCATGCTTCTCTAACCAGGGAAGCTTCTGCAGCATTATGTTGCGGCAGGACAAAATTACGTCCTGATCGTGACGCACCATAGGTCATGGCTAATGCCCCATGGATAGGACGCAATTCCCCACTTAAAGAAAGTTCACCTACCCATTCATACTGATCAAGTTTATTAGCAGGTATTTGACCCGTTGCCGCAAGAATACCCAGTGCAATAGGCAAATCAAATCGGCCACTCTCCTTGGGCAAATCTGCTGGTGCAAGATTGACCGTGATCCGCTGTGTCGGAAATTTAAATCGCCCATTTTGTAGCGCAGCACGTACCCTGTCTTTACTTTCCTTTACTTCCGTTTCAGGTAATCCAACAATCGTGAAGCTGGGTAAACCATTAGATAAATGAGTTTCTACCGTAACCAGTGGTGCTTCGATACCTGATAGTGCGCGACTATAAAGGATAGCCAGTGACATGAAGAATAAGAAATGCGATAAATACTGCTTGTTATCAGAGGATTAACAAATACATGGCAAGACAGTTAAGCAACCAGAAATCTATCCGGTAAAAATGTTTAGTTTAATTGTTAACCTTCATAATTCACATCGCTTGTAGTGGTTGCTGGCGTAGTTGGCTTAAGCTGACTCTCATAATTTACTTCGCTTGTAGTGGTTGCTGACGTAGTTGCCTTAAACTGATTCTCCAAGGCAGCAACTTTTTCCTCTAGCTCAGTCAATTTTGCGCGCGTCCGCTTAAGCACTTCTTGTTGCACATCAAACTCTTCACGCGTTACGACATCCAAACGAGAAAGCATACTCGTCAACATGGCACGCATATTCCTTTCAATATCCTTGGCCGGACTTTGAGCTATAATTTCACTAATCTTGGAACCGATTTCGTCCAGAACATTTTTATTAACCATTTTCTCTCCATTTATATTGGCTGATTACTAAGTATCCATTATATAAGCTTGATTTACAGCATTTACAACATAAAATCTCATACTTCAAACAAATAGGCAACCTGAAAAAGAGTATTCAACATTGTCACAACATAAAATCGTGTGCGATGATCGCCTCTTTTTCATACCATATTGATTCATGACTCTTGATCGTTTACAGCTCCTGGAAAATTGGATAAAAACAGAATTTCCTGGTAAATCTTTTGAACTCTCCGCTGCTTCTGCTGATGCAAGCTTCCGTCGTTATTTTCGTATCATAATAGATCAGCAGTCTATTATTGCCATGGATGCGCCACCACAACTGGAAAACTGCGTACCATTTCTGCATGCAGCTGAAGTATTTGCTACCGCTAACATCCATGTACCGACCATATTAGCCCAGAACCTGACACAAGGTTTTTTATTACTTTCAGACTTGGGAAATACGACTTACCTGCAGACACTGGAAACCAATCCGACTGCTGCAGATAGGCTTTATGGCGATGCAACCGATGCACTCATTAAAATTCAACTGATCAGTCAGGCAAATACATTTCCTGAATACGATGCAACGTTACTCAGAAAAGAATTAGACTTATTTCCAGAGTGGTACATTGCCAGACATTTACAAGTAATACTCAATCAAAAGCAAATCAATGACATGATGGCTATTTTTTCACGCATTCTTGAAAATAATCTTGCCCAGCCTAAAGTATTTGTTCATCGGGATTATCATTCCCGCAATTTAATGATGACTACCCCTAATCCTGGTATTCTTGATTTCCAGGATGCAGTATATGGTCCAATTACATACGACCTTGTTTCGTTATTTAAAGATGCCTATATCCATTGGGAAGAAGAACGCATATTAGACTGGGCCATTCGTTACTGGGAAAAAGCACGTAAAGCAGGACTTCCCATTCCAACGGATTTTGCTGATTTTTACCGAGACTTTGAATGGATGGGTGTCCAACGTCATCTTAAAGTATTGGGAATTTTTGCGCGATTGTTTCATCGAGATCATAAAGAAGCCTATCTCAAAGAGATGCCATTGGTCATGACCTATTTACGCAAGGCATGTGAACGCTACCGGGAGCTTCATCCATTGTTTACTCTATTGGATCAGCTTGAAGGCATACAACCTGATACAAAAATGGGTTATACCTTCTAATTAATGCCAAGTCATTCCTTTAAAGCCATGATTCTTGCAGCAGGAAGAGGTGAGCGCATGCGCCCCCTCACCGATACATTGCCCAAACCGTTGCTTCGGGCCGGAAAACACATGTTGATCGAATATCATCTGCAAAATCTGGTACAGGCTGGCTTTAGGGATATCGTCATTAATCATGCTTATTTAGGTTACATGATTGAGGCCGCATTAGGTGATGGCCAGCGCTATGGCCTCCATATTACCTACTCCAAAGAAACGACTGTACTGGAAACAGCAGGTGGCATCACCAATGCGCTACCGCTATTAACCCGTTGCTCAGCAAACCAGCCCTTCCTGGTCGTCAACGCCGATATCTTTTGCCAGATAGATTACGCCATCTTATTACCGGCATTGCAGCGATTACAAATAAATTCCGATGGTGAGCTTGCCCATTTGGTCCTGGTCGATAACCCCCCTCATCATCCTGATGGCGATTTTTTTCTGGAGCAAGGACGCCTCACTGCAAGGGGGCTTCACAAACTCACTTTTAGTGGAATCGGTGTTTATCATCCCGATTTCTTTAGTCAGGTTGCGCCTGGAACTGCCACCAAACTTTCACTTTTGTTAGGCCAGGCGATCCCTTTAAATAAGATAAGAGGAGAATATTACTCAGGAATATGGATGGATATCGGCACACCAGAACGGCTGCAATGGCTTACTGCACACATTAAAGATATTAAATGGCAGTAAGTTATCCCTTTGGCTAGGTCAGCATGTTATACAACCCGAAACTGTACAGGTATTTATAAATTCCATTTCCAAATCAAAATTGACTTTGTCGGCTTCACCTGGCCTTATGATTGATAGGGTCTGCGGCTCGCCTTCGCGTCATGTTTGATGAAAAATGGGATAGGACCTAACAATAAGCTTTGAATTTATGAAAATGCTACCAAGTAGATATATGAGAAAATAATGAATTAGAAAATTTCAGCATTTCAGCAATTCGCATCCTATGTACCCCATAACCTCCCGCGAGCATGCTCTCTTCAAGCAACTGGTTAAGCTGGAAAAATCGTCACGGGCACGACGATTAAAAAGTTTGACATTGCTCGATGGGGTCCATCTCATCCAGGTTTACCATGCGAGCAAACATATACCGCTAAAGTTGATCGTAAGCGAATCCGGGTATGATCATGCTGAAATCAAATATTTGATACGCGAATTCAGCAAACAATCTGGCATCGATACCATACTATTCAGTGATGCCTTGTTCAAGCAAGTTTCCCCTGTCAGAACACCAACCGGTATCCTGGCGCTGATCACTATTCCCTCATGTGAAGCGAATGCAATCGATAAAAGTCAGGTATTTTGTACCTTACTAGAAGCCATACAGGATCCTGGCAATCTCGGTTCGATGCTGCGTTCGGCAGCCGCCGCTGGTGTAAGTGATGTTTATTTATCCAATGATTGTGCCGATGCCTGGTCACCCAAAACTCTACGAGCAGCCATGGGAGCCCATTTCTCGCTAACCATACACGAGCAATCTAATCTGGTGCAAATAGCTCAGCAGTTCCATGGCAAAGTCATTGCAGCGACTCTACAGTCTACCCGGCACCTTTATCAGACCGATCTCAAAGGCCCGGTTGCCTTTGTATTTGGCAATGAAGGCGCAGGATTATCGCAAGAACTACTCAGAACGGTCAGCGAGCAGGTTACCATTCCTATGACAGATAAGACAGAATCACTCAATGTAGCTGCCGCAGCAGCCATCTGTTTTTTTGAGAAGATGAGGCAGCAATGCTATTGATATTGGATTGCTCTATTTAAACTTTAACTAATATTTCTTGTTTCAGTTCACAACAGGAGAAGAAAACGACAGTCTTACACCTAGGCTATCACCCACCACTGGCTTGGAACGCCTTGGTCGCTTTTCTTTGTAGTCGTGGCAGCCGCTACGTAGAGCAATTAATTGGTAATCGCTATTTGCGCACAATTAAACTCGGCAATGATGCCGGCTGGATTGCTGCTCAGCAGGATCCGATACGTAACCGAATCAATGTGGAAGTATCCCCGTCACTGTTACCTCATCTGGCTCAGCTACAGACTCGTTTACACATTTTATTTGATCTGGATGCGAATCCAGTCCTTATTGAAAACCATCTGAAACGCGACAAAACATTGAAGCCACTCATTATCCATACCCCTGGCTTACGCGTTCCGGGTACTCTGAATGCCTTTGAGTTGAGCTTACGTGCGATAGTAGGCCAACAAGTCTCTGTCAAGGCAGCCACTACCTTGTTCAATCGTTTCGTTACAGCTTTTGGTGAGTCGGTCGATACCCCTTTTCCGGAACTCAATCGCACCGGCCCCGTTGCGAGCGCGATCGCTGATGCAAAGCCACAAACTCTGATCAATCTGGGTGTAACGCAACGCCGTGCTTTAACTATTCAACTGCTTGCCAAGCAAATAACTGATGGAAGACTGAAGCTGGAAGCAGGCAATTCACCTCAGCTCATTGAACAATTGATGGCGCTGCCGGGAATCGGTCCCTGGACTGCTCAATACATTGCTATGCGCGCTCTGGGAGACTCTAATGCAATCCCGGCCTCAGACCTGGGACTCATGCACGCATTACAAGTAGAAAAGTCAGCGGGTGTTCTGAGTCGTACAGAAAAATGGCAACCCTGGCGTGCTTACGGCGTAATCCATTTATGGCATTATTTAAGTATAGGAGGCTAAACAATGCATTACTACACAATTATGGAAAGCCCTATCGATCCACTTTTACTCACAAGTGATGGTGAACATCTTACGGGCTTATATATGGATGTACAAGATTATTTACCTCATATGAAAGAGAATTGGCTATGTGACCCTGCGCTCTTTAAAGAAACCGTTTCCCAATTAAAGGCTTATTTTGCAAAAGAATTATCTGACTTTGAACTCCCGCTTAAGGCAACTGGAACAGCTTTCCAGAGAAAGGTGTGGCAATCACTCACCACCATTCCTTACGGCGAAACGACCAGTTATAAAAGTATTGCCGAACATATTCAAATACCAAAAGCGGTACGGGCAGTGGGTTTGGCAAACGGTAAGAATCCTATCTCCATTATCATCCCTTGTCATCGCGTGATTGGTGCTAACGGTAAACTGGTGGGCTACGGCGGTGGCCTCTCCCGCAAGCAATGGTTACTGGCACATGAAGCAAAACAGGGTGAGCTACTGGCAAGGTAAAGCCGCCCTGCCGATCTGATGAAATTAATCAGCCATCAGTAAAACTACCGGTCTGATAAACCCCAGATAGAGGCTGTGCCAACAAACTCACACGTTGGCAATCAATAGCAGATCAAACCAGCTCACACTTCATAGGGCTCTGGATCTTCGGCTAAAGGTGATTCTGGTCCTGCGGAGGTCGTGGTCATAGCGCTACTGTTCATTGTTCCTGGAATTTTAGGCGTATTGCATACCACATCAGCATTTTGTGCACGATGACGCAAGGCATGATCCATAAGCACCAAGGCCAGCATAGCTTCAACAATAGGAGTAGCACGTATGCCAACACAAGGATCATGTCTGCCATGTGTTTCGACAATGACTGGCTTTCCTGCTTTATCGATAGAGCGTCGCCCGAGGCGTATGCTGGATGTGGGCTTAATTGCCACATTAACAGTGACCGGTTGACCAGTCGAAATACCGCCAAGTATACCGCCAGCGTTATTGCTCAGAAATCCTTCAGGCGTCATTTCGTCCGAATGCTCTGTTCCTTTCTGGCTGACACTCTCAAATCCCGCACCAATCTCTACTCCTTTGACGGCATTGATACTCATCATAGCGTAAGCAATTTCTGCATCGAGGCGATCATAGACGGGCTCTCCCCAGCCAACGGGCACGCCCTCAGCAATGACGCTGATTTTTGCTCCCACCGAGTCACCAGATTTCCGCAGGCGATCCATAAAATCCTCGAGCTCCGGTACGATACGGCAATCCGCCACAAAAAATGGGTTCTGATTTACATCCCCCCATTGTTTGAATGGGATGACGACAGGCCCCAACTGCGCCATATAACCGCGAATGGTTATACCATAAGTTTCATATAACCATTTCTTGGCGATGGCAGCTGCTGCAACCCGAACGGCAGTCTCGCGCGCAGAGGCGCGCCCACCCCCGCGGTAATCACGAATGCCGTATTTCTGCCAATAGGTATAATCCGCATGACCGGGACGAAACACTTCCATGATTTTGCTGTAATCCTTGCTACGCTGATCCTCATTACGAATCAGCAAGGCAATCGGTGTGCCGGTGGTTTTACCTTCAAACACCCCCGAAAGGATTTCTACCCGATCAGCTTCGCGACGCTGGGTAACATGGCGCGAAGTGCCAGGTTTGCGTCGGTCCAATTCTTGTTGTATAAATTCTTGTGATAAAGCTAATCCTGGCGGGCATCCATCGACTACACAACCAATCGCCGGTCCATGCGATTCACCAAACGACGTGACACAAAAAAGTTTTCCAAGCGTATTCCCAGACATTCTCTTTTACTCGTTAAATTGGTGAACCAAGTCTAACATATGCTGGTGTAGATTTTTACTGTTGCTCGCTGACGGATCATTTTATATCAATGCTTACGGCTGAATTTCTTTCCTAGTCGTATCCCTCTAGGTAAAATGATGTTTGCAGATAAAGATTATTATCTAATTGATGTTACTGAGCTAAAAGAGGAGCAATCATGAATACAGCAGAAGTCAAAGCGTTTCTCACTAATTTACAAAAAAGAATTGTTGCAGGATTAGAGCAACTAGATGGCAAGCCTTTCCTGCACGATGCCTGGGAACGTCCAGAGGGAGGCGGTGGACTAAGCTGCGTGATTGAAGAAGGTAATATATTTGAGCGAGGGGGAGTTAATTTTTCTTATGTCCATGGCAGCGGTCTCCCTGCATCAGCTACGGCTGCACGGCCTGAACTAGCTGGCCGTTCATTTGAAGCGACCGGGGTGTCACTGGTTTTGCATCCACGCAATCCCTATGCTCCCACTATACACATGAATGTACGTTTCTTTGAAGCCAAAAAAGAAGGATCAGAATCCGTTTGGTGGTTTGGTGGCGGAATGGATTTAACACCGTATTATGGCTTTGAAGAAGATGCCATTCATTTTCACCAAACGTGTAAAAGCGCACTTCAGCCTTTTGGTGATGAATACTATCCTCGCTTCAAAAAATGGTGCGATGAGTATTTTTACTTAAAGCATCGCAAAGAACCGCGCGGTATCGGCGGTATTTTTTTCGATGATTTCAACCAACCTGATTTCACCACCTGCTTTAATCTAATGCAGAGCGTGGGAGATCATTTTTTATCCGCCTATGTTCCGCTCCTGGAAAAACGCCTCAATACACCGTATAGTGAGCGTGAGCGTGATTTTCAGGCGTATCGTCGCGGACGTTATGTCGAATTCAATTTAGTTTGGGATCGAGGTACGCTATTTGGATTGCAAACAGGCGGGCGTACCGAATCGATCCTGATGTCTTTGCCCCCAATTGTCAAATGGCGCTATAACTGGACTCCTCCACCAGGCAGTGCAGAAGCCGCACTTTATACTGATTTTTTGATTGGCAAAGATTGGGTATAATTGTTAGAAAAATTCTGGTTGAACGCTTCTTTATTAGTATGGTATTCAGCTTTCCTGTTGCCGTCCAATATAAACGTATAGTTTTAGATGATAAATTAGCAAACGTTAAGGAACTTTAACCAGATAATTCACGATCCTGGCATATTGCACTATGGATAAATTCTCTGCCCGTAACCCGGAATCTAAGGCTAAAGCATCAAAATCTTCAGGCATGAGATAATCACGTAACGTATTGCGCAATGTTTTACGTCGTTGTGAGAAGGCAGATGATACAATTTTGCTAAATAACGAATCTTGCTCAGCAGGAATAATCGTTTGCGCCAATGGGCGCATGCGTACAATAGCTGATTGTACTTTGGGGACAGGACGAAACGATTCTGCCGGGACCATCAGGATCTGTTCCATTTCAAAATAATTCTGTAGCATGACAGATAAACGCCCATAATCCGGCGTAGAGGGAAAAGCTACCATGCGCTCGACCACTTCTTTCTGCAACATAAAATGCATATCGGCGATATAGGAACAGAATCGACTGAGATGAAACAAAAGGGGAGTGGAAATGTTATAGGGTAAGTTACCGATGATGCGTAAGCGGTTACCCAATTGAGAAAAATCAAACTTCAGCGCATCTGCTGAATGAATGGTTAGTTTTTCTTCAGGAAATTCCAACCTTAGCTGCTTAACAATATCCCGATCAATTTCTATGGCATGAAGATGATCGACAATTTGCAGTAATGGTCGCGTCAATGCGCCTAATCCAGGGCCAATCTCAATAAGCCGGTCGCCCGAGGATGGTCGGATAGCATGAATGATTTCAGCAATAATCTGTGGATCGATCAGAAAATTCTGACTAAAACGCTTGCGTGGAGTATGCTTCACAATCTATGATGATGAAATCTCAGGATGATTGCCGAGCACACTGCTTTTGAGCCAGCATGATTGCCATTTCTATCGCTACTCGTAAACTACCTGGATCAGCTCGTCCCGTTCCAACCAAATCAAGGGCGGTGCCATGGTCCACCGATGTACGAATAATGGGAAGTCCCAACGTGATATTAACCCCCGTGCCGAAGCTTGCATACTTAAGCACAGGCAATCCCTGATCATGATACATGGCAAGAATGCAATCATAATCCTTTAACCGCACTGGATTGAACAAAGTATCGGCCGGCAAAGGCCCCAGCAAATTCATGCCTTCTGCACGAAGTTTGGTCAGCACTGGGATGATGGTGTCAATTTCTTCACGACCCATATGTCCTGACTCACCTGCATGAGGATTAAGCCCCGCAACGGCAATACGTGGATGATTAATAAAAAAACGATTAGCCAGATCATGATGGATAATACGTAATTTCTGCTCGAGCTTTTCAGGCGTAATCGTTGCAGCGACTTCTTTCAAGGGCAAGTGCGTAGTAGCAAGCGCTACCCGCATGTGGCCCCCTACCAACATCATCACAACTTGACTGTGCGTCATCTCTGCTAGATATTCAGTATGGCCTGTAAAGGGGATGCCCGCTTCGCTGATGATTCCCTTGTGAACCGGTGCTGTCACCATAGCATCAAATATTCCATTTTGACAACCTTGTATAGCATATTGCAGTGTTTCAATGACATAACTTGCATTCGCTGGCTCCAATTTGCCAGGGGAGACAGGTGCGTTTACCGGTATATGCACAAGTTGCAGGCTACCGGGTTTATGTTCACTGAAATGAGCAGAGGGTTTTTCGATTAATTCCATGGGCAGTTGTAACAATGCTGCGCGCTGTTGCAGCATGTCACGGTCTGCAATAACCACGAGTTGGCAAGATAAGGCTTCCTGGGCAATTTGTATGCACAAATCAGGGCCAATGCCAGCAGGTTCCCCTGCCGTCAAGGCAAGTATAGGTATATTATTCATCGACTGGCTATACTGTTAAATATCTTCGGCTCGATATTCAACATAAGCCTGATCGCGTAGCTGCTGTAACCACTCCTGCATCACCATTTCTGCCTTTCTTGCATGAATCGCCTTGCGTGCAGTTTGGCGTTCCTGCTCATTACTGACATCTTGTGATCGACGCTCGATCACTTGAATCAAATGCCAGCCAAATTGGCTCCTTACAGGAGAGCTGATTTGGCCAGGTAAAAGCGCATCCATAGCCTGTTCAAATTCAGGAACCGTATCACCAGGAGAAAGCCAGCCTAGATCTCCGCCGCTTGAGCCGCTGGCATCTTCAGAATGAGCTTTCGCTGTTTCTGCAAAATTAGCCCCTTTATCAATGCGATCTTTAATTTGCATGATCATGCGATGCGCATCATCTTCTGATATCAACTCACTGATTTTGATCAGAATATGACGGGCATTTGTTTGCTTGATAATGACCACCGGAGTTTCCTGTGGACGTCGACCCAATAATTTGAGAATATGAAAACCGACAGGACTTTGAATGATGGGCGTTACTTGACCACGCTGCATTTTCACCAGTATTTCAGCAAAAGAGGGTCCCATCTGCATAATGGGTCGCCATCCAAGGTCTCCTCCCTGCATCGCATTGGGGGCATCGGAAAATTCCGCTGAGACTTGCGCAAATTCCACACCTTCCTGTAATTTTCTCATGGCAGCTTCTGCGCGTTGGCGCTTCGCTTCAATCTGTGCTGCATCCATTTGTTCCAAGATCTGGATCAGAATATGGGCAACATGATATTCATCATTACCAATTGATGAGGTTTCCTGAGTCCGCAGAAAATTATCTATTTCCCCTTCTGTTACATTAATCCGGCTGTTTACCTCACGTTCTTTTAATCGAGCCATAAGAACTTCATTGCGTATCTCATCCCGGAATTGGCTCAAACCAATCCCTTCTTGATCGAGCGCTGCATAGAATTCCCCCATCGATAACTTATTTTCCTTAGCGATATTGCGTATCGTTTTGTCAAGCTCAGTATCATTAACGGATATGCCCAGTTCTTTGGCACGCTGCAACTGGGCTCTCGTCAGGATGAGACGTTCTAGCAATTGTTTTCCCAACACATCAAAAGGTGGCAGTTGTATTCCCTGTTTCTGCAATTGTCTGACGGTATTTTGAATCACATCATTGAGCTCAGTACGAGTAATCACTTCTTCATTAACGACAGCAACAATATGATCAACTGGTATGGCTTGGCTGAGGGCAACAACAGTTTGTTGTGCAACCGCTTTCCCGGTTATTGCCATAATGATTAGCATCAACATAATCTGACAAGCAAAACTTGCCTGGTTAATATGATGGTTAGCTATTCTGCGTATATTTTTCACCATTCCCATTTATTCCGATTATGTATGAGTAAGTATTCATCTTATTTAGAACTGTTGGCTTGTATGTGTATAGCCTGGAATACCCTGGCGCAATACCCGTATCGGATTATTCCCTACTCGCATCAGGCCATTTAATTCGAGTTGGACAAAAAATGCCGTAGAAGTTCTCTCCGTTGCGGTAATAAACCTATTTAGCACCATACGCAATGTCCAGCAACATGAATTGTATTCTACCCCTACCAGTCCAGCTAAAAGCTTATCATCCTGCAATGAGTAGTTCACGCTTGCCATCCCTTGCCAGTTTTTCAGAAAGGGCCATTGAGTGGATGCATCGACCTGTTCCAGAGGTGCTCCTGGAACCGGAAATAGTAAATTAGTACTTTGCACTACTCCAGGCACTCCTCTAGTATAACGATAGCCTAGATTGAATACTTTACCGGGCTCTGGATGATAACTTACGCCAGTGCGAATTTTTTCTATGCGGAATTCTCTTTCATCGAGTTGCACACTCGTGTCAGTCGTGATCATCGGGGTGATTTTTCCAGAAATAGCTGCAATAAAGTCTGTTTTATTACTGGTGGTTTGTTGCCCGCTTAGCACCACGTCGCGATCTGAAAAACGTACTTTCTGACCGACTGCAAGCCGTAGTCGCTCATTCCCTGTTGTTGATTCAATAAGACGCGAAGTCAATGCCAAAGTAATCTCATTGGCGTCATTGATCCGGTCATGCCCGCTGAACCGGTTTTCAGTAAAAATTTGGGCAAAACTGAAATCCATCTCCGCTGATTCAAAGTTGGGGAAGATACTATTATCCTGATTGCGGAAGGGAACATAGAGGTAAAAAATGCGTGGCTCAAGCGTTTGTACAAAATTTTCATTTCTGAATTTGGTATCCCGCTCAAATACTACACCCGAATCGAGGCTGAATAGTGGTACAGTACGATTGATATTGGAATCTCCATTTTCACTTACAGGTTCATTTAAATTATATCGCGTGTGATGCAAGCTTACCTTAGGTTTAATATAGCCAAATGCCGTTTGCAAAGGCAAGCTAACGCTGGGAAAAAGTACTAAGCGCAATCCATCGGCCAGCTTTAATTGCTGCCCATCTGGCAATCGTTGGGTTTCGAAAAAAAAGTTCGTCCAGATACTCGTCAAATCAAAATCCAATCCATAAACATCACGCTGTGATGCTGTCAAGGTAAACTGAGGCAAACGCTTGTAGGGCGGGACAATGAGACTTCTAGGGTCTTGAAGTGTTTGAAAACTCTGGACAAGTGTGGTAAAACTTATCGCACCCTTCTGGCCTAAGCTACCATTATAGGAAGTACTCGCCTGTTGTAAAAGGTTGGTTCTGGCAGTGAGGTTAACGTTAGTGCCAAGATCACGAAAAAAATCACGATCAGAAACGTGATTATAGTCAACATTACCTGACCAGCCTTTACCGAAATACTGAGCATGATTCAAGAAAACACCATAACGCGTCTCATTAGTGATCAGATCATTAGGCAGTATATCGAGAAGCGCTTGCCCACCCAGCGTTTCGCCTATATAGCGGAACTCATTTTCGAACATGATGCCGCGCTTACTCATAGCACGTGCCGTAATCGTTGCATCGTAATTAGGTGCAATATTCCAATAAAAAGGCAGTGACACTTCCACACCGCTTCGCGCCGTATTGCCCATAACGGGTGCAAGAAAACCTGTTTTTCGTTTACCGCTATAGGAAAAATTTAACCACGGTAAATAAAGAAAGGGCACATCCTTGAAGGCAACCCTAACATGACGTGCAGTACCGACTTCTTTCTCTTCATCAATTTCCAAGTCTTCCGCCCGGATGAACCAATCATCGTTTCCGATTGGGCAAGTGGTATAATTACCGTTTTTTAGCCGGTAATGATCTTCTCCTTCAAACAAAAATAAATTTCCACTGCCGCGCCCTCCCCCTTCTTTTAAATAATAATTCGGCTGGCCAAGCTCCCCTCTCAGCGTTTCGAGATTCAACCTGAGATGAGATCCTTCCAACACATCTTTCTCACGTTCAAGATGGACTTTGCTATCAATAATCGCATCTTTTGTGTCTGGAAGATATTTCATATAATCGGCTGATATCACTTGATCGCCACGTTGCAATTTAGCTTTTCCTATCGCTTCCACTTCTTCGTGAGGATGACCTTTTATTTCATCAGCCTCTATAAATACCGGTAGTTTCTTTTTTGAACCACTCAACTGCTCGGCTGCAACCACGACGACAGATGAGCCAAGTAAAATGAAAAAAACGAGAATTTGAATATAATAATTGTTCATTACACGTGTAAGTCATCCTGAAAATCTTTTTTTCAGGAAAATGCTTGTTATAGTCAGGTTGTCAGCCTATCCACATCATAGGAATAATATGAAATAGAGACGGTACAAAAACGAGATAAAGATAATCATTTCACATCAAGCGTGCTAAATGAAAGCTCTTATTCCATTTCCAAATCAAACATGACGCGAAGGCGGGCCGCAGACCGTATCAATAATACGGCAAAGTGAAACCGGCAAAACCAGTTTTGATTGAGAAAATGGAATTAATAGGGTTTTATCACATAAAAGTAATCAACCCGTTCATGATTATTCTCAGGAGTTGTTTTAAAACGTGCAGAATAGAATTTAGTTCATTTATCGTGTCCATTACCCATTCTAAATAAGAGTATCATTTTAGCTGACAAAATTTATTCCATGTCCGATCTTGCTACTATTTTTTCTGAAAACGGCCTGCTAGCCCACACAATACCAGGGTATCGAGTTCGTACTCAGCAATCGCAAATGGCTCAAGTCATTGCTCATATCATTGAACATCATGGTGTATTAATAGCAGAAGCTGGCACCGGAACCGGGAAAACATTTGCTTATCTGGTACCCACCTTATTGATGGGCGGCAAAGTGATTCTCTCTACCGGCACTAAAACATTGCAAGATCAACTGTTTAATCGGGATATTCCTACCATTCGTGCAGCACTTAAAATCCCGGTCACCGTGGCACTGCTCAAAGGACGAGCTAATTATATCTGTCATTACCATCTGGAAAAAACATTACAATCTGATCACCTTAATTTCGCATCGCGTGAGGAAGTCAAATATCTTGGATTGATCGAACGTTATGCCAAGTCGAGTTACCATGGTGATAAAAGCGGGCTCAGCAAAGTTCCGGAAAATGCAGCGATATGGCAATATGTGACTTCCACTCGAGATAACTGCCTTGGTTCGGAATGCCCGAATTACAAGCAATGCTTTGTAATGGAAGCACGCAAACGTGCGCTCTCAGCCGATATGGTTGTAGTCAACCACCATTTGTTCTTTGCTGATGTGATGCTGCGCGATGAAGGGTTATCAGAGCTTCTACCTGCCTGCAATACGGTCATCTTTGATGAGGCCCATCAGTTGCCAGAAGTGGCCAGTCTGTTTTTCGGTGAATCAGTCAGCACCAGTCAGTTGTTGGAACTCGCGCGCGACACCGAAATGGAAGCCTTGCTCAATGCCAAAGACTTCACGCCACTTCCTGAAGCAGTGGCTGCTATGGAAAAGGCAACGCGTGACTTACGATTAACTATAGCTGGAGAAAACACGCGCTTGCCATCTGCTGCCGTGATGCAAAACCCTGACTTTAAAGATACGCTCGCGCTTCTCCAGGAAAAACTCATGCTACTGGTCAGCCTGCTTGAAAATCAAGCGGTACGCTCACAAGGGCTGGAAAACTGCTGGCGCCGTGCTACTGCCCTTCATGCCAGCATCAAACGCTGGTGTGAACAAATTGAAAATGAAGGTTATGTTCGCTGGGTGGAAACGTTCAATCATGCTTTACAGCTCAATGCCACACCCTTATCTATTGCTGAAATATTTAATAAACAATTAAACGCCTCGCCGCGTGCGTGGATATTTACTTCAGCCACTTTGGCAGTCAAAAATGATTTTTCTCATTACCAGCATGCGATGGGATTAGGGGCGGCTCAGTCAATCTGCTGGAGCAGTCCATTTGATTTTCCGAATCAAGCTCTACTTTATGTCCCAACTCACCTTCCTCATCCTAATAACCGCAGCTATTCCGAATGCGTAGTCAAAGCTGCCCTGCCAGTATTGCGGGCAAGCCGTGGCCGCGCCTTTTTTTTATGCACCAGTTTGCGCGCGATGCAGCAAGTTTATGAGCTATTACAAGCAACATTCGGACAGGAACAGCTTGATTATCCGCTCTTGCTGCAAGGACAGGGATCACGCTCCACGATGTTAGATCGCTTCCGTGAGTTAGGCAACGCCATTCTCATTGGTAGCCAATCCTTCTGGGAAGGGGTCGATGTACGGGGTGAAGCACTCTCATTAGTCATCATCGACAAGCTGCCGTTTGCCTCCCCAGACGATCCAGTCCTCTCGGCACGTATCGAAAAAATCAATAAAGAAGGTCATAATGCCTTCATGGAGTACCAGCTGCCTCGCGCCATCATCAGTCTGAAACAAGGGGCCGGGCGCCTCATCCGGGATGAAAAGGATCGAGGAGTGCTGATGATCTGTGATCCCCGTCTGATTACTCAATCTTATGGCAAGCGTATCTGGCAAAGCCTGCCCCCGATGAAACGCACCCGGAATTTAGCTGACGTAGAAATTTTTTTTGCTGAAAAGAGTAATCAAAGCAACCTGGAAGAAGCCACCGGACTAAATCAAGTAAAAGGCAGTTATAATTGCTAATTCCATTTCTAAATCAAAAATGACGCGAAGGCGAGCCGTAGGCAGTATCCAATAATACGGCAAGGTGAAACCGACAAAGTCAGTTTTAATTTAGCAATAGAATAACACCTCGTGCGAACCAGCAACCCCTCATGGTGAGGGTATTGAGGTGTGAACGGACTCTAATCTACTATGCAACAAGTGGGCTAATCCTTTGGCTCCTTGTTGCATCACCTGGTGATGATTCCATCTGAACAAAGGCAGCGCAAGTGGAGCAACGAGATTCATCCACAACCGATTAAGGTGCACATCCCACTCATAGCGCACAACCGTCACACCATCCTCATGAAAAAAATTCCATCGCCCAGTTCCAATCACTTCACCGTTGGCCCGCCCTTCTATTAACTTCAAAGGAACGATTCGCGTCACACGTATATCGAAAACAAGCCGATAAGGAATCCGCCCTTTCCAGATAAAACGATGCACACACTCTACTCCATTCTTATCGCCCGTAACAAGTTTTTCCACTTTCTCACTGCCCAGCCACCATTTTGGCCAATCAAGGCAATGAGTAATCGCCTCAAACACCTCGGCTAAAGAGGCACTGATGCGCCATTCAGTGACCAATTGGAATTTTGTCATGCTTACCTTATTAATCGAAGAAGAAGAAAAATTCTTAATCACCTCAATGGGCTTATTCCATTTCCAAATCAAACATGGCGCGCAGGCGAGCCGCAGACAATATCAATAATACGGCACGGTAAAGCCGGCAATGTGGGTTTTAATTTAGAAATGGGATTACTATCTTTTTCTACACGCACCGCTTGCTAAGGAATATCACGAATTGCTATCTGATTCTCCTCGAATCTATTTCCTCTCTCCCCTTGATTATTGATGACGATAGAATCAGCCAATGCTGCTTCATTGGTACAGATCCGCAGCCGTTCCTCTGCACTTGCTTTAGTATCCCATGACACAGGTCGTATATTCCTGCCTTGCAGCGTTATAGCAATTTGACCGCTTCTGATCCATAGCCATGTTGAGAGCATGCGCCTTGCATCAGATCTCAGGTTGGATAGCTCCAGGAAAATACCCCTTCTATTACCTATTGAAGCGACCTTGAGCATTTGCTTCTCGTCTTTTGCAGAAACTTTTATCGGGTCGTATTTTGCGATATCGTTGCTGCCGCTTTTGTCAGAATGCATCTTCCAGCCGATCACTGGGAAAGCAGATAAAGGTTCACAGCTCCCTTTTCTTTTTTTACTCTCACAACTAGCTTGAGCGCTGGTGTTGCAGTTCTCAAAACCAAGGTCAATTGCGGGGTTTTGCCCAGAGTTCTGAGCGTTTACCGCTGAATATATTGCTATTGTTACAGACTCGGCGCTACTTGGCGCAGAAATAATAATTACAAGCGCTCCCACACAAAGAGTAAGGACTAATCGCTGCATGATTAATCTCCTTCTGTCTATGCGCAGCGTCGATACCGATTTAAAACCGAGAGAGTGTCATAATTGAAGTAATCAGCTACTGCGTTACCTCATCTTTTCCATCTCAGCCTGTAGCCTGAATGCTTATTACCTAAGTCACTATCAGTAGCCGTAATGATCGACGCTCTAACCTCTTAAAGTAGATAATTGATTTTTTTCAGATCAATACCCATAAGTTTTTTCATAAGTTAACTCCAATTATGAAAGTGAGTAAATACGTATAAATACTTATGGATTATCTTTAGGACGCCTCTAAAAATTCATAGTTCTGAACGAGACAAAGAGAGAACAAAAAATGTTGACGCAGCATATAGCTGATAGCTAAGGAAATATTTTTTGTGGACAACCAAGTATTGTGACGAGACGGGGTAAGTTGGCAATCCGCGAAGTGGATGCTCGCAAAAATAACTTTATTTTATCCATGAGTGCCTGTCAGTGCTTGTCACTTGATTCTGGTATCAGAAAGAGAACCAGATTAAGCAAAAGATATTACGAGTTATCCTTCAGATTACAGCTTAGATGCCGCTATAAATCATGATGATTTGGAATATTTTATTAAAACGAAAAAAATAATGAATTTATTAGCGAAATCTATAATATTTGGCCTATTGCTAAGCGTTTCTGTGACACATAGTCACGCTGCTGACTACCGAATATGTAATATGTCAGCCAATGTCACGTTGAGCGGTTATCCTGATTGGTGGTATTTTGACAACAGCTCAAGCTATAATTTCAGCCTGGCTCCTGGAGGATCTACCGATTTAGAGAAAGGATCCTGTATCAAAGGATTATATTCTTCCTACGGAGCATCACCCGGTTGTTCTTATGAAAACCAGGAAAATTGCACCTGGAATAGAAGTTCCACATGCGAATCAAGCACGTTTGTTTATGGCACATCCACTGACGGCACTGTCGAAGGTTGGCAAAGTGTCGATGGTGTGATGGATTGCTTGGATGCAGCTAATCAAATCATGCAATGCCAACAGGCTGGATATGATTCGGTCGGCCCGTGTAGATGCACACGAATAGGCAGCCATTGTAGCAGCATCTTTTCTGAAGTCGCTTGCATGTTTGCTTGCATGCTTTCTAATGCTGGGCAAACTGGCGGTGGGGAACCCGTCGGTGGAGAGGGAGGAGAAGATACCGTGAAGGATGAAAAGCTGAGAGCCTATATCAGGCAACAAAACATACCTAGCTTGAAATAAGCGAAATAGATACAAACTCAATCGCAAAGAAATGAGTAGGTAGGGTGTAATAAGCGAAGCGCATTGCACCATTTGTATCAAAGGCGCAATAATGATTGCGTCCTACGCAGTACACGGGCTCATTAGATTATATAAGAGCATGATAAAGTCATTATAAATTTGTTATTGACCCGATTTACAAAACCTTTACCATTTTTCTTCTGGTGACCGCTATTTTTATTCGACCGTAAAAGTCGTCGTCATGCCAGCCTTGATGTGATCATTGACATGGCAATGATACATCCAGTTGCCCTTGACATCTGGCTGCATATCCAGCGTTTTGGTAGCCGCTGGCAACACTTCAGTTACATCCACGCGATTACCATTATGCAATAAAGTGGCGCCATGCCAATGCGGCGAATGAAGATCGACTTCGCTTCCCATGCCTATGATATACCAGCGCACCCGTTCACCACTGCGCATCACATACCCTTTATTATTGCCATAAACCAATCCATTAATTCCATGTTTCAAATTACTTTCCTCAAATTCTTCGCTTCTGGGATCACAAGAACCTGTGCAAGTGGAAAGATTGATATCACGATATAAGCTATCATTTTCATCGAATACCGTAAAAAGGGAAATAAATTCACGATCTACCGCCAGTGGTTTCTCTTTGTTACTTGAGATAATGAGCGGACCAATCAGCCCGGCATTGGTATCGGCAGATTCATTGACATGACTATGGTAAACCCAGGCGATGGAAGAAGGATCATTTGGACCAGGGCCTGCGCGCTCTGGCACTTCCCAAATATAAGTGTGCTTTCCTCCCGGCTTCACGATTCCACCAGATGTATGCTTGTCATCTGCTGAATGGGCAGCGCCTTCGTGTTCCTTGGAATAACGCACGCCATGCGGGTGGATACTTGCTGGAAAACGGGTATTGTTCTTAAAATGAACCGTAATTCTGTCTCCCACGGCTGCCCGAATGACAGGCCCAAGTATACCCAGATGCTTCTCCTCAGCGACACGCGGTTTTACCGCACCAAACCCGGCGGTATACTCTCGATAGACCGACTTTAAATATCGCCGGCCAATTCCTTGCTCGACAAATACACGCTCATCTGCAGTAAATTCATTGCCTGTCATCGGATTAGCAGGAAAGGAAGGCGCATAATCCCATAATACTTCATCCGCGGCTATCCAATAAACCCGGTTTCCACCTTTAGCCCAAGCTGGATTGCTGATAAGTATAGTCAGCATCAGAACGGAAACAAGTAAAAGAACTTTATTTTGCAACATCGAATAGTTCCTCTTTGATAAAAAATAGCGAGCTTTCAGACTGATCACATAATCTTCGCTCTGACAAATGTGATATCGGTTTAGGAGGTAAGGTGTAATAAGCGAAGCGCATTGCACCATTTGTATCATAAAGCGCATAATGATTGCGTCCTACACGGGCTGATCGTGCTGCAGATCTAAGACCGTTAGTATTGCTTAGTTGACAATGCCATCCTAAAATTACCGATGACAGCAGCTATGTTCGCTCACAGTTTTATGAAAAGCTCTATTTATTCCATTGCCTCAGCAAGTTTTATATCGTCCTTCTGTAGTTCGTTCACTACCGTGAATCGATCAACCTCTCTCTTTAAGGCGATTTTCTCCACAAAAGCTAAAACATCTTCCTAACTGTTTAGGGTGATCGCTTTATGAAGACCCTTATCTCTTCAGTTAATAGAATCATCATACATACCTTAGTTTATAAAATATCACCGATAGTTATCATACAAATGATCCACAGCTTGGCAACACCTTCTCCAAGAGCAATATTGAATTTGCTGAAGGATTAGCCGTAAAGACAAGGTAAAATTACTCGCACTCAACAACATAATTCGGTTTAGTAACTGGGTTACTGATGCGAAGCCGTTAGTATTGATTTACTAGTAAGATTACCTCAATTTGGTCTATAGGTGCAGTAGGTAGGATCGGTTGAATAGTTCCAATCTTGTTGTTCCTATGCAGGCGGAAACCCTGGGTAGTCAACAAGCTGGATACCCGCTTTCACGGGCATGACGATTTTAGGGCCTCAGCGTGTTTATTTCACCCGCATCCCCGGCTGCGCACCCTCATCGGGTGAAAGTAAAAACAGCCCTCCCCCACTGCCCTCATCACTTGCTGCCAGCACCATCCCTTCCGACAAACCAAATTTCATTTTTCGCGGCGCGAGGTTAGCGACCATCACGGTGAGACGACCTTTAAGCTTTTCTGGATCATAAGCTGACTTAATACCAGCAAACACGGTGCGCTGCTCTGCGCCAATATCCAAGGTCAGTTTGAGTAGTTTCTCCGCACCTTCCACATGTTCGGCATTAACAATGCGAGCAATGCGTAGATCGATCTTGCTGAAATCGTCGATCGAGATGATTTCTGCGATCGGTGTAATCGCGCGTTGCTGGATATGCTGTTGCGCTTCTGAATGACGCACGCGTGAGTGAGAATCAGAAGCTGGGGCAATAGTTTGTTTATTGGCTTCAATCAATGCATTGATTTGTTTAGCATCAATGCGCGTCATCAGATGCTGGTAGGGATTGATCACGTGCCCTGCAGGCAAGAGCACGGTAGATAAAGCTTGGCCGGTTTCTTGTTTCGGCCAGAGAAGTGATGCGCAGTTGAGGAAATGTTCAATTCTTGCTGCTGTGGCAGGCAGAATCGGTTTCAGGTAACACGAAAGCAAATAGAACAGTTGAATGCCCAGGCTGCAGGCCAGATGTAATTCGTTGTTGCGCGCAGTCTCTTTGGCGATGTCCCAGGGCGCCAGCTCTTGAATCAGTTCGTTTACTTCATCTGCGCGCTTCATGATTTGCCGCACGGCGGCAGAAAAATCCCGCTCTTCATAGGCTTGTTCGATAACGCCAGACTGCCAGGAAGCGAAGCGCTCATCGATCATTTGCTGCAACGTGCGATATTCTTCGCCCGCTACCAGTTTACCGTCAAACCGTTTAGTAATGAATCCTGCGCAGCGGCTGGCGATATTGATGTACTTGCCGACCAGATCCGAATTCACGCGTGCGGTGAAATCTTCCAGATTGAGATCGATATCTTCCAGTGTGCCGTTCAGTTTAGCAGCATAGTAATAACGCAGCCATTCCGGATTAAGCTGTTGCTGTAAATAGCTTTCCGCAGTAATAAAGGTACCACGTGATTTGCTCATCTTTTCACCATTCACAGTAAGAAAACCATGCGCAAAAATCTGGGTGGGTGTGCGATAGCCTGAATTCTCCAGCATGGCCGGCCAGAAGAGCGCATGAAAATACAGGATGTCTTTGCCGATAAAATGATACAGCTCGGTAGTGCTATCTTTCTGCCAAAATTCATCAAAATCGATGCCACGCTGCGCACACAAATTTTTGAAACTGCCCATATAACCAATGGGCGCATCAAGCCAGACGTAAAAATATTTGCCGGATTCACCGGGTATTTCAAAGCCAAAATACGGCGCATCACGTGAGATATCCCAGTCAGACAGTTTGTTTTCTCCAGCCTCCCCTAACCATTCGTGCATTTTGTTGGCCGCTTCTGCTTGCAGATGGTTAGCTTCCCGTGTCCAACGGCGCAGGAAATCTGCACAGCGGCTATCGGATAAACTGAAAAAGAAATGCTCAGAGGCTTTTTTCACGGGGGCCGCACCCGAAACCGCAGAGTAAGGATTTTTTAATTCTGTCGGCGCATAGGCTGCGCCACAGGCTTCGCAGGAATCACCATACTGATCTTGCGCACCGCACTTTGGGCATTCCCCTTTTACGAAACGATCCGGCAGAAACATATTCTTAACTGGATCATAAAGCTGCTCAATGGCGCGCACTTTGATAAGCCCCATGGCTTTCAGTTTCTGGTAAATGTCTTCCGAATACTGACGGGTCTCTGGTGAATGCGTACTGTAGTAGTTATCAAACTGGATATGAAAGCCGGTAAAATCACGCAAATGCTCACCATGCACCCGGGCAATCAGTGCTTCCGGCGTCATGCCTTCTTTCTCGGCGCGCAGCATGATAGGCGTACCATGTGTATCATCAGCACACACGTAGTAAACGGTGTGCCCTTGCATTTTCTGGAAGCGAACCCAGATATCGGTTTGAATATATTCCACCAGGTGGCCAAGGTGAATGCTGCCGTTAGCATAAGGCAGCGCGGAAGTAATCAGCATCTTGCGTGTGTTCATCGATCGTCGGTATGTTGAATGTTCGGGAAGGTGAATTGTAACAAACTGGATACTTTCCCCCGATATTTGTTAACATCAATCATTTCAATAAATCATGCTCTGCATAAAGGAGTGGCATCGTGGCGATTACAGAACAACAAATAGAAACCGCCCTCAAAGAAACCATCGACCCTACCACGGGTAAAGACTACGTCACCAGCAAGGAAGTACATAACATCAAAATTGATGGCAACAATGTTTCGCTTGATATCGAGCTGGGCTACCCGGCCAAAAGCGTGATCGAATCGATCCGCCAGCAAGTCAGCAATACTTTGAAAACTATTCCGGCTATCGGCAATGTCACTGTCAATGTCAGTAGCAAGATTATCCCGCATAGCGTGCAACGCGGCGTTAAACTGATTCCCGGGGTGAAAAACGTGATTGCTGTCGCTTCCGGCAAAGGGGGTGTTGGCAAATCGGCGACTGCGGTCAATCTTGCGCTTGCGCTCGCTGCTGAAGGCGCCAATGTCGGCATCCTGGATGCGGATATCTATGGCCCATCACAACCCCAGATGCTTGGCATCAGCGGTCAACCTGAATCACCGGATGGCAAAACGATTGAGCCGATGCGTGCCCATGGTATTCAAGCCATGTCCATCGGGCTATTGATCGACGTAGAAACTCCGATGGTATGGCGGGGTCCGATGGTAACGCAGGCCTTGCAGCAACTGTTGAATGATACCCGCTGGCATGACCTCGATTATCTTGTGATTGACCTACCGCCCGGTACTGGCGATATTCAATTGACGCTCGCGCAGAAAGTGCCCGTGACCGGTGCGGTCATCGTGACCACTCCCCAAGACATCGCATTGCTAGATGCCCGCAAGGGATTGAAAATGTTTGAAAAAGTCGGCGTCCCGATTTTGGGTATCGTGGAAAACATGGGCATGCACACCTGCTCAAAATGCGGCCATACCGAGCCGATTTTTGGCACAGGAGGTGGAGAAAAAATGTGCAAAGACTATGAGGTCGAGCTGTTAGGCGCCCTGCCGCTGGATATTAAAATCCGCGAGCACACCGATTCAGGAAAACCCACAGTAATCGCTGAACCAGACGGACAGATTGCCGAAATTTATCGTACCGTTGCACGGCGGGTAGCAGTCAAAATCGCCAACCTATCAAAGGACTACTCTGAGGTGTTTACTAAAATAATTATGGAGAATGACTAATTCCTGATATGACCATTAAATCAGACAAATGGATCCGCAAGATGGCCATCGAGCACGGTATGATCGAGCCATTCGAGCCTGCACAAATCAAGCACAAAGATGGCAACAGCATCGTTTCCTATGGCACTTCGAGTTATGGCTACGATATTCGCTGCTCAGATGAATTCAAACTTTTTACCAACCTGAATTCGACGATTGTCGACCCCAAGCAGTTTGATTCGAATTCCTTCGTGGATGTTAAAAGTGAGGTCTGCATCATTCCCCCCAACTCCTTTGCTCTTGCGCGCACCGTCGAGTACTTCCGCATTCCGCGCAGTATTCTCACAATCTGCCTCGGGAAATCCACTTATGCCCGCTGCGGAATCATTGTCAATGTCACCCCTTTTGAGCCAGAATGGGAAGGTTACGTCACCCTCGAATTCTCCAACACCACCCCGCTACCCGCCAAGATCTATGCTAATGAAGGTGTTGCCCAAGTGATCTTCTTCGAAGCGGACGAAATCTGTGAAACCTCTTACAAGGATAGGAACGGTAAATACCAATTTCAGCAAGGTGTGACGCTGCCTAAGATATAATTTCAGACTAAAGGGTACTTCCTCTAAAAATCCAGAGATGCCCTAAAATCACTGCTTATCTTACACAATATAGAAATGATATATAGCTTAACCAGTTAAGAATGATTTAGAATATATAGGATTAAAGAACATATCGACAGTTCGGTTGTTTACGCAGTTCTATGGACAGCGCTTATTTGTGTTCGATAGGGCAACCCGCGTAAGGCGCAATAACTATCGGGCATTGCGCCGTATGTGCTACCTTACCATCTGGTGCAATGCGTTACACTTATTGCACCTTACCAGCTAAATCAAACATAACTTTGTCGGCTCTTCTTGCTGTATTATTGATATTGTTTACAGCTTGCCTTCACTTCATGTTTGGTTTAGATGAGAATTCTTTTTGAATCATTCTTAATAGGCTATAACAGCTTTGTATCTTCATGACGACAGCGCCTGGTGCGTAACTAGGGAGGGAAATCATGTACATACCCAAGCACATCGTAATCCTGAAATACTTTTACCAGACAAGTCTGTTTGTTTTAGCGCTGATAATTTTGGCTAGCCATGCTCTAGCCAATAAAAGTAATCCATCCCAGAATCAGACTGGTTTTACTCGTTTTGGCTTCGGATCGCGGTTTTGTTAGCAATGAAGAGATTCGGGATGCATTTGCGTCCATTTGCAGAGAATAGAATCATAATTTATTTCCGCAGCCAACCCACGTTACCAGCTCGCGCGTGAGCTGGTGTCACGTCAGCCATTGGCTGTATCTGTTTCATATACCCATCCTTACGGTGAAAGTTTTTTTGCAGTTGAAGATTTGATGGATAAGTTCCATGTTATGGAACATCCTTCGAACGCCCATGTCCTTGTTGTTAGATATAGCGCAACTGATCCCGTCAATGCACAAAAAATGCAGAAGGATTGGCAGCGCATCACAGAAAAGCCGCTGCTGGTTTTAGTTTTAAATCACTTGAGGTAATCATCGCTTATGAGGTAAAAGACGAAGAAACAAAACAGCACGCTGCGCTACTGCAACAAGCAATCATTAACAGCCGTGCAGCACAGGAATGGGACGATAATACCCAAGCCATCGTCGTATCGTTTCATCTTGGCCCCAAGCATGACAGCATGATCTTATTTGATAGCAAGCTCAAACAATTGTTACCCGCTGGCATGCGTTTATTACCCGATAATCAAAGCGACATCGGCAGCCTGAGCGTTTGGTTACAGCGCGAAGCCAGCCTGAGTCAGCCACTCACATCGGAGGATATTAGGGTGGTGCTCTGGCACATGGCGCGGATTTTGACTGGAATGAGCAAATGCGCGAAGCAGCACAGCTATTGATGAATCGCTACCAGATCGAATTCGTATTTTCGATGGCAGATCAGTCCACTATTGAGCGTGCTATACGCAAGCTGGAACGACGCGGTGCCAAAGCAGCCATTATCGTGCGGAGCTTTACCATGATGGAAGAAAGCTTTCGGCGCGAGATTGAACGCATGGTCGGGCTGGATATAGAAAACAAGGCTCAAAACACATCTGCCCATGAAGTTCATGTCGACAAGGATTTGTACAGCATGGCATAGTAAAAAACATTCCTACCCGCATCCGCACTCCTTTACCCATCCGAACAACAGGAGGAATGGGAGCACATCCGCTATTCGCGCCGCCCTGCTTGATCGTGCGCGCACCTTATCTAAAGATGCGGCCAAAGAAAACATCACTCTGGTGGCACATGGCTCAGAAGATGACCAGCAAAACGAGCAATAGCTTCAAACACTGGAAACACTTGCTATGCAGATGCGCAAAACAGGCGTAATGAATTTCGTGCAATCAGAGTCGCAACCTGGCGCGAAGACTGGCCAGATAAGCGTGATCCTTGGATTGAAAAAATTCGTACCATGAGTAAAGAAGCGCAAAAGCAAGCAGGAAGCGCGCTTGTTATTTCTGCACGGATTAATTATGAACGAAGGGCATGAGAAAAAGTTTTTGGCTGGATTGGAATATGAGCTTGTCTCAGGATTTGCGTCACATCCCTTGTTTGTCCAGTGGGTTGAGGAGCAAATCAAAGCAGGCATGGTGCAGCTCGGGGTCAATAAATGAATCTGCTGTATGCTACAATTTTGTATTAGCAAAACTGCATTTTAGCGAAACTTCGTTGTATCGAAACTGCGTTTTATCGAAACTGCGTTTTCACTAACTCATGCTGAATTCTTGACAAAAAAACTTCCTATCACGCCAATGATACGTTAATATTTTGACCATAGCTGGCTCGACTTTGAATGCTGACTACCTGACGTTCTGGAAGAGCACTTAATATCATTTGATCAAACAAAAAGGAATCATCGAGTATGAAAACACGTGCCGCTGTTGCCTGGCAGGCAGGACAACCTCTCACGATTGAAGAAGTCGATTTGATGGCTCCCCAAGCCGGCGAAGTCCTGGTTGAAATCAAAGCAACCGGCATTTGCCATACCGATTATTACACCCTTTCCGGCGCTGATCCGGAAGGATTATTTCCAGCCATCCTGGGACATGAAGGCGCAGGTGTCGTGGTTGATACCGGTCCTGATGTCAAATCGTTGCAGCAGGGCGATCATGTCATTCCCTTGTATACGCCGGAGTGTCGTGAATGCAAATTCTGTCTGTCCCGAAAAACCAATCTATGCCAGGCCATTCGCAGTACTCAGGGTCGCGGCATGATGCCGGATACCACCTCCCGCTTTTCACTCAATGGAAAACTGATCCTGCATTATATGGGTACCTCCACTTTTTCCAATTATGTAGTCGTACCTGAAATTGCACTGGCCAAAATTCGCAAGGACGCCCCCTTCGATAAGGTCTGCTATATCGGTTGTGGGGTCACTACTGGCATTGGGGCGGTCGTTTTTACCGCTAAAGTAGAAGCCGGGGCCAATATCGCGGTATTCGGCCTTGGCGGCATTGGTTTGAATGTCATCCAGGGCGCCAGGATGGTCGGAGCTGACAAAATCATCGGTGTGGATATCAACCCGGCGCGCGAAAAAATGGCGCGGGAATTCGGGATGACGCATTTCCTCAACCCCAATGAAACAGAGAATATTGTCGATGCCATCGTGCAATTGACAGGCGGGGGTGCCGACTATAGCTTTGAATGCATCGGCAATCCGCAGGTCATGCGTCAGGCACTGGAATGTACGCACAAGGGATGGGGGCGCAGCATCATTATTGGTGTGGCAGCAGCCGGCGCTGAAATCAGCACGCGCCCGTTCCAGTTGGTGACAGGTCGTAAATGGGAAGGTTCTGCCTTCGGTGGGGCTCGTGGTCGCACTGATGTTCCCAGAATCGTCGACTGGTATATGGAGGGAAAAATCAAGATCGATCCCTTGATTACGCATACACTGAAGCTGGAAGATATCAATGAAGGCTTCCAATTGATGAAAGCAGGCCAATCCATCCGTTCGGTCGTCATTTACTAACAGCATGACGACTCATCTGGAAACGCGCAGCACCCATCGCTGTTTTGGAGGCACACAAGGTTTCTATCAGCATTTATCAGAAACCATCGGTTTGCCAATGCGATTTTCGGTCTATCAACCCCCGCAGGCTCAGCACGGCTCAGTACCCGTCCTTTTCTTTCTTGCCGGACTGACCTGCACGGAAGAGACCTTCATGATCAAGGCAGGCGCACAACGTATGGCTGCTCAACTCGGTATCATGCTGGTCAGCATGGATACTAGCCCTCGCGAGACAGGTATTCCAGGTGAAGCAGGCGATTGGGAGTTGGGTGCGGGTGCAGGATTTTATCTGGATGCAACTGAAGCACCTTGGTCAAAGTATTTCCGGATGGAAAGTTATGTGACACAGGAGCTGTACCAGCTCATTTTGTCCCATTTCCCGGCACAGCAAAATCGTGTCGGTATCTTTGGCCATTCGATGGGCGGCCATGGCGCCTTAACACTTGCGCTGCGCAATCCAGATCTGTATCGATCCGTTTCAGCATTTGCTCCGATCGCTGCTCCGCAACACTGCCCGTGGGGCCAGAAAGCATTCAGTCATTATCTGGGCGCATCTCGCGAAAATTGGTGCAAACATGATGCAACCGCCTTAATCGAAGCGGGGCATCGACTACCTGCGCTCCTCATTGATCAAGGTCTCAAGGACCCTTTCCTGGCAGAACAATTGCAGCCAGATCGTTTTGAAGCAGCCTGCCGGCTGCATGGGCAACCCCTGACAATCCGCCGCCATGATGGCTATGACCACGGCTATTACTTTATCAGCACCTTCATGACAGATCACTTACAGCATCATTATGATCAGCTTAGTCAGCTATAGCAACTTAATCAGTTTGTGCTAACTACCAAAAGCTCCGTTTGTACCCTGTTTAGCCACACTTTTATCCATTCTGGAATTTCTTCGGCCAATAATGGTTTTGAGACAAAATTACCTTGCGCGAGATCACAGCCAGTACGGCGCAGTAATTCCCAGTCATCCCTATCTTCAACCCCTTCCGCCACTGATTCCATATTTAATTGTTTGGCCAATGCCAGACTAGCATCATAAATCACACGCAGCGTTTCATCTTTCCAGGCCCGGTGGACGAATCCTTGATCGATCTTGAGCTCATCAAAGGGAATATCGCGTAACTGCGCCAATGAAGAATGTCCGGTACCAAAATCATCGATGGAAAGCTGAAAGCGCTTCAAGCGCAGTCGCGTCAGAATCTCGAGCGATACGCGCATATCCCCCATCAACTGACTCTCAGTGATTTCCAGCACCAGTTTTTGCGGTAAAATTCCGATGTCGGCAGCAAGCTTAACAACGTGATCCTGGAAATCCAGAGAAGTCAGATTATCCATAGAAACATTGACGGAAACGCGTAACTCAAACCCTGCCTGTTGCCATTTTTTGGCTTGTGTAAATGCCTGTAAAAGGACGAACTGAGTTAAATCATTGATCAGGCCGTGTTCCTCCGCTACATGGATAAATTGATCCGGAAAAACGAGGCCATCTTCAGCATGATGCCAACGCACCAATGTCTCGACCCCCACGACTGCACCACTGGCAACCGATACCTTCGGCTGATAATAATTGATCAGTGCGCCTTCTTTAATGGCAGTTTTGATTTCTTCCGCGCTATATATTTTTTTAGCTTTAGATGGTTTTGCTGGCACTGGTGGCGCCCATTGTGTCAACAATGCCAGCATTGCTTCAGGCTGGACAGGTTTTTGCAGATAACCAAGCATATGTATTTTATGCGCCTGCACCAATCTCTCAGCCGTTCTCAGCATGCGCTCATCCTCGCCGCTCACGAGAATCAAGCTGCCCGTAAACTGCCGATCAACCAGATAACGCACAAATTCGATCCCGTCCATTCCCGGCATGTTCAAATCAAGCAATATCAGATCAGGCCGGGTTGCCTCGTTATCCACCTGCACTAATGCATCTGGCCCATTATCACAGCAAACAACGGATGTAAATCCGTGTTTTGCCAGCATCCGTGCCAACAATTTGAGCATAAACTGCTCATCGTCAAGAATCAAAATCTTGATCGCAGATCTTTCGATCATGATGTTCCTTTCCAGGGAAAATAATGCGTCATGAGCTAGAATAAACATAGCTCAAACCCGTTTAATCAATCCAAAAAGCGCCTTTTTGACGTTGCAAATACCACTTAGTGCTCCCGTCTTCTCTGCACCCGCCATAGCGAAACGATGGGGGCAGTATGGGAAATTTAAACCGTAAATCATAAAACCAGATACATACTCCTTTTTCAGAGGTGTCAATTCTATCGAATTGTGGAAATACCGCAAACCGTCGGAAATCTGCCAAGGCAGGCTGATGCCAGGCTTCACGTACCAGCATGGTATCAGCAGGAATATCACCAAACCGCTTAACTTGTTGCCACTTTGCTGAATTCAGCGGCTGATAAACGGCAAGCATTTCCGATAGCACGCCATGATCAGGAAACGCCGCCGAGAAATCAGATGACAATTTAACTAATAGAATATGATAAATTTCTTCCTGCATGACAACGATTTGCCAGTTAAAAGGCGAAAAAGGCTGTGGTAACACCCTGATTTCTGCGGCAGGGAGAGCCATTTTCTGGACATAAGCCAGACCAATGCCCCTAGCCCGTTCATGCAAAGAGACTAAAAATATCACATACATCGTCAGGCAAATGAGCGCAGAACCAGCGATAGACTTCTTTTCTGGAAAAATGTAACTCATGACCAGCCCCAAGATGATAATGGCACTGAACCATAAGTCAACGACAAACGCGAGCGGCAGAGAAAATCGTTCGGTAGAAAAAGGCGCCAGCAGCATCACTCCATAAGACGTCATCAAATCTTCTGTGATATGAATGGCAATTCCAAGACCGGACGGAATCAAAAAAAGCTGCCATGAATAACGGCCACGCGCAACCTTGGAAAATAAATGTGCCAGCAGAAATGCCCACAGCGGCAACATCACGAGCGAATGGGTGGGGCCTTGATGCCAATTAAGATAGATCAGCGTATCAATTAACCGTAATACCACATCCATATCAGGAAAAGCTGCCGCCGTCATGCCGGCGATGAGGCGGATACGCACTGGTAGCGCTTTTAATCTCGGCAGCACTGGCTCGGCTGCACGCACCAGCAAGGCACCGCTTAAGGCATGAGTCAAGGTATCCATCGCATGGGATGATCAATGGGTCGAGTATTTGCTGGAAGATGGGCTGATACGAGGCACTAGTGTCAGGATGGCACTTGGCTTGGCACCACCATAAATAGTCTCTCCCAGCCACATTGCTAATTCTAAATTGCGATTCAGGAATTGTCGCGTACGCTTCGATCCAGGTGTTTCATCGCGCATCCAGAAAAAGAACGTCATCAGATAAACAGTGGTCAAAGCCGATTCCTCCAGCGCACGCCGCAGAAATGTGGCATCACGTTGCGCTGCTTCACGAATCCATTGCACAGTTCGGCTAATGCGCATCACTGCCGGAATCTGAATATGGATGTGCCCGGGTTCAAGCTTTGCCAAAATCATTTGGCATGTTACCTTGCGCTGAACCGCCAGGGCATCCAGCCAAATCATGATGAGATCATGAATACGCTGCTGCGGTGTCAGTGCTGAGAAATCAGCAGTCTTTGCCTCTCTGAGCATGATGCCGTCTGCCCGATCAAACCAGGCATCCACCAGTTCTTCTTTTTCACGAAAGTAATTGCGTATCTCATCCAAGGAAATATTCATTTCAGCCGCAATATCATAAAAACGAACGGCCTCCCAAGAAGTACGCGCAGCAATTGCAACAGCAGTATTGACAATGTCATCACGGATATTTTCACTTTCTGTTATCATCTTGCCCTCCTTAAGCGATTGCTTCTCGATTGCGAGAAATACACTTTAATTAGCTAAATTGTGCTTTATATCCTATAAGAAATAAGAGAACATGCTCGCAATTTTTTATCTCGATATAAAGATAGGATACTCTAACCAATTCAATAAAAATAAATTTCAACAAATTAAATTAGAGGTTATTTATATGAAACAATGCATGAAGCCGTTTATTTTATCTGCCTGCTCCCTTGCTCTGCTGGGCAGCACCCATTTTGCATCAGCAGATACTGCCGGTGATGCTGAAACCTTGCTCAACTGGGCTGAAAATACTTATCGTAAATTCTTCCCAAGCCATCAGGCTACGCAAAGTATTGAGCCTTGGCTCTTCAGACATTACCCTGAAGTGGGAATTTATGCAGGCGTCAATAAGACTGATAACGGCGTTTATGTATTAGGCGGACCTTGGGGCAATAATCCTACCTTCATTGACAACCTGCCCAATATGCTCAACCATATTGCCAATTCAGGTGGCAATGGCAGTATCCCTGCCTGCAACACCGCCAATATCCCTGACGGTCTGTTTTACACGCAAAGTGGCAATGTCGTCAATGTCACGACTAATGGGCAATGCATTCCACTTCCCACGAATAGCAATTTGTGTGAGCCCCCCCGCCAGGCTGTTGCAACAGGTATTTCCTTACTCACCACCAGCAACGGTACTCCCCCTGATATAAAAGGAATTACCATGAGCATCCCGGGCATTCCCAACCCATTTCAATCTCTTGCAAGTGATTTCTCCAACATCAAGCATTGCACCATTAATGCACCGGCAGAAAACGCCAATTTAATCATCAACTCAGATGTTTGCTACGACATGACATCCGCATTCGAAGGACAATTTGGCAGTATTCCTGGTATGACGATTACTCCGCCCATCACTATGGCAATCAAAAATACTGTTACCAGTCAGACTGTAGCCGACTGTTTCGCCACAGATGCCAGTAGTATCTCCGATGCCTTCACTAATGAAGTGTGGGTCAAACAAAATGGTTCTTTTATCAAAGTTAACAATTAACTTATTCTACTTTTAACACCCGCTCTTCACCCTTATGTCGCCTGAACGGTGACACAAGGGTGAATTGGCACCCAAAAACTGTACAGATTGTTAAGCTCTGGCAAGATTAAAAAGAAGCTTAATGAAGGTGAGTAACTAACATACTCTATTCGGGCGAACTCAAGGCAAAACTAGCGCTAGCAGTTATACACGGTGCTGAAACTGTCCCACAATTAGCAGCGCGTTATCGTTCTATTTCCAAATCAAAATTGACTTTGTCGGCCTCTCTTTGCCTGTCTGCCGTATTATTGATATTTCTGCGGCTTACCTTCGCATCATGTTTGATGTGGAAATGGAAGAATAAGTAAGAGTTTTTATATACCAAAGAATTCAATCACCTGCTGGAGGTAAAGCAGGATGTATTCATATAATTGGGCAGGTACCCTCAAGAACGATTTCATCAAAGGCTTGACAGTCTTACGCCTGATGAAGTCTACTACCCTTACGGAAGAACCAATCACGTTATAGGGAGCCACTTCAATCCCGTCTTTTTCCTTCAGGAGAAGAATCATGGCATCTTCTTTAATATATGCGAAATACGCTTCAATACGCGCACGCACACTGCAACTAATTGAGCCTCTGAGCGAAGAGGATTGCTGCGTAAAGTCAATAATGCCGGAAATGAGTCCAGTGAAATGGCATCTTGGTCATATCGCCTGGTTCTTTGAAACCTTTATACTGCAGCATTATGAGAAACCATTCAAACCTTTTCACCCGGCATTTCACACCATGTTCAGCTCTTACAATAAGTCTGGCCAGACCCATCCGGATCCCTTGCGTGGGCTATTCACACGTCCATCCTTATCCGTAATTCGCGACTATTGCCGGACAGTGGACGAGCGCATGGCACAGGTCCTGAACTACCATGCTGATGATAAAATGGTAAACACCTTAACCATCCTCGGAATGAATCATGAGCGACAGCATCAGGAATTGATACTCACCGACATCAAGCATTTGCTATCGCAGAATCCGCTTAACCCTTGCTTTATCGTAGCGCAAGATCCTGCACCAACAGCTCCTAAATATCCGCTTGCTTCAGCCCCTCCTCCACTCGAATGGTGCCACTTCGAAGGGGGGCTTGTGGAGATCGGATATAAGGGAGAAGAATTTAGCTACGACAACGAGTCACCTCGACACAAACAATACCTGCTCCCTTATCAACTGGCATCCAGGCTCGTCACCAATGGAGAATATCTTGAATTCATTAAAGCAGGCGGCTACCATAACCCCAGCTTCTGGTTCTCCGAAGGATGGGACTGGATCAAAGCCCACCGTCGCGAGCATCCCCTCTACTGGCGTGGTAATAATGGCAGCTGGCAGGAATTTTCACTCAGCGGACTAGCACTGCTAGATCCGTCTTTGCCAGTTATCCATATCTCGCTTTATGAAGCTGAGGCCTACGCTCGATGGTCGGAGGCAAGGCTTCCTACCGAAGCCGAATGGGAACATGCTGCCTCCCAACAAAAAATAGAAGGATGTTTTGCCGAGAATAACCGGTTTCACCCCTCTACCGCAGTAGTAACCAGTAGAACCGAGCCTGCTCAACTCTACGGTGATGCATGGGAATGGACGCAGTCAAGCTATTCACGCTATCCTGGCTATAACCCTGCAAAACCGAACGATCACGAGCCCATGTCCATCGTCTGGGATGAGGCAGTAGGTGAATATAATAGTAGATCCATGGTGAACCAATACGTATTGAGGGGTGGATCCTGTATTACCCCACAAAAGTGGATCCGTGCGAGTTTCCGCAACTTCTTACCTGCTAGTACTAATTGGTATTTTACGGGCATCCGACTGGCACGCGACGCAACCTGATCATTCGCTTCAAACTGGATGGTAAGTATTTTTCTGACAAAACAGAAAACCTCATGGTCTTCTCACAGAAACTTACTCATCCAATAGCAAGAAAAATTAGGAGTAGTATATCTTTTTGCACATTTCTTAATAAAATATATGCTTAACGAATGAATTTTAATCGCTTATTGGTGCGCCAGCGCACAGAAAATAGTAAATACAGCGGCTATACTCTTAAATAGCTCTTATATTGAACCTATCTAATCCAGGTTCGGGCGCTAGTAAATTTTTCCGCTCCTTACTATTCAGTGAGGAACTTCACTCTTAATTATAATGAGGTAATCTATTATGAATAATCATTTGAAAGTGGTGTTTACTGTCGTGATGTTAGCGTTCATTCTTTCCGCATGTGATTCCAGGGAAGAAAATAGGCGCGAAAACGTACTGGAGCAGAAAGCGGATAGAATGGAAGAGAAAGCGGATATGACGCGTGATCGTGGAGAAGCCGCGGCCGATCGGATAGAAAAACGAGATCCAGGACTGACTGATTCTCCCTCTATTGACCGTGCTGCCGAGGCCACTCGTAAGTCTACAGAGAGAAGCGCCGATCAAATGGAAGAGCAAGCTGATCGTATACGTGAGCAGAAGTAACGGTTGATCTGATCAACACCGGCTCCTCCTTTTAGCGGGGAGCCGCAAGAACACAATATATGCTGGTTACAAAAAGTAGGAAAGTAAGAGTCAAACTCTACGAAATGCTTGATTATGTATATAATTTATTTACACATAAATTTTGGCATATATTTGTACTTTTCAAAAAACCGGGGCACAAGCTGGTACTCAGCTCAGAACTATCAATTTAGTTAGAGTGTAGGACTTTCTAATAAAGAAGAGTCTGAAAGAAATTGGTGAATTTGAGTATTCGAACTTGATTCCGTTTTGGTCTGATTAAAAGTATCTCACTCATATTTTTACCATTGTTCAGCTCTTTACCCTTGGTATCGATAGTTGCCTCAGGAAAGAAGCACGGGCGGTAGAATTAACAGGCGCTCGAAGTTAATATACGGGTTAAAGAGATCGGTACAGAACACATTGACTTTTCTATCAAACCATTACCAAATATGGGTATATCCCTGATGTGTACGCACAACAGCATGGTGTTTGAATTCAACCAGAGCACATTATTGAGTGTTACAAATAGAGTAACTTAGTATTTATAAGAAAGTTGTTATAAACGAAACATTTTTTTCTTAATAAATCTAATATTTTCATCCTCCTAATGTGCGATCCTGAGATTTGAACCATTCGAGCGCGTTTTCAAAGTGTGATGGCTCAAAATCGGGCCAATATTGCTCTACCACATAGATATCCGCATATACTGACTGAGCAGGCAAGAAACCGCTAAGTCGCCTGCCTCCTCCCCAGCGGACGATCAAGTCGATGCGAGAGACCTCTTCGGAGCGCATCCGTCCGGCTCTTAAACCTTTCAAATCCCAATCCCAGCCGTAGTTAACTAAAAAATTCACCTTGATACCCCTTCCTTGCCGTGAACGAAAGCGACGCAAGGCAGCTGGAAAGTGAGATGACTCATCGTCTCCTAATACAAGTAGTGCTGCTCCGCGCGCGGCAATCTCTTCCGCGAAAATGATGCAGGCATTACGGAAGGCTTCTGCCTGAGCGGCCGGTCGATGAGTGTTGTCCTTAGTGAAGCCATAGATTGAGAACTCTTTAATGTCCAGTTTACGGCACATTTCGTACAGCTCTATTCCAGGCAGAATACCATGGGCGTAACCTTCCTCCTTAGCGAGATTCCGTGACTGGGCCCAACGTCGATTGCCGTCGGGAATGAAACCTACATGACAGGGGAGCATGCTTTTCATAATTATGGATTATATTATTTGTGTGAGAGAACCTTTATTTGCTTCTATCGGATAATGTTTAAGTATATTTAGTATCTCCTTACTTTTTTACAAATACAATACGTGTAAGCCCCTAGTCAATCAGACGGGACTTGACATTTAATGATTAAAAAACGCTTGAAAACCATTTTCAACGGCTTATTAAACATCCTCTACCCCGGCATGATCTTCTATCAATAATTTGATGGGATGGCACTTTGCTCTGCGCGTAGTCGTTTGCTGAATCGTAGCTTCTCTTATTGTATTGCTTTGAGTGGTAGGTACAATCAGTCTCCTTGAATTAATGGATGAATATTTGAAAAGATTTACTGACGACACGAATTACCGTGGTGAGTTGCATATATAAGCGAGAATCTATTGTAGAAGAACATACGTCGATTATCTTGTTCTGTTCACCAAAGGACATTGTTTTATTCATTCTCATCTTGCCTGCATAACGAATATTAATTGCATAGTTAGAGCTGTTACCAGCCGTTGGCTATAAATTTCCAACCAAAAGCTCTTTAATGTGTGTTAACGAACAGAAGTTAAGAAATTTGCTAGCTAGTATTGAATCATTCTCCTTTTAAGACGGAGATAAGATCCCAAAAACATTACAGGAAGCAGATAATAGATTTCGTTTGTTGAGGGAAAAATTGCGAAGTTAAATATGAGGAGCTATATCATGACTTCAGATAAAGAGAAAGAAAAAAACGGTGGTGATGGCGGCAATACTGATAAACGAGGTTTTGCTTCCATGGATGAAGAGAAGCAGCGTGGAATAGCCAGCAAGGGCGGCAAAGCAGCCCATGAAAAAGGCACTGCGCATGAGTTTGATTCGGAGGAGGCACGCGAAGCTGGCAGAAAAGGTGGTGAGACAGTCAGCAAGGACAGAGAACACATGGCGGATATTGGCCGGAAAGGTGGTGAATCAGTCAGTAAGGATAAGGAGCATATGTCCGAGATTGGTCGGAAAGGTGGTAAAAGCAGCCATGGTGGCGATAAGGATGAGTAGAATGCCAACAGCTAGCCAGAGCCATTAGTACAAGCGCTGCCTTCCAAAGTGAAATTTGAAGCGTTTAATTGTGATCGCGTTACTCATGCATTGAGTTGATTGCGAGCACTTCATTAATAGCTAAGTCTAAGTTTTATCTGGTCGAATCAACACCCCACTTATCAATTTAACCAAAATATCGACGATAGCGCAAACGGTCGATTAGGTTGTTTGCGCACAGACACGACAAATTTCAATACTCTATTTTCAAGCTTCACTCATTCATCGGCCTATTACTAGAGATTATCGATTAGCCGGACCAACATTTACATCTATTAATATTCTTCAGGTTAGCGCAGGATGGGTTACCTTGAGGAATAAAGGAGAACAAAATGGCACTCAATTTATTTGAAGATAAAGGTTGCCCGTTAGACAGGCAGCGGTTTACCTGGAAGGAACTGGTTCAACCTCCAATCAGCAAACTCGATGATGACGCGTTCACGCGGGTTCGAGTTATTTTGATGAACGGTATGGAAATGGAGGCGATCCGTTTTTCGCATGGGTGTGCCCGAATGAATCGGGAATGGCAGCTACCCCTTGCCCAACTACGCATTGTCGAGCAGCACCAGGCAACGATGATCAATGGACTTTTGGGAGCGGATCATTCAACCCTCGAGACAACCATTGCTTATGAACAAGTTGCGATCGAAGTAACGGCTGCAGTCGCACAGAATGAACCTGATGAGTACCTGGCCCAGGTATACCGTTTTGGTATGTTGGAGGATTTCGACCATCTCTACCGCTATAGCGCAATGTTGGATCGGCTGGAAGGTAAAGATGCCAATAATATTCTTCAATGCTATACGGATATTGTGCCAGGCCGTCCCACGATAGTAGAGCACCGGGCACCTCAAGACAACCTGCGGGAGCATTATGATCGCCTGCGCGCTGCGCCGATTACCAAATTGCATGCGCTGACCATCATGTCAAGCGAGCAGCAAACGCAGAATTTTTATCTGAATGTCGCTCCCATGTATGCTGACCCGGTAGTGCGGCAGTTATATACGGAAATCGCATCCATTGAGGAACAGCACGTGACGCAATATGAATCGATTATCGACCCACGTGAAACCTGGCTTGAAAAATGGCTGTTACATGAGGCTAACGAGGTTTATAACTATTATAGTTGCGTACAGCAGGAAACAAATCCACGTATCAAAGCCATCTGGGAGCGTTGCCTCGATTATGAACTGGGGCATTTGCAGGTTGCGATAGAAATGTTCAAGCAATATGAACGACGCGACCCGGCCGAAGTTTTACCGGGGGACTTGCCCGAACCGATCAAATTCGAGAGCCAGCGCGAATTTGTACGCCGCATTCTTAACCAGGAAGTCGATCTGCGCGCACGAGGTACTCAGTTCGTGAATAAATCTCAGGAAGGAGTGGAATCGCAACAATACCGGCAGCACCTTAACGCGTCAGGTTCACCAACCAATACGGTTGCAGCAGGCTATGAATGGTTTGCGGGCACAGAACTCGCACGTGATGGGGAAGCCACAAGAGAAAAATATGTACGTGGCCAAAAAATCGCCCACTAGGGTTTCTAGGTATGGACAACGAGAGGTGAATAACCATGGATAAAACCACTGTTTTAGGAAAGAATCGTTCAGGAGTAGACATATCCCCGATTGATATAAAGCAAATGATGTCGCTAGCTAAAGTGACTCCCGCTTCCTCACCGGGAGATGAGAAAGCTATTGCACAGATGCGCGAGGAATATATCGCCGAAGCTGACGTGATAGGATCAGTTCCACTGCCAGGCACACTGAAAGGGATGGCAAGCACTGCAATGGAAAAACTGATGGGCAAAAGTCCTGAAGGATTTATAGACAAGCTCGGCTGTCGGCTTGCGTTTGAGCGTACCGGAGTGAGGCTTTATGATGCTCTCATAACAAAGTGTTCAACTGCACCGATGAGCTCCAATATTTCACTCGATAGGCTGAACGAGTTCCGGAATGAAGAGTTTCAGCATTTTAAGCTCGTGGAAAACGCGATCCGATCCATCGGCGCGGATCCAACTGCACAGACACCATCGGCCGATGTAGACGGGGTGATTTCGCTCGGCCTGATACAGGTGCTGACCGATCCGCGCACATCGGTAGCACACTGCCTGGAAGCCATGCTAACCGCGGAGCTGGCAGATAACGATGGCTGGCGGATGCTTATCATGCTGGCCGAAAAGATGGGTATGGAAGATATGGCTCGGGATTTCCAGCAGGCGTTGCGGGAAGAAGACGAGCATCTTGTTTCTATTCGCCAGTGGTTTAAGGAGATGGTCATAAAAGACACGGTCGGAACCTAAGCAATTGTTATAAATTTTGCATCCTGGCGCTGAATGTAACGTACTGATGAAGCCTGGGTTTACATCGCCATGTTTCGTATTATGTTGAGGAAACCAGCTTAAAAGCAGGCACTTCCAAACAGTTTCTAAAGGAGAGTTAACTTCCTTTTTAACTGACTAATACTACATAAGCTAAGCGTCGTGTAGAAAGCTATGATGTAAAAATAGCTTTCTATCCAGTATGTTTTATACGAACCAACTGAATTGATAGCGAAAAATCTGCCACGGCTGAACTCGAAATGCAAGTCAACCTACCGCGCGGCCCTTGATATTCACTGGCGCAAACCGAGCCAACAAGGTACGCGCCGCTTCCATGACAGGACCAGTAGTCTTACGCGGATAGCATTCGCTCAAGCACTCCGCGGTACCACCACGGATGGAATTCAGCAATGCTTGCGGACATTCCGAGGTATTATCGAACCACTTGATATTTTCACACGGCATATAACTCTCGGTCGCAAGCCCTTCCGAGAAGATCACGGCGTGCCGGTCAAGCAGCAAGTGGAAGTATTCGATGTCCTTGATACGAGTATCGCGAAACACAGTCACGCCGTTAATCAGAAATTTGGCGGGAATAAGCTGATTGCGGAAAAAAATTGCATGTTCCTGCGAGACGCAGACATCCCGCTCCGGCAGCGCTGGCCCGAAAGCGCCAGCGGTAATGCGCACTGGAGCACTCTTTGCCAGACCGAAAGGGGTAGCGATGCGTTGCTGTCCAATCCATCGCAATGGTTGCCAGCCGCTGTTCAACGTGTGCACCTCGTCACCCACAGCCAACTCCTCCACCGGGCAGTAACCATGCCTGGTCAGGATGCGGGTGCCGCGAAGGAAACAGGCATGGCCATAGTGATAAGTTTCACTACCACTTATAGAGCCGGGGAATGTTACCGTAACGGTGCCTTCACCAAAATTGAGTCCGGCGCCAGTATACTCATTTTCAAAAACTTTGTTTTCCTCAATGTGCCAATTAAACGTGCCTTTATTTTTATTAACACCATCCACTACGGCATCCATGTGTTGAACTAAAAGAATGGTTTCCGTCAGACCATGTGACCGTAACCGCAATTTCATCCTCTTTTTCTAGAATGCTGTTTTCCCCGTTTATTGCAAAACTACCTTCGCCCCGCACTTTAAAGCCATTTTTAGTAGCATCGTTCTTGGAAATAGAGTTATTACCACCTGCAACATTCTTGATAGTGATACTTGTATAAGTGATAGCCATGCTGTCATCATGATCATCATTTTTAGCCATGTTACTATTCTCCCTAGTACATGAAATAGTGGATAATTCTCCGCGCGTGCATTGCCAATAAAGTTTTGCTTAAACTTCTTTTTGGCAAAAGCGGATCTCAAGCAGCTTCCAGCACTGCTTAAAACGCTATTCGTTTTGCGCAAGCACTTATTCAAGCCTTTCTTCATTTCTTTAATCGAAATAATGAGTGTTACAGGGAATTATCCTGTTCTGATATAGGAATTGTTCCTACATGAACAGTAGATTATTTCGAATGATAACTATATCGGCAACAGTGACTAATATCTGTAGTGTAAGTATTAAAAATTTATTTGCACAATTGAAATTACTAGAGTCTGGATTTTCCACCAGAACCAATCAAGGAAAAAATCTTGGGCAGATTTAACTGATAAATCAGAAAATAATACCTACAACGGTTTTTTGTTCGTTCGTGTAGGTGAGAGATTAAAATTCGGAGAGAATTGGAGCAAAGGCTTGGAAACATTGCATTTATGTCAATGCTAGCGCTAGAGGTTTGCTACAAATCGGCATATTGTGCACGCACTATCCTGGCCGATGGCAGTTTCCGCCATCGGCCAGGATTTAAATTGCTAGTTAACCTACCGCGCGATTCTTGGCATCTGCCGGCGCAAAACGGGCCAACAGAGCACGCGCCGCTTCCACAGCAGGGCCAGTGGTTTTGCGCGGATAACATTCAAGCAAACACTCGGCGGTACCGGCGCGGATGGCGTTCAGTAAAGCTTGTGGGCATTCCGCGGTATTATCGAACCAATCGATATTTTCACAGGGCACATAACTCTCGGTGGCCAATCCTTCCGAGAAGATCACCGCATGCCGGTCGAGCAGCAAGTGGAAATATTCGATGTTATCGATACTAGTATCGTGAAACACGGTCACGCCGTTGACTAAAAATCTGGCGGGGATAAGCTGATTGCGAAAAAAAACTGCGTGATCCTGTGAGACGCAGACATCCCGCTCAGGCAATGCTGGCCCGAAAGCGCCAGCGGTAATGCGCACCGGCGCACCTTTTGCCAATCCGAATGGCGTGGTGATGCGTTGACGGCCAATCCACCGCAGCGGCTGCCAGCCACCGCTCAGTGTGCGCACTTCGTCACCCACCGCTAGTTCCTCGACCGGGCAATAGCCATGCCGTGTAAGGACTCGTGTGCCGCGAAGAAAGCAGGCGTATTCAAATGCTATAGAAGGAGAAGATGCAGTCCCAGAAGGTGTTCCATCTTGTATTTTCGAAGGAAATATAACTTGAACAGTATGATTTGAAGAACCAATTTTAAGAGTGGGAAAAGTCGAAGAGAAACTATTTTCGGAAATTTCCCAAGTAAAATTATTTTTACCAGAACTTGTAACTAAAGCTTTAATATCTTGAGAAAAAATGTTAGTTCCATCAAACCATTCAACTGTAACTAAGATTTCTTGGCCAATGAAGGGAGGAGTATTTCCCGCATAATTACCTGAACCTGTAATTTTAAAGCCTGAAGCATTACCTTCATTTACATCAATTATATTATCTCCAGCAACGCCATTAGTATCTATAGCAATATTTGAGATATTTGTTGTGTTAGCCATGTTATTGTTCTCCGGGGTTCATAAAATAATTGGTAATTCGCCGTGCGTGCATCACAGCAATAAAAAAAGTGTATTAGTCGTTAAATTTCCTAAGTCATAAGTCTTTAAATCATTCGCTTCCTTATCAGGAACGCGCTATAAAACGAACCCAGAGAGTTTTACTAAACTTCATTTTGGCGAAACGTCTATCAATCAGCTTTTGAGTATCGCCTAACAACCTTCGCTTAACACCGTCATTCGTTTCGCAAGCTTTTATCTCAAATCTCCCAAACTTATTTAATCAGAAAGAGAAGAAAGAGATAAGGAATTTACTTTTCTTAATGTAGGATGTTTTCCTACATTAAGAAATATTATAAGCGGTTTTCTAAATATGATGTAGGAATTTTTATTACTTGTATTAAATATTTTATGATTTTTTCTTATTCACATATAGGAACTTTTCCTATATGTGAGAAATATTATTAGATGTGGGTATTGCAGGCGTTTTTCCTATATCAATACAGGAAATATTCTTATATGGATGGTTTGTTATTTTGGAGTTTTATAATGCAGGAGGCTACAGTAACCTATGCATGTGCTATAAAGGTTACCAATTTAACTTCCGGTAGTTAAACCGGGTTGAGGTGCTGTTAATTATTAGAAAATTAAATTACGGATAGAGTAACAATTGGTAAGAAATAATCTATTACGATGAGTCAACTCACTCATTGCAAACGCAACGAGCTGAAAGAACTTATGGAATGGAAATTTTTAATTATGAAGGAATATCAATAATATCAGGCTCTTGAAGCATAGATTCTTGCCCTGAAACCCTGAGTAGTTCGAGTCCAGCCAGCCCCAAACCCAGTTTGCGTGAGTCATTCTTTCCCCAAGCCTGAGGTGAACTGGCGTCTGGTAGTTGAAACTTAATTCGGTACGTACTTTTCCCATCCAGATATTCCGGAGTCAATGGCAGGCGAAAAGGCACGTTGTTCATGGTGCGGTCTAATCTCCAGCATAATAGAGGACGGCTGTTAATACTCACCATCACTCGTTGAAACAAGCGGTCCGGTGGCAAATATGTACGAAGATGGAGTAACAGCTCAATGTGATCGTCCACTGTCTCGGTTTCGAACTGGATAGCCGCATCAGAACCGTCTGTCCAGCGGCCCCATGGCTCATTGGCAGACCAGCCCTCGCCAAAAAATCCCGTCAAAGTGTTTTCTTCATTGGCAGCAATATAACGGCTTAACGGTAGACGTGGCTGGGGAACGATTTTGACGGGCGTGCTGCACTCAACTAACACTTCGGTAGAAGGTGACGAAGAGAAGGAACGGCAATTTTCTTGCAAGGCCGGGGTTAGCGTCGTGCTTATCTTACAAGCTGCCATACTCGTCATTGCCGCGATGCTGTGCAATTGAGGTTTTTTTGCGGCGTCATTTCGGTCGGAAACGCCTGCTTCTGCATTCTGGTGTGTCTGCCGTATCCAGACAAAGAACTGATGCGCACGTGCTGTCTCACTGTGACTTAAACAAAGTTGCTGAGCCAGAACGTCTGTCTCCACAGCCTGGCTGTCTCCCAGAGCTGACATAAAGGCTTCTGTCCCAGCAGGGTTTTCAAAGCAGGCCGGTCCCGCATGTGCATCAAGCACCCGAGTCAGGTTTTCCCGCGTCAGCAGCCCAGCACTGCCCCGCTCATCCGCTATGATAACGGCAGCGCCAGCTGCCGCGGCTTGAAGCGCCGGTTGTCCGGTTGCGATCACACAGCTATAACGTACATAAAACTCGGATGCAATACCCTGCAAGCATGTGGCATAGGACAAGCGTTCGAGCTGCATGCCTAACACTTCGCAGGCAGCCGCTACGGTTGAACTAAAGGCAGCGTCATCGGATATCACGAGTACGCTATTCCGCTGTACGCCATTCCGTTGAGCAGCCATTGACCCGGAAGAAAGACAGTTCTTCTCCTCTATCCCGGCGGCAAGGCTGAATTGCCGATTCAGCGGAATACCGCACTCCACCAAAATCCCTCGCAGCAAGGGTATATCGGAGAGATAACCCACGATGCAGGGATGCACCGGGAAAACACCTTGTAAGATGCCGTAGACCGTTACGCCGTAAACCACAGGCTGACAGGAAGTCCTGCCCAGTATTTCATTGATCGCCGACAGATCCCAACACAGATACATATCTGGCTTTCTCTCCTCCGAATCAAGATCTGTCAGAGACTGGAAGGTTGTCCAACCCGTTTCCTCCTGTAGCGAGCTTGATCCTCTGTTGATAATGATAGCACCGACTGATTCCCGGCTCTGCTCTAAAAAACGCAGAACCCGGCGATAAGCATCGCAAAGCGCCGGTTGAATGGGCGCAATCAGACATAGATTTAAAACCTGTTTTTCCATTGCTTATAAGAAAGAAGGGGAGTAGAACGCCTCCAACTGCTTTTCTGGATACTCAGAACAGTTTTAGCATGACCGCAAGCATTCCATTACCATAATTATTAAGTCGGCATATTGTATGCTAATAATGAGTGATGAATCGAGTTGTTTAACCGCCCAGGAAGGTTGGCAATGTGCTATAAGGATTGGAGAAGCAGAACAATGATTTCCAGCCTTATCTTCTCCTTTAGATCACTCCCTTTATCCGACTTTGCGCAATGTCCACAAAGGAGGATGTGTCAGGGTTGAGCGCGTTCCCAGCAATCCTGCAATAGTTACACCTATCATCCCCACCAAAATACCGACGAGCCAAATCCAGGCGTTAAAGGTATATGGAACATTCAAGACATACTTAGCAATCACATAAGCGAGCACGCTTGCACCGGCTGACGCAAAGATTCCCACCAGACCACCCAGTATGGCAAATTCAGCCGCCCAGGCACGGACCAGTTGCCTACGTTTGGCACCTAACGTGCGAAAAATCGCCGCCTCATAAATGCGCTCATCCTGGGTTGCTGAAATAGCGGCATAAAGCACGATAAAACCAGCCAATAAAGTAAACAAGAACACAAATTCTATCGCGCGGGATACTTGCACAATCATTTTCTGTACCTGCTCGATCACAGTTGCCACATCAACCACCAGCAAATGGGGGAAACTTTTGACCAATTCGTGCATCACGCCGACTTGTGAAGGGGGCAAATAAAAGCTGGTTACATAATTAATTGGATACGCATCCAGCTCGCCGGGACGGGCGATTACAAAAAAATTAACGCGAAAGGTATCCCAGTCAACTTTCCGCAGGCTGGTAATCGTGGCGGAGAACGGGCTGCCCGCAATATCAAATGTTAACCGGTCACCTAATTTGACCCCAATGATTCCGGCGACTTCCTCCTCCAGGGATAATTCGTTCTCAGGCGAATCTGCTCCCTGCCACCAGCGGCCTGCCACAATCTCATTATCCGACTGGAGTTTATCTGCCCAGGACAGATTGAATTCACGGTTGAGCAATTGCTTCTTCCGTGCCTCGGTATAATCATCGATGCGCACTGGCTGGTCGTTAATTGTCATCAAGCGACCCCGCACCATCGGATAGAAATCAGGCTGCTGCATCCCATGCTGTACAAAAAATTCTGCCAAAGGCTGTAACTGATCAGGTTGAATATTGATCAGAAACCGGTTAGGGGTATTCGGCGGTAAGCTGGTGCGCCAATCCCTTAGTAAATCACTCTGAATCAGGGTGAGTACTAGCATCGCCATCAAACCCAGCCCCAACGCAATCGATTGAACCAGACTCGCAATGGTGCGGCGCCGGATATTAGCCAGCCCATAACGCCACGCACTTGCCGCTTGCTGACGTACCAGCATTAATAACTTAATCAATACCCAACCGAGTAATGCAAAAATTGCAATCGCAGCCATGAATCCTAGCATGACCAAGATACCCATGCGCAGTTCGCCTGCTTCCCATATGAATAAAATTGAGAGCGCCAACAGGCCAAAGGCGTACCCTGCCAGACCATGCAGATTAGTTATGCCGAAATCGCGACGCAACACCCGTAACGCAGGCACACGCCGTAAATTAAGCAAGGGGGGCAGGGAAAAGCCGAGCAGCAATACCATACCACTCAATAAGCCATGCACTGCGGGTAAGCCACTGGGCAAAGGTAATGAGGTTTCCACCAAGCCGGCCAACCAATGCGATAGAAACTCTTGTGCAACAAAACCCAGCAAGCAACCTAACCCACTGGCCACCAATCCCAATATGACGAAATGATACAGATACAGGTGCAATATCGTTGACTGGCTTGCTCCCAGGCAGCGCATAATGGCACACCCATCAAGGTGACGCTGGGTAAAACGGCGCACAGCAAGCGCCATGGCTGCAGCAGCAACCACTACACTTGCTAACGCAGTCAGGCTCAGAAATTTTTCTGCACGCTCCAATGCGGAGCGGATTTCCGGACGCGCATCACGTATGCCTTCGATGCGTTGTCCAGGCACGAGTTCCTTCTGCGCCCAGCTACGAAACTCGGCAACCTGTTTTTCTTCCCCCGCCACTAACAGTTGATAGGTGACTCGACTACCTGGCTGAATCAGATGGGTCGCAACCAGATCATCTGCATTCATCAATAATCTAGCTCCCATATTGATAAAGCCGACCGAATAATCCGGCTCACGCGCAACCAATGCAGCTACAGTCATGCAGGTAGCGCCTAGTTCCAGTGTTTCACCCGGAGTAATATCGAGACCCGCCATTAGTTTTTCATCGATCCAGACGGTACCTGGAGAAGGAATCCCTTGCGCCACATAGGTCCTTTCCTCCGTGATGATTTCACTGGCAGTGTGCGCAAGCCGCAATTCACCCCGTAGCGGATAGCCAGCCGATACCGCCCTGATTTCAGCCAGAAGATTATTCTCTTCCTTGCTCGCCATGCTGGAAAACCGGGTCAATGTAGCGGTCTTTAAACCGAGTTGCTCGGCTTTATCCGCATAATGAGCTGACAAAGGGCGATCGCCAATGACGAGTAAATCAGCACCCAGTAATCGATTACTCTCTCTGGAAAGAGCAAGCTGCACTCGATCAGCAAAAAATCCAACCGTGGTGATACTGCTAACCGCAATCATGAGTGCCAGCACCAGTATGCGTAATTCACCTGCGCGCCAATCACGACGCAGCATACGAAAGGAGAGTCGAAAAAGATTCATAAAGAGGATTCCATCAAAAATTTACAGCATGCTATTCATTTTATTCTATTTTCCAATCAAACATGACGTGAAGGTGAACCGCAGACAGGATCAATCATACGACAAGGTGAAGCCAACCAAGTTAGTTTTGATTGGGCAAGGAAATGACTTCGGTAGTGGTCAATCACTCAGGAAGCAGCGCGCGAGGCTGCTTAGACTGTTCGTTGACAGGTGTCTGCCGACTGCCTGAGAATCGGTCCAGATACAGGTAAATCACCGGGGTAATAAACAAGGTGATCACTTGGGAAAACAATAAGCCCCCTATCACTGCCAGCCCGAGCGGTTGCCGCAACTCGGCGCCGGCACCGAGACCAAGGGCAATCGGCAGCGCACCCATCATAGCAGCGAGTGTGGTCATCATAATTGGACGAAAACGAAGCAGGCAAGCTGTATGAATTGCTTGGTAGGGTGTCAGATGTTGCTCCCGTTGGGCGTCCAGTGCAAAATCGATCATCATGATGGCGTTTTTCTTCACAATACCGATCAGCAATAAAATACCGATCATAGCCATGACAGAAAGCTCGATATTGAAAAACCATAAAATACCCAGCGCACCCACCGCTGCGGAAGGAAGACCTGCAAGAATCGTAATGGGATGAATATAGCTTTCATAGAGCACCCCGAGTAACACATAAATAACCAGCAGTGCCGCCACAATCAGGATGAGCTGGCTTGTCTGGGAGGATTGAAAAGCTGCCGCATCGCCAGCAAAGCTGGTCAGAATGCTGTCAGGTAGATTGATTTCATGTTTGAATTGTTCGATCAGTTTAGCAGCTTCCCCCAAAGCAGCGCCTGGCGCAAGATTAAATGAGATGGTCAAAGATTCAAGCTGCCCCACATGATTGATTGCCAGCGGCCCCATTTCGCGCACTACCGTTGCCACGCTCGATAACGGTACGAGCGCACCATTTTTTGCTCGCAAGTGAATGTTATCAAAAGCACTCTCATCGGTACGATACTCCCCTGCCACTTGCAGAATGACGCGATAACTATCGCTTGAGGTGAAAATGGTCGAAACCTGCCGCTCGCCAAAAGCACTGTACAACGCTGACCGAATCGCAGCGACTTCTACACCCAGTAAATTGGCTTTATCACGATCAATTTCGAGCCGCGCTTGTAACCCTTTGAGTTTCATATCACTCGTCACATCCCGGAACACGGCGTGCTGCTGCATACGTGACATGACAGCATCTGCTGCCGCATACAAATCCTCAGTCCGTACGCTGCGCATCACGTATTGATAGCGGCTCTTACTGGGCATACTGCCAATCCTCAGATTTTGCGAGGGCGTCATGAATATCCTGACGCCAGCCATACCGCGTACTTCTTTACGCAATACTTCCAGCACTTTGCTCATCACGGGGCGTTCGCTACGCGGTTTGAGGCCGATAAACATACGTGCGTTGTTAGCGCCTTCGGTAAAGGTAATGCTATTATCAACAAAGGGATGAGCCTGAATGATTTCACTGGTTTGTTCTACCAAGCGGGTCAAGGCGGGAAAGGAAATATCTTCTGCTGCTTCAATCGAAATCATGATTCGGCCCGTATCTTCTTCGGGAAAGAATCCTTTGGGCAGCACCAGAAAGAGTATACCCGCCGCAACAAAGGTACTCAGGGCAATTGTCAGCACGGTGCGCCGATGACGCAACGCCCAGTCCAGCACATAGGTATAGGCTGCCAACAGATGATTAAATCCGTTCTCAAACCATTGCGTCAATCTCATACTCCATCCATCTGATGAATCCAATACCAGATAACGACTTGCCATCATGGGAACCAGCGTGAGCGAAACAACAGCCGATACCAGTACTGCAATACTGACGACCGCAGCAAATTCGTGAAACATCATGCCGATAACCCCTGGCATGAAAAAAACCGGGATGAAAACAGCTACCAGCGAAATCGAAATGGAGAGGATGGTAAAGGTAATCTCTTTCGAGCCACGTAATGCTGCCTGCATTGGCGGCAAGCCATTTTCGATATGTCGCACGATGTTTTCCAGCATCACAATAGCATCGTCCACCACCAGCCCAACAGCGAGGGTAATGGCCAGCAGGGAAATATTATCGAGCGTATAGTCAAAAACGCGCATCAGCATCACCGTACCCAGCAATGAAATCGGTAACGATAACGCGGGAATAAGCGTGACAGCAGGTTTACGCAGGAACAGGAACATGACCAGAATCACCAGCGCAACGGTTAAGCCAAAAGTCAGTTGCACATCAAAAATCGCATCCCGGATAGATTGGGAGCGATCAAGATAAAAGGCCAATTGCACCGAAGCAGGTAATTGCGCACTTATTTTCGGTAAGGCGACCTTGACAGCATCGGAAGCGGCTACGACATTCGCTCCAGGCTGTGCATAAACAAGCAAGCCGATGGATGGCTGGCCATTTGTCCAGCTCGCAGTCTTGACCGATTCCACACTATTTTCCACCATGGCCACGTCTGATAATTTAACCGGATGACCGTTGGGCGTGGTAGCAACAATCAACTCTGCAAAGGCATCCGCGTTATCAAGCTGGCGATTAGCCTGAACGATCAAGGTCTGACGAAGCCCATCCAGTGTACCCACAGGCGAATTGTCATTGGCTCGCGCCAATGCATCTGCGATATCATCCACTGTTAAGTTGCGCGCGGCCAGTGCCAGTGGATTGACCTGCACGCGTACGGCATACTTTTTCTGACCATTAGGTCGTATTTCACCGATGCCCGGCAGCGTAGACAAAGCCGGTACAATCAGCTTATCAGCAAAATTATTCAGCTCGGGTAATGGCATCGTTTCTGATGTCAGCGAAAGGATGGTAACCGGCGTATCGGCTGGATTGACTTTGCGATAGGAAGGCATTGTGGTCATTTCAACCGGCAGCGATTGCTGCGCCCGCAATAGTGCCGCTTGCACATCCACTGCTGCACCGTCCATATCACGATCCTGGTTAAATTCCAGCGTGACCACGGTAGTCCCCTGCGTACTGGTTGAGCTGATGACTGATAAACCCGCAATCGCTAAAAACTGACGCTCAAGAGGAGTAGCCACAGCTGAGGCCATCGTATCCGGGCTTGCCCCCGGTAACACCGCATTGACGGTAATGGTAGGGGTATCAAAACGGGGTAATGCTGCAATAGGAACACCGCTATAAGCCAGAATGCCCGCAATGACGGCTGTCAATGACAACAATATTGTCATTATCGGACGGCGTATACATAATTCGGCCAGATTCATTGCTTATTTAGAGCGATGGAAGGAGTGAAGGGGATGGAGTATTGTTATTGCCAGAATCCGATCTCAACCCACCCTGATCAGAATCAGACACTTGCCCGCAAGTTCTGCTCGGGTTTACCGTAGTACCAGCACGAAGATGCTGAGCTCCTTCAATCACGACACACTGACCCGCTTCTATCCCTTTTACCACCGCAATACCCTCCTGGATCAACTTGACATCAACTCGTTGGGGCATTGCTTTATTATCTTCTCCCACGACAAAAACAAGCTGACCGTTGGGTCCGGTTTGTAGCGCCTGAGTGGGGACGGTTAATGCCTTAGGCAATATACTGGCGATCAACGTCACATTAGCAAACATGCCAGGCCAGAACTTTCCGTCTGCATTAGCAAATTCGGCTTTGATCTGGATCGTGCCACTGGCCGTATCGACTGCACTATCAATAAATACGATACGTCCCTCTCGCTCCTGTTTGTCAGAAAGGTTAAGCTGGGCACTAACGGTTACTTCTCCTTTGGCAAGCGCTTGTTTCAGAGTGGCTAATTCACGTTCAGGCAACACAAAACTCACATAAATCGGATCAATCTGGGTAATGCTTACCAGCAGAGAAGCTTCCGGTCGGACCAGACTGCCGGGATAAACCTGGATAGCGCCCGTCCGGCCTGCAATCGGTGCCACTATCTCTCCATAACCACGGGTAACACGGTCTACCTGCACAGCAGCCTCATCAAATTTCAGTTGATTCTGCAACAACTCAACCTGGTTTTCTGCAACATCCAGTGCTGCCTGAGAAATAAAATTTTTGTGAAACAATTCCTGTTGGCGATGGAGCTGACGCATTGCATTATGCAATTCGACCCTTGTCTTGGCGAGCTGCGCAGCGGATTTAGCTAGATTGGCTTCCTCGGCACGTGTATCAAGGGTAAACAATCGTTCGCCCTTAGCCACGAACTGGCCTTCCTTGATATGAACTGTTTTGATCGCGGCTGCGACCTGCGGCCGTACCTCAACTATTTGTATAGGCGATACGGTACCTTTAGTCTTAAATTTGACCGGCACATCCCGTTGCGAAGTCAGGGTTGCTACGACTGGAATCGGCATGACACTTACTTCATTTTTTGGGATGCGATTGGCAGCTGAATCATGAGTTCGCAAAAACCAAAAACCCGCTGCCAGTACAATGAGCAAAAAACTGATGAAAGCCATCCTCGAATAACCTTTGCCAGCGGCCGAATCCTTCTGGGAAATTGCTGCTGCCGATACCTTATTTGTCATTACTCTATCAAAAATGATCTGAATATAGAGCCATATCTTTTCAATGGATTATTCTACCGCTGGCCATTCGTATTTGCCGCGAGCAGCGAGTAGATAAAGCTTCATCATGAGTCACGAGCACTAGCGTGGTTCCTCGTTCCCGATTTAACTCAAACATCAGTTCGATAATTTGTGCACCCGTTGCAGAATCGAGGTTACCCGTTGGCTCATCGGCAAATAACATTTTCGGCTGAGTTACGAAAGCACGAGCAATCGCAACACGTTGCTGTTCACCGCCCGAAAGCTGCCGCGGATAATGTTTAAGCCGCATTCCCAGTCCGACACGCTCAAGCAATGCCTGTGCTGCCCGTCTCGCATCATTTATACCGGCAAGCTCCAATGGCAACATTACATTCTCGATAGCGGTCAACGCAGGCAGTAATTGAAATGACTGAAACATAAAACCAAGCAATCTACTGCGTAAAGCCGCCCGTTCATCCTCATCCAGCAGAAAAATATCCTCACCATCCAGGTAAACATGGCCACTGGTCGGAACATCCAGACCGGCCAATAGTCCAAGTAAGGTAGATTTTCCCGAACCAGAAGCACCTACTATAGCGATCGATTCGCCTGCATTTACTTTCAGGGAGATATCCTGCAAAATCGTTAGTCGATTATCGCCGGTATCGACTTGTTTAGTAAGGGAGTCTGTTCGCACGATAGGATGTGCCATTTGTTTAGCACGATTATTCATCATGAAAAATTTTTTGATCATTCTTTTTTTTCTATTCCCTATTACGTCTTATGCCGTAGCTAACCCAGCTAATGGCATCACTGTCATGATTTTTGGAGATAGCTTATCGACCGGCTATGGTTTGCCAGCAGAAGTTGGATGGGTTAATCTGCTCAAACAACGAATGCAGGCGCTCTCCCCTCATTATCAAGTCATCAATGTCAGTATCAGCGGTGAAACAACGCTGGGGGGACGTCATCGTATTGAGCAAGCACTCAAAACGCATCAACCGGACATCGTCATCATTGAATTAGGTGGTAATGATGGTTTACGCGGCGCATCCATTCAATCTATCCATGATAATCTAGAGGCCATCATTCAAGTTTGTCAGCGAAATAATGTCACGCCTTTACTCGCTGGGATGCAACTACCGCCCAATTATGGCACAGCCTACACCCAAAAGTTCCGCAATATTTATCCCCAGCTTGCTGAGCGCTATCAATTAAAGCTAGTTCCTTTTCTGCTGGACGGATTTGGAGATAAGCGCGAGTTTTTTCAAGCGGATGGCATTCATCCGGACGTAGCTGCTCAAAAGTTGATTACAGAAAATGTATGGGAAGTGTTATACCCGATGCTGGAATCAAACTACTCTACTGTGCAGAAAAGCATACAACTCGAACCCGCATTTGATAACTAATTTGATAAGAAAAAACAGGATGTCCGTAGATTGTTCACAAGCTGTGAAGAAACAAAGCAAGCGCCCCAAGCGCGAGGTGGGCGAAATGCAGTTCCATGGGAAAACTCGTAAGCTCGTTTTTACGGCCTGGTAACAGGATTCTCCTCATCCAATCTCTGCAGAAAAGTTGTCAGATCATTGGGTAATGCCGCTTCGAGGCCAATATATTCCCCGGTTGCTGGATGCGTCATCTTCAAACTAGCCGCATGCAGAAACATGCGTTTTAAAGCAAGCCTTTGTTTCCCTTTCATCAGTTTTTTATTCAACTCAAAATCGCCATATTTATCATCCCCTACAATCGGAAAACCTAGGTGTGCCAAATGGACCCGAATTTGATGGGTACGGCCGGTTTTTAATTCTGCTTCGAGCAAGCTGAAGTTTTGCCAATTTTTTTTCAAAGTAAACACGGTATGAGCTGGCAATTCTTTTTTTTCCTCATTCTTCCCTGACATCACCATGACACGTCGCTCACCGTCAGCGGTAACAAATTTATTAAGTGATAATTTCACACTTTGTTTAGCATTGCGCCATCTTCCCTTGACCATTACCGAATAACGTTTTTGGACGATTCCCTCTCGAATCTGTCGATGTGCCTCGACCAATGCGCTGCGTTTCTTGGCCAGCAGCAGAACGCCAGAGGTTTCCCGATCCAGGCGATGTACCAGTTCCAGGAATTTCCAGTCAGAGTGATGAGCGCGTAACTGTTCGATCACACCATAACTTATGCCACTACCACCATGCACTGCGATGCCGGAGGGTTTATTAATAGCCAACAGCCATTCATCTTCAAACAACACTTCAAAAGCAGCAAGCGGAGGTTTTATTATTTTTTGAGCGCTTTGGAATGTTCTGATGGGCGGAATACGCACCTTATCATTCTGCTGCAAGCGATAATCTGCATTGATTCGCTTACTGTTGACACGTACCTGACCGCTGCGCAGGAGTTGATAAATGTGACTCTTGGGCACCCTTTTAAAACGCTTGAAGAAAAAATTATCAATGCGTTGCCCATCGGCTTCTTCATTGATATTTTCTACAATGACCATATCTGGCATAATATTTTTGTTTAACGTATTAATTTTACCTATACTCTTCATTTAGAATTCACATATTTACCCATATACTACATAAATCATGTACTAATTACATGATGAGCATAATGACACCGGGTAATGGTTAACTCACTCGATAGGTTTAAAGTTTTGAAGTGTTGAAGAAAATCAGCACTGATTTGGTTAATGTCGCTCACCACCTAAAGTAGCGATAGTAATTGATTTGCGCGCTCAAAGCACATATGAATTTAGTTTCCGGTTTCGTAGTACCCGCCGACGGGATAGACTTTGTCGAAACCTTGTATAACTTGATTTCAATCCTGTTTCCACAATTTACAGGAACCAAGCTACACGCTAGAAATTGGCCAATCTTCACGGAAGGGAAAAATAAAAAAGGTCTGAATAAGAGAAAGAGTGTTGGAAGCACCCAGAGCATGAGCTCCCATATAACAAGCCAGGCAAATCTTGGCGTGGCTCCCTATCATCGAGAAAAACTCAAGGGGTTAAGCTCCGCGATACTGCGATGTACCACTATAACCACTCCATACCGTCCTTTCCTAATACCATGATCCAATTACTGAACAATAAATTCTATTATGCGTAAACGATAGGAAGCTATGCTGCCTGATATGCAGCAATCTGCCCGTGAATTGAGCGCGGGAGGCATAAAATGAAACGCATGTTATTCAATGCGACACAGCCAGAAGAGTTGCGTGTCGCAATTGTAGATGGACAAAAACTGATTGATCTCGATATTGAGACAATTGGTAAAGAACAACGTAAAGGCAATATTTATAAAGGAGTGATTACCCGCTTAGAACCAGGATTAGAAGCCGCTTTTGTTGATTATGGTGGAGACCGCCATGGTTTTTTGCCTTATAAGGAAATCTCCCCCACCTGCTTCGGTGAGAGCCCTGATTTACCGGGTCATCATATTCCAAGCTTACTCCGAGAAGGTCAGGAGCTGATTGTTCAAGTTGATAAGGATGAGCGTGGCACGAAAGGTGCTGCATTAACTACCTACATTTCCCTGGCAGGGCGTTATCTCGTGCTGATGCCCAATAATCCGCATAGTGGAGGGATATCCCGCCGCATCACCGCAGAAGAGAGAACTGAGCTGCGGGATGTCATCTCGCACCTGCAGATTCCGCCCGGGATGAGCATTATTGCACGTACTGCAGGCATTGGCCGCAATGAAGAAGAGTTGCAGTGGGATTTAAATTATTTGACCCAGCTTTGGTACGCGATTGAAGAAGCTGCTAAGAATCAAAGCGGTATCTTTCTGATTTATCAGGAAAGCAGTCTCGTTATTCGTGCCATTCGCGATTATTTTCATCACGAAATCGGTGAAATTCTGATCGACAATTCTGAAATTTATGAACAAGCGTGCCAATTCATGGCTCACGTCATGCCAGACAATGTCGATCGTCTCAAACTGTATCAGGATGATATCCCCCTATTCTCTCGCTTCCAGATTGAACACCAGATAGAAACGGCTTACTCCCGGCAGGTATCCCTGCCTTCAGGCGGAGCTATCGTCATTGATCACACAGAAGCGCTCGTATCTATCGATGTCAATTCAGCACGAGCCATTCGAGGTGCTGACATCGAAAGCACCGCACTTAATACCAATCTGGAAGCTGCAGACGAAGTTGCCCGGCAGCTGCGTTTACGCGACTTAGGGGGATTGGTGGTCATTGATTTTATTGACATGGAAGTCGCCCGTAACCAGCGGGAGGTGGAATCACGTCTGCATGAAGCGCTGCATCATGATCGTGCACGTGTCCAGGTCGGAAAAATCTCACGCTTTGGATTATTGGAGCTATCGCGCCAGCGCCTACGTCCATCGCTTGGAGAAAGCAACTATATCACCTGCCCACGTTGCCATGGTACGGGACATATCCGTGGTACTGATTCATCCGCTCTGCATATTCTCAGAATTATTCAGGAAGAAGCGATGAAAGAGCATACCAGTGCCCTGCATGTGCAGCTTCCTGTCGATGTGGCTACTTTTCTGTTAAATGAAAAACGTTCTGATATCCATAGTATCGAAGCACGCCTGAAAGTTAATATTATCCTCATTCCGAATATCTATTTGGAAACGCCCAATTATAAAATTACTCGGCTACGCCAGGAGGATATGAAATCAACTGAAATACAAGCCAGTTATGAGATGGTAGAGAAAGTTGCAGAGGAAATTATTCTGCCGACAGCGCAGGAAGCCAAGCCAACACGTCCACAGGCCGCAGTAAAAGGAATTACACCCACGCAACCTGCGCCAGCACGTGAAGAAAAAACTCGCGAACAAGCCTCATTCTTGGATAAATTCTTTGGCTGGTTCAAACCAACCAGCCAGGAGCATGCGCCAGAAGAACCTGCTCCACCCAGCCATAAAGAGAAATCCCAGCGTCACGAACGGGGTCGGGGACGTCGGGATCGTGGTCGTGGTGGCCGCAGTAAAGAGCTCCTTACTCATGAACAACGCAAGCATCATGATCTACATGAGCCTCTGCAAGAATTGCCCCAAGAGCCTGCGGGTGTCCTGCTAGAAGAGCAGATTGCTTCTGAACCCCATGGAAGAGCCGTACAGAAAAGTCGTGATAGTCAGCTTGCGCGAAGAAAACAAGCCCATCCGCCGCGTGAAGAAAAAGTACATACAGAGGTAGAAGTACCGACCGAAGAAGGCATCTCGCCAGTTGAGGCATTACCTGAGCAAATGGAAGAACGTGAAGAGCGTGGTCGTTCACGCCGCCGTCGTGGAGGGCGGCAGCGTGATCGCTCTGAGCGATCACGTCTGCATAAAGTAGCTGATACTGAGGAAGCCGCTTCCTTGGAAGAAACTCAGCCTGAAAGTCAATCTGAAAGCCACTTAAATGATCAGGCATCAGCGCCCAAACTCATTACTTTTAAGGCAGAAAGTGTCCTCACTGAAATGAGTGAAACCAGCGAGAAATCTGAATCAGCCGATTATTCTCCTGATCTGCCAGCAACAGCACCACCTGCTCCTATTCCACAATTTGATTTGCCATTCAAGCACATCTCGACGCCAGCAGAACAGGAATTATCTGCTTCCCCACCCAGCTCGCCTCAATCGGATGAGCCGGCTGAGCCATGTCCGGCTTCCGAATTCCCGGATTTGTCCAAAAGTGGCTTAATCATGATTGAGACCGCCCCTGATAAAATTTCTGAAGCAATGGAAGATCTGACTTCTCCCAAGAGACAACGACGTAAGCCAGCAGTCATAAAAATGATTGAATCTGAGCCATTAATTCAGGTAGAGACAAAAGATTAATTTTCTGAATAAAAAAATGGGGCTGTGATTACTTAATTTAATAAGATAAGGATATGAGCGATTTTCCAGAATACGACGAAATCCATGTTATTTCAGACATTCACATGGGTGGCAATAAGGTAGATTTTCAAATTTTGCGTGAAACCGAGCGCCTCGCCAACTATATCGGTTGGGTCGGACAGCAACGGCCTGGCGGACGCGTGGCATTGATATTGAATGGCGATATCATCGATACATTGGCAGAAGACATTCACGGCTATGTGGCCACTGATGAAGCCATTGCCACCGTACAGCGAATCATGAAAGATGCATCTTTTTCCAATATCTGGAAAGCTTTGGCTGATTTTGTCAAATCGGAAGGACGCACCCTGATCATTATCATTGGCAATCACGATATTGAATTATCTTTTCCTGTGGTACAACGCCTGATTATCACGTATCTGGCAGGAGCTGATCAAACAGCGCGCGCACGCATTGAATTTTGCACAACCGGCGCAGGCTACACCTGCATGGTTGGAAATGCACACATCTATTGTACTCACGGGAATGAAGTGGATGCGTGGAATTACAACCGTTATGAAGATCTCGCAAAAGTGGGGCGACGCTTGAATGTGGGCCGTTCACTTAGTCCCAGCGAATGGTACCCCAATGCCGGTACGCGCATGGTTAAAGATATCATGAATGAAGTGAAGCGCAAGTTTGCCTGGATCGATCTGCTTAAACCAGAAACATCTGCCGCCGTCGGTACCTTATTGGTACTTGACCCATCACAAGCAAGTAAAATCAATAAGCTGCTACCGATTGTGGGTGAAAAGGTAGAAGGACAAAAGCAAATTGATCAACGGCTTTCCGCTGAAGGCTTTCACCAGCCCAGTCAGGATGCTGCCATCCCATTTACCGCCGATCGTTTATTAGGGCCCAACCTTAAAGCTGGTGTATTAGGCGCTACCGCAACTGACACCCGTAGCGCTGATGACATGTTGCTCGCTGCGGAAAAGAGCTTTCGTACTGGTGCACAGACTGTCTTAACCGCTAACAGCACCTTAGGCACACCACAACTCATCTGGGATAGTTTAACTGGTTGGATGAGGGGTGTCGGTAAAGATGAAGCACTGCGTCGTGCGCTTAAAGACTGGTTGGAAGATGACAAAACATTTGATATTTCCGATCAGGATGATACTTACAAACAGGTGACGGCCGCAGTCGGATCATCCATTGACTTTATTATTACCGGTCACACGCATCTTGAACGTGCCATCAACATGGGAGGCGGGCGCTATTATTTCAATAGTGGTACCTGGATTCGTTTGTTACAGTTTACCGAAGCCATGTTAAAAAACACAGCTTCCTTCAAACCAGTATACGATGTACTCATCAATGGAAAAATGGAAGCGATTGATCAGGCAAGATTTGATAATCAGCCATTTGTGATGGACCAGACCAGCGCTATATCGATCAAAGAAGAAAGCGGTAAAGTAGTTGGGAGGTTGACCCATGTTGTGGGTGACGGCTCAGGCCTACCTCTTGAGATAAAAAAATTCCCGGAGTAATGATATGAGCACTATTCCCAGCAAAGCCATCCAAAAAGTCAAACTTGAATTTCTCAGACCGGGACCCTCGCACAATCAGTTACTCTCTCCCCTTACGCCATATATTGCGTTATGTGGCGAAGAAGGGCCAGTGACGGTGCAAATGCCATTTGAGCACCGACAATTATTAATGCGCTTGCGCAGGTTACGTTATGAATCCGATAAGGACCCCGCCAAGGATGAGCAACGCCAGGCTGAAGTTCGTGATTTAGGTGAAGCGATTGGGAGAGTGCTCGGTCAGATTCCAGCGTTGCTTTCCGAATTGGGTAATGCCGCAGTGGAAGCCGGAAAACTGGTTCATCTGCGCCTTTCCTTATCTGCGTTTGAGCTTGGCCTGGTTCCATTTGAGCTTGCCGTCGGCGTGGATGGATTCCCAGGCTCTGGCTCCCCGTTATTCCTACAAACACGTGCACCGATCTCAATCACACGAGAAATCCGCCGCGGGCGGCCTCTTCCAATTAATTGGAACCGGCCACCCCGTATCCTCTTTGCTTTTGCAGAACCCGATGGACTTTATGTTCCCGCTCAATCTCATTTACAAGCCCTACGTTCAGCCATCGAACCGTGGGTAAAAATCAGAAACCCAGGGAGGGATAAGGAACGCGTAGAGGATGTTAAAAAGATTTTGACTGTCCTGCCTAATGCGACCTTGAAACAGATCCGTGAAGCATGTGCCCAAGCTGAGTATACTCATGTACATATTCTGGCACATGGTGCACCCTTGGAAAATTCCGGTAATAAACGCTACGGCGTAGCGTTATGTAGCGATTTTGATTCAAGCAAAGATATCATTGATGGTGAAAGGCTTGCCATTGCGCTGACAGCGCGTGATTCATCAGGAAATACAAAATTCTGTCCGACACTCGTTACGCTCGCAACCTGTGATTCAGGCAATATCGAATCGATGCTTACCCCTGGTGGCAGTATCGCACATGAACTGCATGCTGCAGGTATTCCCTGGGTGATTGCATCACAGTTCCCGCTATGGATGAGTGCTTCAGCAATTGCTGCCGAAGTACTTTATCAACGACTACTGGATGGCAACGACCCGCGCTGGGTCATCTATGAATTACGTCAGCGCTTACGCACCGATGCAGCAGGCACTCATGATTGGGCCAGTATCGTCGCTTACGCCACCGTACCATTAGATTTTGAAGACCAGGTCGATGCCTTCCGCGACAAACAAATCAGAAGACGACTGGAAGTCAAATTTGATCGGATCGATGAACTGGTAGGGGCTAATATCGAGATTGAACAAACCCAGCAAACGTTCGATTCTGCTGAACTTGAAGAAGAAATCGGTTTCTTGTGCAAGTCGATTCGTAACGAACTCAAAGCATGGCGTGAGGAGCCTGAAGCAGTGGCATCTTTCGAAATCAAAGCCGAACGCCTCGGCATGAGTGCAGCCAGTGAGAAACGTATTGGCATCGCCTATTCATTACTTGCAAGTAACCATGCGGTTGATCCCAGCAAAATTCCGAAGTGGGCAAAGGAAAGCAAAAAAGCCTATGAAGCTTCTCAAGCATACTATCGCGAAGCCTTGGAATTCGAGCCGCATAATTATTGGGTGATGACGCAATTTCTTTCCATTACAGCCATACCTGCCTTAACCAGTAGTGCAGCTTTTAAATGCTTATCAGAAGAGTATGGTCAATGGTGGATCACGGCTCGCCAAATTGTCGAGTGGGAGTTGAATAAGGCCAGCGGAGATAATCGGGCGTATACCTTAGCAACAATGGCCGAGCTCGCTTTGCTCGGTGTAGCCTATGGTGTACCAGATTTCAATGATCCACACGCAAAAGAGGAGATTATTCGTTATTGCAATGAGATGCGGGCGCAGCTTGATCCTGATGACTTCCCGCTCCTGTCAACACAGCGTCAATTCAGGCGCTACATCAGATATTGGGATAGAGAAGAATGGAGAGGTTTGGCCTATACTGCCTTGGAAACGTTAGGAGGTAGATTATCAGAAGAATCTCTGGAAGATTGATGAGAGCAATCAACCCTGGTATCGCGTCGGCGCCATTACCTTAACGTAGCAAAGCAGCATCTCTTCCAGAAACAATTTGGCGTTGAGAGGATGACGCGCTAATTGCTGGCTCATGATCAAATTGCGCCAGAAGCTGGCAAGCAGCTTGGGATCTGCAGTTGAGGCCAATTTTCTTATAGTGGTTTCTTGATGGACATGGTAGCGAATTTTTCCTATGGTACAAACACATATCAGGTCATAGCACCACTTTTGTAACCAACTGACAATCTCGGGTAAATCCAGTTTATGCAGACTGTTGGCCAGAGAAATAGGGTCAAAGCTGGCTGGCATGCTGATTTTCCGGATAAAATCTGTATGCTGGTTAAAATAATCTTGCTGGCTGAATGCCGCAGCTTGCAAAGGTGAAGCACCTGACAGAGCCAGACAGATATCGGCATGTTCTACTCCCTGCTGTGTCAACCACTTACGCGCAGTGGCCGCATCAGGTATGGGCAGCGTAATATGCTGGCAACGACTACGAATGGTTGGCAGCAGATCTTGCGCACGATGCGCCACCAGAATGAAAAGAATATGGGATGGAGGTTCTTCAAGTTTCTTCAATAAGGCATTGGCTGACGCTACATTCATGGCTTCTGCTGGATGAATCAGAATTACCTTGAGCCCATCCTGATGACCTGAAAGATAAACGAAATCGTTCAGCGCTCGCACTTGCTCGATGGTAATATATTGGCTGGGCTTTTTCCCTGATTTGGTATGATCTGCCTCTTGCCTGTCTATGCCGCTGCTTGCGGAACCCGCTTCGCCAGACGATTCAATAAGTGCTTCTGGTGTCATTAAATAAAAATTTGGATGGGTTTCCTGCTCAAACCATTTGCAGCTTGCACATACGCCGCAGGCAATCTGTTCCACCGTTATCTGCGTACACAATAATGATTTGGCAAGGCTTCGTGCAAAGCCTAGTTTGCCTATTCCTTTTCTGCCTTTCAGCAACAAGGCGTGTGTCTTCAAAGCCACCGAGCCTCTCACTTGTTGCCAAATAGTATATTGCCAGGGATAAAGTTCATTCATTTGCATTTCTAATTCCATTTCTAAATCAAAAATGACGCGAAGGCGAGCCGCAGACAGTATAAATCATACGGCAAGGTGAAGCCGACAAAGTCAGCTTTGATTTAGAAATGGAATAACAATCCATTTTGTGAGCGAATCGCTTCTTTTTCGTAGTATGTTTGCTCATTCCTCACCCTATGGTAGATTCACTCAAATAATGCTTGCTGGATGATAGCTTCCAAGGCGATTGTCACCTCATGCAGCGGTTGGCTTGAATCGACCAAGCAAATTCTTTCGGTAAATTGCTGCGCTCGCTGTAGATAAGTTGCGCGTACCTGGAGAAAAAATTCATCCTGTTCTCTCTCGAACCGATCAGTTATTTTGGCCGATTGCACACGCTGTCTAGCCATTTCTATCGGTACATCGAAATATAATGTAAGATCAGGCTGGAACACGCCCTGTACCCACTGCTCCAGTATGTGCAACTTATCGAATGGCACTCCTCTGCCCCCTCCCTGATAAGCAAAACTCGCATCAGTGAAGCGATCCGAAATGACCCACTCCCCTCTATGGAGTGACGGCAGAATAACTTTATCCAGATGCTCCCGCCGTACTGCAAACATCAGCAATGCTTCCGTTTCCGCATGCATGTGCTGACCAGGATCGAGCAGCAAGGTGCGCAATTGCTCACCCAGTAAGGTGCCACCTGGCTCACGTGTTGTTACGACATCAATTCCTTTATCTTCTAAAAAATTTTCCAGCCAGGCCAAATGAGTGCTCTTGCCTGCGCCATCAAGGCCTTCTAAAGTAATGAATTTCCCCCGCTGCATAAGGTAGCCTGCTTATCTAAATATTCATAAATAAAATCCAACCCCATCTGCTTTGCCTTATTATATCTGTTCAATAACTTAAATTCTGTCATCAGAATAAAACAACATATGCAAATCAATCCTGCCGGTTATCTCGAGAACGTGCGTTTCATTTCTTCACCGAACTGTGATGAACGCCCAACTGAATGTGCTATCAGTTTATTGGTAATTCATAACATCAGCCTGCCACCGGATGAATTTGGCGGAAATGGTGTAATCGAGTTATTTACTAACCAGCTTGATCCGCAAGCGCATCCTTATTTTGAATCATTGCGTCATCTCAGGGTCTCCAGCCACTTTTTCATTCGCCGCGATGGGGAAATCATCCAGTTTGTTCCGTGCATACAGCGCGCCTGGCATGCGGGGGTGTCCTGTTGGCAAGGCAAGGAGCGTTGTAATGACTTCTCCATCGGGGTTGAATTGGAAGGAAGCGATGCTCTACCCTTTGAACCTGTTCAGTACGATCAGCTCATTGCGCTCACGGTCTCTTTGCTCAAGGCCTACCCCATTATCGATATTGCAGGGCATGCCGATATTGCCCCCACGCGTAAAACCGACCCAGGTCCTTATTTTGATTGGGGGCATTATCGCCAGGGATGTTCTAGCGATGATATTCACCAGCACGTTCAGGTTGGTAGGTGACTTCTACGATACGAACGCGCAATACGCCACCGCCAGGTTTTGGCCATTCGATTTCATCTCCTTGAGAAAGACCCAGCAGCGCACTGCCGACCGGCGCAAGAATTGAAATCTTGCTACCGCTGGCGTCAATGTCTCTAGGATAGACCAGTGTTAATTCAAATTCTTCAGACGAAGATTCAACTTTAAACCTTACTGTAGAATTCATAGTCACCACAGTAGGTGGCACATCCATCGGATCAACGACTTCCGCTCGCATCAATTCAGCCTCTAGTTCATCCTTACCCGGGAAAGCATTGCTGGGTAATGAATCAATAAGCCTCTCCAATCTCTCCGCATCAAGCGTTGAAATAATAATTTTTGGTCTGGTTTTCATTTTTACCCTCTTGGCTTTTGCTTAATACAGCTTATCCGCATTATGAAAGAAGATCTCATTCCGTTTCTCAAACAAATCTAACTTTGTCGGCTTTCCCGTGTCGCCTTATTCTGCCCGGGCTCACCTTTGTGTTATATTTGATTTGAAAGGAAATAGCAAGCAGACAGAAGAAACGCACATCATGCGTCATGCCCCTATCGAGACTACAACAGATTGATTGATTAACCGGCGTTTTTTCCAACCCCGATTTTATCTAAACCTCATTATCACATATGTTCAATACGATAATTGGCAATCAGTCTAAATTCACTGCCTGGTTGTATTGTAATGATATCCGTGGCGGCATTGGTCGTTTCCACGCACAACATGCGCAGATAATCGTCATCTTGCAAATCAGCCATCTCTGCCGAAATTCTGGCCCATGGGTTCCACACCACAGCCGTTTGACTGCCTTGAGACGCGATATGAATCCGACGCTTCATAGCAGGATCATGCACGATGATATCGTCTAAGACATCCAGGTAAATGCGATCCACTTCCGAGCTGATGGTCACAGCACCTGATTGCATTTTTTGCTGTCCCCCATCGGCCTTGTCGAGGTACTGCCTGCCCTCCAACCCTGAAACACGGACTTGATGAATATCACCCACACTGAAATAGGTGTGGAAGGCTTGCGTAATGGAGATTGCCTGATCTCCAGTGTTGCGTGTCACTAGTGCTAGATTAAGCGTTTCTCCGATTATAATTTCCAGTCTCAAAATAAAGGCATGTGGCCAGATAGCCTGCGTCTCCGGTGTATCTGCCAATCCTAATACCACTTGATTATCACCATTAGCCGTCACACTCGTTTCAATCACATCCCACATGCGGTTACGCACAAAACCATGCGCCGCGCGGCCTTTTCCTTCTGGATCAGGGCCAAACCAAGGCCAGCAAATCGGTACGCCCCCTTTAATTGCTTTTCCTGCCTGATAATAAGCCTTCTGGCTGAGAAACATCAAATCATCTGTTTTACCAGCCGGCTGAAAAGAAAGCACCTGACCGGCGTAGACTGAAATCAGTGCACTGGCCTTAGCGTTTTTTACTCGAATAAATGGAAAACCACCCTGTCCTTCAAAAAATTCAACCTGCCCAGCAATGCCATGATCTCTATTTAATTGTGCAATACCCATTTTTTACCTTATTTTTTGTCGCAATAAGTTTGGAATGATAAACTCAAACCCAAACTTCATAAACTGCTATTAGTAAATCATCCCGCTTACTTTTAAGGATATGCCATGACTCACACTTTATTCAACTCACTGCAATCGCTACCACTCCCTGATGGCAAAACCGCTCAATTTTACTCTTTATCAGCGTTGGAGGAAGCCGGTCTTGGTAAGGTATCGCGACTTCCTGTTTCTATCCGCATTGTGCTGGAATCGGTGCTGCGTAATTACGATGATAAAAAAGTCACTGAAACGCATGTTCGACAGCTGGCTGGCTGGCAGCCGAATGCCGTTCGTACGCATGAAATTCCGTTTGTGGTTGCGCGTATTGTGTTACAGGATTTTACGGGTGTGCCGCTTCTGGTTGATCTGGCGGCCATGCGCAGTGCGGCAGAAAGGCTAGGGAAAGATCCCAAGCGTATTGAACCGCTGGTACCGGTTGACCTGGTAGTCGACCACTCCGTTCAGGTCGATTACTATGGCGATAAAAATGCACTCGCACGCAACATGGAAATGGAGTTTGTTCGCAATAAAGAACGCTACCAGTTTATTAAATGGGGCATGCAAGCGTTTGATACTTTCAAAGTTGTCCCACCCGGTATTGGTATCGTGCATCAGGTCAACCTGGAATATCTGGCACGCGGCGTGCATCAGAAAAATGGCCTGGTTTATCCAGATACGCTGGTCGGCACCGACTCGCACACCACCATGATTAATAGTATCGGGGTGGTAGGCTGGGGTGTGGGCGGGATCGAAGCAGAAGCAGGCATGCTAGGACAGCCGGTTTACTTTCTCACCCCGGATGTCGTCGGTGTCAATCTAACGGGTCGGCTACGTGAAGGCGTCACTGCAACAGATCTGGTTTTGGCCGTTACTGAAATGCTGCGTAAAGCAAAAGTAGTCGGCAAATTTGTAGAATTCTTTGGCGAAGGAACCGCATCATTAAGCTTACCTGATCGTGCCACCATCGCTAACATGGCGCCCGAATACGGTGCCACCATGGGCTTTTTCCCAGTTGATGACGCCACCCTTCAATACTTTAGATATACGGGTCGCATGAATGAAGAAATCGATGCATTTGAAGCCTATTTCAAGGCACAAGGGCTATTTGGCATGCCAAATAAAGGAGAGATTGACTACAGTCAGGAATTGCAACTGGACTTGAATTCAATTATACCATCGCTCGCCGGACCAAAACGCCCGCAGGATCGTATTGCAATTGGCAATCTTAAATCAACTTTTACTGAGCTTTTCAGTAAACCCATGGCTGACAACGGTTATGGTAAGCTAGCGGAAGATTTGACTCGCCCCTATGCCACCCGCGATGCAACCTACCCGAATAATGTAGTATGCGTCACCAGTCCGATGAATCAGGATGAAACCACTCTTCCGCCTGGCTCTGAGAGAAATGTGGCTGAACTGGTCAATAATCGCCCCACTCAGAATCCTGTCAAAATCAACGGCAAGGTAGATCACCCTATGGAACTGCACCATGGCGACGTCCTGATCGCTGCGATCACATCCTGTACCAACACCTCCAATCCTACGGTACTAATCGCTGCCGGGCTGCTGGCAAAAAAAGCGGTTGAGAAAGGTCTGAGTGTCAAGCGCCATATCAAGACTTCACTTGCACCCGGTTCGCGTGTGGTCACAGAATATTTGACCGCTGCCGGCTTATTGCCCTATCTGGAGCAGCTTGGCTTCAGTCTGGCGGGTTACGGCTGTACCACTTGTATCGGTAACTCGGGGCCGCTGCCCGAGATTGTTGAAGAATGCGTCGTCAAGGAAGACCTCGTATGCTCAGCAGTCCTGTCCGGTAACCGAAATTTCGAGGCAAGGATTCATGCCAATATCCGCGCTAACTTTCTGGCTTCGCCCCCTCTGGTAGTGGCTTATGCTATCGCCGGCACGGTATTGAAAGATCTCGATACCGAACCGCTAGGTGTAGGAAAGGATAATCAGCCTGTGTGGCTGCACGATATCTGGCCAAGCAGCGCAGAAATCGCCTCTCTCATGGAATTTGCTACCCAGGCCGACACTTTCCGCCAACTCTATAGCGATTTCACCAAAGATATCCCTCTTTGGAATAACATCACCTCGGTCACTGGCAAACTGTATAACTGGCCAGACTCCACCTATATCGCTGAACCGCCTTTCTTCCAGGATTTTTCACTGCAACCAGCACTTAACAACCAGTCTGGAGGCATCATGGGTGCGCGAGCATTAGCGATCTTTGGCGATTCCGTTACCACTGATCACATCAGCCCGGCTGGTGCTATCAAGGAAACCTCACCGGCAGGTCAATATCTGCTCACCCATGATGTGACTCAAACAGACTTCAATAGTTATGGTTCTCGCCGCGGTAACCATCATGTCATGATGCGCGGCACTTTCGCCAATGTGCGCATTAAAAACCTGATGGTTCCTGGCAGTGAAGGTGGGGTCACATTATTCCGTGACAACCATACTACTGATGGTGAACAAATGCCCATCTACGATGCGGCTATGCGATATATTGCTCAAAATGTGCCTACCGTAGTGTTTGCCGGTAAGGAATATGGCACGGGCTCTAGCCGTGATTGGGCAGCCAAAGGCACCCAGTTGTTAGGAGTCAAAGCGGTCATTGCGGAAAGTTATGAGCGTATCCACCGGAGTAATTTAGTAGGCATGGGGGTCTTACCTTTACAATTCATGGGCAATCATAACGCCTCCTCCCTTGGCATCAAAGGGGACGAACAATTCGATATTGTTGGCATCGACACCATTCACCCCCAGCAAGAAGTTACTCTTGTTATCCATTACAAAGATGGCAGCCAGCACCGCATCCCGCTGCTCTGCCGCATTGATACCGCAATTGAAGTCGATTATTATCGGCATAGCGGTATTTTACCTTATGTACTCAGGCAGTTACTGGTGAGTTAGAAAATTTCATGCGCGCTGGAGGATATTCTCCAGCATGTTTGAAGCCAACAAGAGCAAGTGCTCTCAACTGATTTGAAAGTATTTAATTTACAGTAGCATCTGGCAATACCACTTATAAATGATCATCTTGGCTGCCTTCGCGCAGACTCAGTAGAAGCTATGAGCGCCTCACTCGGACGGATGAAGCCTGGGTTTACATCGCCATGACCCGCAGTATGTTGGAGCGCTTGACATAAAACAGGAGTTTCCAAACTGATGTGGCTACACTAAACCGGACACATTCCTTAAAATATAGCATGTCCCCTGTAAATTATAATCAATTTATAGGGGACATGCTATATTTTTGATTTCAGCCATTGCATATTCTCCTTTCAATAATAGTGAGCGATACATCCCGTTTGGATGGAGTCGATGGCGCAAGGCAGTATTAGCTGTAAAGGATGATGCGCTCAGCACGCTGTAACTCATCCGGTGAGCCATGCATCACTAGGATGTCGTTTGCTGCAATACTTGTTTCTGAGGATGGCATCACGAGGCGGTCCCCATGTCGAACGATAGTGATGAATGTGATGCCACCCGGGTTAACCTCGCCAAGCTGTCTTCCGATGGACTTACAGTTGGGCGGAATCTCAATTGAATGCACGTGCTCTTCGCTGCTATAGCTCGCTGTCTCAGTCAGCGTGTCACCTCGGAAGAACTCCCGTATCAATCGATATTTTCCGGATCTTTGCTCCTGAATACGCCGCATAACTTGTGATGGCGGGACGTCAAGTAGTAGCAACGATTGTGATGCGATCATCAAACCCGCTTCTAGCGTTTCAGGTACAACCTCTGTAGCACCTGCTTTCTGTAATTCACTCACTCGACTCTCGTCGCGCGTACGAACCATCACAGGCAGTTCAGGGCGAGCCCTCCTTATATACTCAAGGGCTTTTAGGGATGCCGCAACATCGTCGTGACTGATAATAACGAGGCGTGCTCGGTCAAGGCCCAGCAAATCCAAGACATTCCGATCGGTCGCATCACCGTAGTAAACAAGTTCGCCAGCAGCGTGAGCCTGGCGCACACGCGCTGGATCGAGGTCAAGCGCAATATAAGGAATACTCTCCTCGTCGAGTAGGTGCGCCACACTTTGGCCAATTCGGCCGTAGCCGAAAATAATTACATGGTCTTCAAGCTGCGTAATTATACCAAGCTCTAATGTTGGACTCATGGGTGAGTTGCTGGATCGAGACAGGTCTCGCACGAGTAGGCTAGCGATGGCGTGGTTGTGCCGGATGATAAATGGTCCGGCGATCATAGAAAAAAGCACTGACGTGAGCGCAATCTGACCTAGCAAGGTATCGATCACGTTAGCGGAGAGTGCTATGGCCAGGAGGGCAAACCCGAATTCTCCACCAACAGACAACAATAATCCGGTTCGCCAGGCCGTTAGCGGGTCAGTACCTACTTTTCTCACCATAAACGAGACAAGCAGTGCCTTGCTCGTTAGCAAAACTACTGCTCCGAGAATCGCCCAGTGCCAGATACGAGGAAGGCTAGCTGGATCTAGCAACATGCCGATGCCGATAAAGAAAAGACCGAGTAAAACGTCTCTAAATGGCCGAACGGTTGACTCCACTTGGTGGCGGAACTCTGTTTCACCAATTACCATCCCCGCGAGGAATGCGCCGAAAGCAAGGGACAGGCCTAGGCTGTTGGTCGTCCACGCAGCCAGCAAAGCAATAAGCAAGACTGTAAGCGTAAAGATTTCCGCAGAGCGTCGCTCTGCAATGAAATGGAAAATAGGACGAAGAAGCCATCGACCCACGAAGAAGACCAAGGCAAATGCCAAGAGCGCCTTGGCCAGTGCCCAACCCAACGCACCCAGCACGAGTTCCGCCCCCACGGCCATACCGAGAACTGGAATGACTACCACAAAAGGTACGGCCGTGACATCTTGAAACACCGACATCGCAAGCCCAAGCTTCCCATGCCGGCTGTTCTCCTCACCTTGTTCCGCAAGTTGCTTGCCAATAATAGTTGTGGAAGACTGCGCGAAGACGGCACCGACAACGAATGCCGCCATAGGAGTAAGCCCCGCCCACCAAGCCACCAGCCCAACGATAGCGGTGGTAAAGAGGACCTGACCCGTTCCCAAGCCAAGGACTTGATGCCGCAGCGCATGAATTTGCGGCAACGAAAAATTCAAACCAATCGTAAACAGGAGAAACACAATACCGAATTCGGCAAGTGCTCTGATCTGCGGGATGTCGATCACCGGCCCCATTGTGTATGGCCCGAGTATCAATCCAACAAGCAGATAGCCAAGACTGCTTGGAATATCGAATCGGTTGAATGTAACAATCACCGAAACAGTCACCCCCAGCAAGAGCAATACTTGCGCGAAATTCTCCATCAAGTACCGCCTTCTCTTATAGCTTGAGTAATACCAGAAGAAAATTCCTGGACGTCTTTTGTATGCAGCCGAAGGTGCAGCTGGGTATGCGTTATCATGCCATGCGCCAATTCACATTCATCTAGAAATACTGTCCCCAAGCTTTTTTTTCTCAAAATCTCCGCTTCTTCCTCGCTATGTGTACGCAAGATGACGAATATCGATGAATTGAGCGTTTTGGCTATCTCGACCATTTTGCGAATATTGAACGTGTCTGAGATCGCAATGAACAGCCTCGCGGCTCGTGCGACGTGGACCTGGGTCAACACTTCATATAGGATTAAGACCAGCACCATCACGAGGCCTTCAACGATAAACCTACCCACAACTATCTGGTCATTGACTGACTTGAGCAGCCCTTTGGCTTCCGGTGTACGAAGTAACACGACCGTGCTGGCGATAGAGATACACAATCCAAATACCAGGGATACGTTAATGCTCCAGCCCCAGAAGGAGGCTGTCGCTATGCCGGATGCTACCGCCAACGCAATTTGGACAATGGTACTTGGTACGGCAATGCATCGAACAGCCATCAGATCGCCAACAGAAAAGTATAGACCGACACCAAACGTCAGCAGCACCACGCCAATCTCGTCTGGCTGGCATGCAAAGCCGACATCCGCAAGGAAGCCTGGTGTGACGGGGCTAATCATGATGCCGGTAAGCAGATAGCCAACCAATGACAGCATACGAAAGCGCGTAGCAATGAAAGCCAAACACCATCGCGAGGCCAGAATTGGCAGCGATGACAGCAATCAGATTGATGTCGTTAGGCATGCACTATCTCCGAGCAGACTCATCAGCTGCGCCGAGTCGTCACTCGACGCTATTCGTACTTGCGGTCAGCCACGATTGGGTGAAAAATATAGAAAAATTCTACCAGAGTCAACTCTCCATTGGACACCTCACATGCCTCAGAAATCCGCGTGGAATTTCCAGCAAGCTAATTTGTCAGCCAACGCGCCCCAATTGTATGAAGGAACAGATGGTGGAGATTCTTACCTTCGAACAGGTCGCCGGCTATCTGGAGGTGATGCCTCCCAAAAAAAGCAAACTATCCAAAAAGCGCAAGGCGGTAGAGAAAATGGAAGAATTTGTTAAAGCTCGTCGTGCGCACTCAGCAGTAGAGCCAGCAATTGATGCGCTGGAGGCACACGGACGAGACAAATGCCCAGACCATGGCATGGTTGGTTTTAAACGTTACGTTGCACTGGCTATTGTCGCCAGAAACAACCGTTGTATACGTGATATTCTATGGCAGCAGGATGTGGAGTGTGAGTGGCAAAGCTATAAAATATAACTTACAGCACCAACAGGCAGCTTAAGCTAGCCAACTAACGCAAAAGACCGCATGATTGCGAACAATCAGTAGTGAATGCTGGGTAGAAATTAGAATCGTATTTTTAATGCCATGTCTCACAAAAAGTACAATCATGGGCTTTGGGTATGTATGGTTTCAATGTATTTTTACAAAGGCGCTTAAAGATCAGGCTCCATGTTGATAAAAAAATGAGGTTTTCAGACTGACACTATTTATCCTGCCTGCGACTTGTTTTCGCATCATTTTTGGTTTGAAAATGCAAATAGGAGGTAAAACAATTGGTGACTCCTCAACGTAATTCAGAGACTGCGTGGCATCATCGAACAGCCGATGAAGTGATGGCAATCCTTCAAACTAACCGTCATGGTCTTACGCAGACGGAAGCGGAGCAGCGGCTCAAGCAGTATGGACCCAACCGGCTGAAGCCATCAAGAAAACGAAGTGCATGGAGTCGTTTCTTGCTGCAATTTCACAATGCGCTGATTTATGTGCTGTTAGCCTCAGCTATGATTGCCGGATTGCTGGATCACTGGGTCGACACGGCCGTGATTGCCGGGGTGGTGCTCATCAACGCATTGATTGGCTTCATCCAGGAAGGTAAAGCCGAAAAAGCGTTGAATGCGATACGTCAAATGCTTTCACTGGATGCGATGGTTTTGCGAGATAGCAAGCGCATACAAATCCACGCAGAAGAATTAGTTCCTGGTGATATTGTGTTGCTGCAATCCGGCGATAAAGTGCCTGCTGATTTGCGTTTATTCAGCATCAAGAACTTGCGTGTGGAAGAAGCTGCCCTGACGGGAGAATCCGAGGCTATAGAAAAAACAACTGAAGCCGTACCGGCACAGGTAACGATCGGTGATCGTCTGTGCATGGCCTATTCAAGTACCTTAGTGGTCTATGGCCAAGGTGCAGGGATTGTGGTAGCCACTGGTGATCAAACTGAAATAGGACGCATCAGCACCTTGCTGGAACATGTCGATACCATTGAAACTCCCTTGCTCAGACAGTTAGCGATATTTGGACGCTGGCTGAGTGGTTTGGTTATCGTTCTGGCTATTGGCATGCTGAGCTATGGTCTGATTTTAGGTGATTATCACTTAGGTGAGATGTTCATGGCTGCTGTCGGTATTGCTGTTGCCGCCATTCCGGAAGGGCTGCCTGCCATCATGACCATTACGCTGGCGCTAGGAGTGCAAATGATGGCCAATCGGCATGCCATTATTCGTCGCTTGCCAGCAGTGGAGACTTTGGGTGCGGTAACCGTTATTTGCACCGACAAGACAGGGACGCTGACGCGTAATGAAATGACGGTGCAGCGTGTTATTACAGCTGATCATCAAATAGAAGTGAGCGGAATAGGTTACGCACCTGTTGGAGGATTCAGTATGCAAGGTACCGAGCTTCTCAAGAATGAGTTTACCGGGACACTTGAGCTCTTTCGAATAGGGCTGCTGTGCAATGATGCGCAATTACGAGAACACGAGAGCAACTGGACAATTGAGGGGGACCCAACTGAAGGCGCTCTGATCACGCTCGCCTTAAAAGCAGGGCTGGATCCCTCATTCGAACATCAATCGCTGCCGAGTACCGATGCCATCCCTTTTGAATCTGAGCACCGCTTTATGGCCACCTTGCATCATAATCATGCAGGGCATGGCTATATTTATCTCAAAGGAGCGCCTGAAGAAGTTTTGGCTATTTGCAGCAAGGAACGAAGCCTAGATGGCGAGCATCCGCTGGATACCAGTTATTGGCAAGCCGAGATGCAGGAAGCAGCCGCATTGGGGCAGCGGCTACTGGCCATTGCAGTCAAGGCTGCTGAAAAAGATCAGATGACGCTGACTTTCGATCATGTACGTACTGATTTTACCTTGCTTGGGATAGTTGGCATTATTGACCCTCCGAGGGAGGAAGCGATTGAGGCGGTGCATCAATGTCGATCAGCAGGCATACGCGTCAAAATGATTACCGGGGATCATATCGCCACCGCACAGGCAATTGGTATGCAACTTGGCATTGGGGATGGTCAGATGGCATTAAGCGGAGTTGCACTGGATCAGATGAATGATGCGCAATTGCGTGAGGCGGTTAGCACAACAGATGTTTTTGCGCGCGCCAATCCAGAGCACAAGCTGAGATTGGTGAAGGCATTGCAGGCTAACGGTGAAATCGTGGCCATGACGGGCGATGGTGTGAATGATGCACCTGCCCTGAAGCGCGCAGATATCGGTGTAGCGATGGGCAAGAAAGGCACTGAAGTCGCCAAGGAAGCATCTGAGATGGTGATCACGGATGATAATTTTGCCTCAATTACGCATGCGGTGGAGGAAGGCCGTAGGATATACGATAATATCAGAAAAACAATCATTTATATTATGCCCACCAGCGGCGGTGAGGCTGGTATGCTGGTCATCGCCATTCTGCTTGGGATGACACTACCGATTTCTCCTGTGCAGATTTTGTGGGTCAATATGGTCACTGCAGTCACCCTCTCACTATCCCTTGCTTTTGAAAAAGCAGAATCAGGCATCATGCAGCGTCCGCCGCGTGACCCAAGTGCACCTATTCTGTCACGGTTCATGATGTGGCGTATTGCATTTTTGTCCCTGGTTCTTACCAGCGGTGGGATTGGGTTGTTTTTATGGGAACAGGCACAAGGTGGCAGTGTTGAAACGTGCCGGACTATTGCTGTCAATGCACTGGTAATGGGAGAGATCTGGTATCTATTCAATTGCCGTTACCTGTTGACGCCAGCATTATCCTATAAAGGATTATTTGGGAACCCTTATGTATTGCTTGCTATTAGTGGCTTGGTAGTAATTCAGCTTTTGTTTACCTACCACCCCCTGATGCAGCAATTGTTCGGTACAGCGGCAATTGATCCTGCTGCCTGGACTAAAGTGATGCTATTTGGTGTGCTGCTATTTCTGGTGGTTGAAGCTGAGAAGTATTTGATTAGCCGTTACAAGGTAGCCAAAATATGAGTTTTCCTGGCAACAGCTTTTACTCGGCAATATTGACAATAAGGGGCACCTCTAAAAATTCAAGCTATAAAATGAGGCGCGTTAGGAGAAAGTAGTATTTTCTTGATTTGTCCAGGATAACACGTTGTTTCAAATGTATAATAATGAGATTATGCTCCCCGATATGAGTCCTCACCATGCAACTCGGTTTTTTTGACCTTGACAATCGATATGCTCAGCTAAGTAAGTTAAATGATCCGCTTGAAGAGCTGAATCGCATAATCGATTGGAATCTATTCGCTGATCTTCTTGCAGAGACAACGACGAAGCCCCGGAAAAGTGAAGCAGGCCGCAAACCCTTTGATCGGGTGATGCTATTCAAAATGCTGGTATTACAAAGAATGAATAATCTGTCGGATGATCGGCTGGAGTATCAAGTCCGGGACCGGTTGAGTTTCATGCGGTTTTTGGGACTTGGTCTGGCAGGGGTAGTGCCTGACGCAAAGACCATGTGGTCGTTCCGGGAAGAGTTGAAAGAGAACCATCTGATGGATCGTCTGTTTGCAAGATTCGATGAATGTTTACGAGAGTTGGAGGTAGAACTGAAGTCAGGTCAGATCATTGATGCGACCTTTGTGAGTGTGCCTAAACAACGCAATACACGTGAAGAAAACAAGATGATTAAAGAAGATGCCGTTCCGATTGAATGGGGACAGAATCCCCACAAACTGGCGCAAAAAGACATTGATGCGCGTTGGACGAAGAAGAACAGCGAATCGTTTTATGGTTACAAAGATCACGTCAATATGGATCGCGATACCAAGCTGATAACCACATGGGAAGTTACTTCAGCGCAAATTCATGACAGTCAGGTTTTGGAAGAAGTGCTGCAATCCCCTGAAGTGGGAGGCGCAGATATTTATGCGGACTCAGCATACCGCAGCAATGCACAGGAAGAAAGTCTGGTCACCTCAAAATACACGAGTCAGATTCACGAAAAAGGCGCTCGCAATCATCCCCTCACGCAAGCACAAAAATCCAGTAACAAAGAGAAATCACGGGTGCGTGCACGAGTCGAGCATGTGTTTGGTTCGATGACGAATGAACTGGGCGGAATCACGATTCGTACCATAGGTTATGGGAGAGCAAAAGTACAAATAGGCTTACTCAACCTCGTCTATAACATCAAGCGTGTAGCGACGCTGATTCGAAAAGGGTATTTCAGTTTCGATAGGGTTAGTGCGCCCGAAATGGCTTAAAGGGAGCAAAAACGAGAAGATAACAACCCGAATCACCTTGAATTTAGAAAAATTTAATTATTGGACAGAAAAACTTTGAGAATCAAGTGAAATTGCCCTCCTGGTTGAATTGATTTGCTTTTTTTAGGTATTTTTAGCGTAGTAATCCGCTAGAGGCGGCAAGGCGCGCAGAAGAAACAAGCGGCGTCAGAGCTTGAGGAGTAAAGTTGGAATGTCGCGCTGGAGAAGACCGACACATCACTGGTGCTAATCCGCCCGTTTTTTAGCGTGGTCATGGGTCACGTCGGCGACATTGGTGAGTCCGTGGCAACGGACATCCCGTTTGAAAGAGTGAGTACAACGACGTACCTGAACCAGCGCGACATTCCAATAGAGATAATGGAGGATGTCATGGCAAAGTTCAAGCAAAGTAAATTGGAGTTAATCCATCCGAATGCAGCGGGGATTGATATTGGCTCTGCGAGCCATTTTGTGGCGGTACCGCCGGATCGAGATAACAAGCCGGTAAGGGAATTCAAGAGTTTCACCGCAGACCTGAATGGTTTAGCGGACTGGTTAGAGGCCTGTGAAATTGACACTGTGGCAATGGAATCGACGGGGGTATACTGGATTCCACTGTATGAACTTTTGGAGTCGCGCGGGCTGACTGTGTATCTAGTAAATGCGCGGCACGTTAGAAATGTTTCTGGCCGGAAGTCGGATGTACTGGACTGCCAATGGTTACAGCAACTGATGAGCTTTGGGTTGTTGTCTGGCGCATTCCGTCCGAAAGATGAGATATGTGCACTACGAGCCATATCTCGTCAACGCGATATGCTGATCCGTTATCAGGCGCGACATGTGCAACATATGCAAAAGGCTCTGGCGCAAATGAACATACAATTGGCGAACGTGATTTCGGATATTGTGGGCGAAACCGGTCAAAAGATCGTTCGTGCCATCATTACTGGTGAGAGAGATGGGCACATCCTGGCGAATCTCAAGAGCAATCGCATCCGGGCTGGCAAAGACGAGATTGAGAAATCGTTAGTCGGGAATTGGCGGGAAGAACACCTGTTTGCACTCAAGCAAGCGATGTCACTCTATGACGCCTACAGCGAACGACTCACCGAATGTGACCGGCAGCTTGAAACCATGCTGGCGGCACTTCAGGTGCACAAGGTAGAGATCTGCCAGAAGAAGCGCCGCTCCAATGTCAAGAACGCTCCCAAATTTGATTTGCGTGCCCATCTGATTGGCATGTGTGGGGTTGATTTGACGCGAATTGACGGCATCGAAGTGATGACTGCGATGAAAGTCCTGAGTGAAGTGGGCGCTGACATGAGCAGGTTCAAGAGTGCGAAGCAGTTTGCCTCGTGGCTTGGGTTGTGTCCTGGAACAAAGATATCGGGCGGAAAAGTGCTATCGGGGGCAAGCAAGCGCACAGCGAACCGTGCGGCTCAGGCACTGCGCATGGCGGCAGTTTCATTGAAATCCAGCCAGTCTGCACTGGGTGCCTATTACAGAAGATTATGTGGCAGACTCGACAAGGCAAAGGCAATCACAGCGACAGCACACAAACTGGCGCGCTTGATCTACACGATGCTAACGAAAGGAACCGAGTACGTCGATAAAGGGCAGGAGTACTATGAGGAGCGATATCGTCAACGCGTGTTGCATCATCTGACTGTTCGCGCTCGGAAGCTGGGGTTTAATCTTACCCCTGTTCCTGAGGCTACTTAATATTTGCTGTAAAACCATTGTGTTACATTTGTTTCTTGAAAGAGGTGCCCTAAGGTAAGTTCGACTTAAGAATTATTACACCAAGGCTGGAAGAGCTTGAGAGATTGATATTAAGTGAGGATGTCTTCTCACGAATAATCATGAAACTCTTTTCTAAAACTTTTTATCATAAGGAATTCTAGTTCCTTTTGCTGCTTTTCTTGTGTCAAACCCACGTTATTTATACTGTCTGCGGCTCGGCTTCATGTCATTTTTGATTTGGAAATGGAATTAGGCGTTATTCTAATTCTCAATAGAAATAGTAATTTTAGGATTACATAATATATTGTAATTAAATAATTTTATATAAAAATTATTGACTTTTTTATTCGGAATTGGAATTAGATTATGAGATCTGGTGGCAGACAAGATAATCATTTATAGTGGCCTTGCCAGATTCTACTGGAAACTAAATACCTTTAAGTCAGTAGAAGAGTACTTGCTCTTGTAAGCTTCCAACATGCTGGAGGATCCTCCAGCCTGTCTGAGTAAATGATTATCTTGGCTGCCATGAAATACCACAATATAACGCTTAACAAGCAGTTAAATCCATTTCCAAATCAAACATGACGTAAACGCGATCCACAGATGAAAGTATAAAAATAATATGGCAAAGAGAAGTCAGCAAGGAGAAGTCACCAAAGCCAGGTCTGATCTAGAAATGGAATAAATCCTTGCTCACGCTATTTGAGACTTTTGCAACATATCATTTTGCATAATTAACCCTAGCAGTAACGCAGTTTGTTATTCCCACTAATATCTTATTGAATCTCATTAGAAGGTCTAGCTGCTGATTGCTTCTCAGCGATCTGGACAGCGCGGTGTAACTGCCAGGCAAAGGAAGTTCTGCTGAAGGCCCAGAATGGGGAGAGAGGTAACCCCGCCTCTCTCAAGGCGTAAGCTGCATACTGATGACAGGTATGGAGAACATGGTACGAACGTTTTGCGGGATAAAACAAAGAAGTTCCAAAAGCAGTAACAGAGTTAGGGTCCGCTATCGTAGTATCGAGGTGGTGGCGTAGCCGCTGGTAACCTTCTTCACTCAGGCGAAATATGAAAAGATCAGAAGGAGGCTGAGGCGTACGATTGGCCCACACTTGATCATACCAGCCAACTTCAACCACTCCTTCTGTTGGCCAAAAAAGCGCTCGCATCACCCCAGTCAGACCCCATCTTCCTTCTAAATACCAGGCTCGCTCGGCATAACCCCACTCCTCGAAACGCTGATTGCGAATGAAAGGTAAGAGATGGCCTAGGGAAGAAGGCAATTGAGGAAATTGATGTTCTTCTTGGTGTGTACTATTTACTGTCATTTCCTCGCTTTGAGGGAAAGCAATCATTGCATGCCATGTATCAAGCGATACATAAACAGTTCGTGCAGCAGAATCGGGAGGGGGCGGCCATAAATTTTCAACAGGCAAGGCACAGGCCGTGAGCAGAACGCATGCACTTACTAAAAGGAACATCGTTGCATAACGAGTAAAATTTTTCATTGTTGTACAATCTGAGTCAAATTTCAATACAATAAAAAATGATTAAAAATAAGATAATTGTCCGCTATCATTGGAACTACTCTAAATAATTCCATTGCATTTACTCTCTAGCTAGATTTGCATCTTGCCGTTTGATGCGAAGAACACGTATCTTGAATTAGCCATCAATCAACTTGAGGATTGCCAAATATAATGAACATACTCATTACTGGCGCAACAGGGTTTGTGGGCCGACACCTCGTACAGCGCCTCAAACAAGACCATCATACCATTAAGGTACTCAGCCGGAATGGGGTACGTGCAAGCCAGAAGCTGGGTGTACCAGCCTTTAGCTGGAACTATGCAAAAGAGGATGCGCCTGCTGAAGCATTAGAAAATATCCAGATCATCATCCATCTGATGGGCGAGAATATAGGTAGTGGCCGCTGGACTAAAGAACGTAAGCGCGAAATGTATGATTCACGCATAGTAAGTGCTCGCAAGCTGGTAGCCGCAGCCCCTGCCAGTCTGGAATGCTTCGTCTGTGCCTCAGCTATCGGCATCTACCCAGGTGAAGGAGATGATGTTTATAATGAATCCTATGACGTACCTGCCCAAGCAGGTTTTATGCAGACCATTTGCCGTGACTGGGAGGTGGAAGCCGCAAAAATCGAAAGCAAGGGTGTGCGTCGGGTTAGCATCCGGACGGGTATAGTATTGGGTGATGGCGGCATGCTGGATAAACTCCTGCCATTATTCAAAATAGGATTGGGTGGACCGGTCGGTGACGGGCGGCAATGGCTTCCATGGATTCATATTGATGATCTGGTTTCGATATACAGCAACGCTGCACTGGATACGCGCTATCATGGCCCGATTAATGCCGTTTCACCCAATCCGGTTCGATACGGCGAATTTGCAGCTGCACTTGGCAAGACGCTGCACCGGCCAGCGTTCTTTCCTACACCGGCTTTTGTACTAAAACTGGCATTAGGTGAAGCAGCTGCTCTTGCGCTGAACAGTTATTACATCGTCTCTACCAGACTACTGCAAGAATATAATTTCAGATTCAAATTTACTGATTTACCCGCAGCGCTGGAAGACTTATTTGGCAAAAGGTGATGCTGGGTTGTGATAAATTGACGCGCTTGAAATAACAACACTACAGTCTGTTTTCTGGTTTATGTGACATCTGTGTCCAGATGGCAATGTGCGTCTCTCACAAGCTTTGGCAGTTAGTCGACCAGTCTTATCCATTCTTTTTTGATGCAAACATTTTGGATAACCTACCCCATAACAATGTTTTTACCGCGACCCTTCACGATGATTTACAAACAAGTGAAACTTCTAAGAGCGCTGTCTGAAAATTTACCGGCATGCAGTGAATAAAAGCTAAATAGCATGAGATCGATATAATAATCATTACACCACGGCTGGAAGAGCTTGAGGGAATTTGATATTATTTCTTGTCGTAGCTTCCCTCACCGTAACACTGTTTAGTGATAACTCCAACAAGCACTGCTCCCACTATATCTCAAACCCTTCAAAAAAATCGCCAATCGCACATTAAATCACCACTATAGTATCCATCGGAATCTAAATATTCCATAAATCAATTCATCATAAGAAATTCCGATTCCTTTTATCACTTTTCTTATGTCGAACTCACGTTACAATAGAAAACTATTAACCTCGTACCACCATGGTATCACACTCCAGTAGATGCAATAGATTTTGAGCTGTACTTCCAATCATAGCTTTAAGCAATCCTTTGCGGCCTTGTGTACCAAGCACCACAAGGTCAACCTCCTCATGACGTACATAATCGCAGAGCAATACTTCCGGGTATCCTTTCTCAATCACACGATGAAGACGATTTATAACTGATGGTTCTAATGCCATTTCAGCAAGGAAGCTGTCACACTGATCGTTGGCGGTAGCTTTCCGCTTCTCGTTTACCATTGCGTCTCCTCCTAAACTAGCACCCTCATATGTGTGGAAGAGCGTTAGCTGTGCATCACTGAACCAGCGCACCGCAATCTCAAGAGCAGGTTGCGAAGCTGATGAGAAATCTGTTGCTATTACCACATGCCGATACGGCCCTCGAACACGACGGCGCACGATCAACAATGGAATCGATAACTCTTTCAGCAGCTCATCTAGAGTGCTTCCAAATTGAGTACGGGCGACAGGTTCATCGCGTCCTACGCCAGTGATCACTAAATTGCTATTTTCTCTGCTTGCAGCTTCAATTATGATTTTGTGGGGCACACCTTCAGCCATGTATATCTCAGCGTCAATGTTATCTTCCTTTAAGTCCCTGTTTAATCGACGTGATGCAATAGTCTGGTAATCCTCTGAACGGTGCCACGAAGGTAGCTCCTGCGTAATCTTCGTATAGCGAGCAGCATAAGCAGGATCAATTGCATGCACCACTCGTAATGTAGCTTCCCAAGATTTAGCTAGTTGCGCCGCACGGTCCAATGCACGGTCGCATCGACAGCTAAGGTCGGTAGCAAGCAGTAGGTTATGATCAACAGAATTATCTTCCATAAATTAATTCCTTAAAAATAGCTATCATATCTAACCAGTAAAACCAATTTAAGTAATGAAGCATCAAATGTTTATAATTATGTTAATTTTTTCTTAATACTTAAGTTTCTTAATGTAGCGTGAGTTCAACATAAAAGAAACTGTAAAAGGAACCTAAATTCTTTGTGATGAAAGGATTTTGGAAAAGAGTTTCATCATTGAAATCAGAGGAATCAGATTCCGAGAAGATTATAATAATAATTTTTTGTACGATTGAAGGCTTTTGCAAAGGGTTTGTGATGTAATGAGAGTAGCGCTTGTTGGAATTATCGCTGAAACGACGTCGCGGCGAGGGACGCCGTCCGCGACAAGAAGCCCTTACTTAATATCAGTCTCCCTCCAGCTCTTCCAGCCGTGTTGTCGTGATCCTTATGTTATGTTGAATTGATTTTATTCCATTTCCAAATCAAAAATAACGCGAAGGCAAACCGCAGACAGTATAAAAAATACAGCAAGGTGAAGCCGACAAAGTCAGTTTTGATTTAGAAATAGAATTAAATAAGCTATTAATTCTATTTCAGCAATACCATTCCAGTTTGAGTATATAATTTAACGAATACCACCGAAGCTTATTTTTCTCCGATAAAACTCAGACGGTTTTGATCATTTTTTAAATTCTGAAAAGTTATAGCGAGTGAAATTTCTCGAATTTACTTCATAATACTGTATTTTCATGTTTCATCAATTGATACCTACACAATTTATCGCATGAGTGATCCAACTTCTACTCAATTAATCGCCGCTGTGTTGTTTGCAATTGCAGTGATTCATACTTTCTCTACAAAATATTTTGAGCATTTAGCCCATATCCAGCCGCGTCATGCGGGTATTTGGCATCTGCTGGGAGAAGTCGAAGTAGTATTCGGTTTCTGGGCAATGGTTTTGATGCTTTTTATGTTTGCCATAAACGGCAAGCAGGAAGCCACTAGCTATCTCAACTCACGCGACTTTACTGAACCGTTATTTGTATTCGTGATCATGGTAATTGCAGGTACGCGTCCCATTCTTGAGTTCACTGCATTTACCGTACGATGGACTGCACGCTATTTACCATTAAACCAGGGCATGGCCATGTATTTTCTGGTGTTAGCTTTGGTGCCACTAATGGGTTCATTTATCACTGAACCCGCCGCAATGACGCTGGCGGCGCTGATGCTGCGTGACACGCTGTTCAGTAAGGAAATCTCTACTAAACTAAAATACGTCACAGTCGGTGTATTATTCGTAAATATCTCGATTGGCGGCACACTCACACCTTTTGCAGCTCCGCCAGTATTAATGGTAGCTGGCAAATGGAATTGGGATATTTGGTTCATGATCTCTACTTTCGGCTGGAAGGCCGCGCTGGCAGTGGTTATCAATGCAGGATCAGCCATGCTGTTATTCCGGCATGAACTCAAACATATGGGTCAACAAGATAGCACCAATACATCCACAGTTCCGATATCTATGATTTTTGTTCATTTGGTGTTTCTGACAATAGTCGTCGTATTTGCTCACTATCCTGCTGTATTTATAGGAGCATTTCTCTTTTTCCTGGGATTTGCAACGGCTTATCAACGGCACCAGAATCCGCTTATCTTACGTGAAGCATTACTGGTAGCCTTCTTCCTGGGTGGATTGGTAGTACTCGGTGGTCAGCAACAATGGTGGCTGCAACCCATCTTGATGAATATGGATGAGACAGCCGTATACTTTGGCGCTACCGCATTAACCGCGATTACAGACAATGCTGCACTCACTTACTTAGGGTCATTAGTCGAAGGTTTAAGCCAGGAATTCAAAGTAGCATTAGTAGCCGGCGCAGTAACAGGTGGCGGCTTGACCGTCATTGCTAATGCCCCAAACCCTGCTGGTATCGCTATTTTGCGTGGAAAATTTGAGGAAGGAACTATCCACCCGCTGGGACTCCTTATTGCTGCACTACCCCCTACATTAGTAGCCGTACTCGCATTTCGTGTGCTGTGATCAACAGTGACTCGTAGAACCTGGTATAAGATAAGATCACATAATCAAACAACACCTAGATTCTACGAGTGATACTTTATCCCTCGATTACATTGGTTTCCAACATTTTGGATGTTAGGCTTTTCCCGAGAAAGTAATCAGACTTTCTTAAAATTTTGCGTAATCATGGATTTGGTCCGGTGCTAAGGTTGAGTTAATGTGTGCAGGCTTATCATCAAACCAGCGATACAGCATGGGCATGACCACCATCGTCATCAGCGTCGCTGTTGTCAAACCACAGACCACCACAATAGCGAGCGGTTTCTGTACTTCAGAACCCAGGCCTGTCGCTACCAGAAATGGCGCCAAACCCAGAACGGTTGTGGCTGCGGTCATCATCACAGGACGGAAGCGCTGCGCACAAGCTTTTCTCACTGCCTCCTCTACACTCAGTCCTTGCTCACGCAATTCACGAATAAAAGAAATGAGCACCACACCATTCAAAATGGATGTGCCCCATACTGCGATGAAGCCCACTGAAGCCGGGACAGAGAGGTACTCGCCCGTCACAAAGAGACCAACAACTCCCCCCACTGAAGCAAACGGCAAAACTAAATAAATGAGCCCGGCAAGTTTGACTGAGTTAAACAACATGAACAGCAAGAAGAAAATTGCCGCCAGAGTAACGGGCACAATCACACTGAGCGTTGCCATGGCACGCTCCATATTCTCGAACTGTCCACCCCAGACAAAATAATAGCCGGGAGGTAATTTTATTTCTTTCGCAGTACGCTTCTGAAGCTCCGCGACAAAACCACCCATGTCGCGCTCATGCACATTAGCGCCCACCACCACCCGGCGTTTAGCAAATTCACGTGAAATAATCGCAGGACCGTCAACTACCTGAATATCTGCTACTGCACTGAGGGGTATCAGCATGCCACCACCCTTCGCTCCAGCCGCCGGTGCAGCAATGCTGGCGGGCCTTAACAAGAGAAGATCCTTGATCGCTTCCACATCATGGCGAAATTCTTCCGGGAACCTCAAAAGCAGCGTAAAGCGGCGCTCACCCTCAAAAACCTGAGTCACTGCTTTACCACCAATGGCGGTAGCAATCAGCTCGTTGACATCAGACACATTGAGGCCATGGCGGGCAATCGCGCGACGATCAATATTAATGGTCAATTCCTGCTGACCTGATAGACGTTCAATGCGAATATCCCTCGCTCCGCGCGTTGACTTGACAATGCGTGCGACTTGCTCAGATAGCTTGCGCAATTCTTCCAGATCATCACCGAAAATTTTAATTGCGACTTGGGAGCGCACTCCGGTTACCATCTCATCTACCCGCTGTGCAATCGGCTGGGAAAGCACGATATTGACCCCTGGCAGATCTGCCAGCGCTTTACGAATATCTTCTTCAATTTCTGCCTGGGTGCGACCGGACCCTGCCAGATCCAGATCCGCAATCGGGTCAGACTCATTCTGTGAGGCCGGATCAGCGGGCGATTCACCTCGTCCAAGCTTGGACACCACAGATTTAACCCCCGGTATGGTGGCAATCTTCTGCATGGCTTCCATTTCCAGCTCGATGGCTTCTTCCAGTGAGATGGAAGGCGCCCGAATAATAACGGGGGTCACTGCCCCTTCTTTCATGATCGGAATAAACGATTTACCCAAGAGCGGGAACAATGCAAAGGCAACCATCAACGAGCTGATTGCAATGATCATGGTTTTTTTCTGATTACGCATGGCCAGATTAAAGATATGCAAGTAGCCATGCTTGAGAGCAGCAACAATTCTGGTGTCATGCTCACTGCCACCAGTCAATAGATAGTCACTCAGCACGGGTGACAACAGCACAGATACAAAGAGTGCAACCAGCAATGAGATCGCAATGGTGATCGCCAGTGGACTAAATGTTTTTCCTTCCATGCCTTCCAGGGTCATGAGCGGTAAAAATACTAAAATGGTAACGAATACGCCAAAAATAACCGGCGTGCCGACTTCAGCCACTGCCTTAACGATAATCTCGAATTTGGATTGATCCGTTCCGTTTGCTTGGCCCAGACGCTGGTAAATATTTTCAACCACTACCACAGTGGGATCCACCATCATCCCTAAAGCGATCGTTAACCCACCTAGCGACATCAAATTAGCAGGCAGACCGTAGTAGTTCATCACTATAAAGGTGACCAGCGGAGTAATGATCAGTGTGAAGCATACTACGATACTGGTCCGAACAGTTCCAAGAAAGATGGATAGCACCACAATGACGAGAATCAGTGATTCGACCAAGGTGCTCTGAACAGTTGCTAAGGCACCATCCACCAAATCCGTTCGATCGTAAAACGGTACGATCTGCAGGCCGTTTGGCAGCAAGCCGCGCTCATTAATTTCAGCGACTTTTTCTTTAATCCGCCCCACAATCTCCTTGGCATTGCCCCCGCGCAGCATCATGACGATACCCGCAACCGATTCAGTGTAGCCATTTTTAATGCTTGCGCCCTGGCGAACTTCTCCACCAAATTTTACCTCCGCCACATCGCGCACATAAATCGGTACCCCACCCACTTCCTTAAGGATAATATTACGGATATCATCCAATGTGGCAATTAAGCCCACTCCGCGAATCAGGTATTGCTCATAGTGCAGTGCTAATATATTCCCGCTGGCATTGGCATTGTTACTGGCCAGTGCACGATCAACCGCGGTGAGTGTTAAATCGTAATGCCGCAACTTGTTAGGGTCGACGTATACCTGATATTCCTTGACATGTCCGCCAATGGAATTGATTTCTGCCACACCGCGGATCGAGCGCAACATTGGGCGCACCACCCAATCCTGAATCGTACGCCGCTCAGTCAGCTCCTCTTCAGTCAGCGCCCGCTTACCATCATTCGGATGTTCTATCGTGTATTGATAAACTTCACCCAAACCAGTGGAAACGGGCCCAAGTACCGGTGTAATGCCCCGGATCAACCGTGGCGTCACATCAATAATCCGTTCCATCACGAGCTGGCGCGCAAAAAACACATCGGTTTCATCCGTGAAAACCAATGTGATGAGTGATAATCCACTCTTATTCAGAGAGCGCATCTCGACTAATCCCGGTAAGCCTGTCATGGCAATTTCAACCGGCACAGTGACTAATCGCTCCATTTCTTCCGGGCTGCGGCCTATTGCGACAGTAGCTACTTGCACCTGAATATTGGTCACGTCAGGAAATGCATCGACAGAAAGGTTTTTAGCAGCAAAACCTCCAGCAATACATAGCGCTAACCCAATCACCAAAACCAGCAGGCGCTGGTTTAACATAGCACGTACAATTGCTGCCATCACAGATTACTCCAACTCAGCAAGCTTACGCTCGCTGTCTAAATGATAAGCGCCTTCTATCACAATACGCTGATCATCTGTAAGCCCACTCAGCACCGGACGGAAATCCGCAACTTCGGGCCCCAATTCAACCGGTACTCGCTCAAAGCGATCATCGCCTTGCGCGAGAAAAACATAATCCTGGTTCAATTCACGTACCACCGCCGCCTCTGGAACAACCAATGTTTTATGCTGCGCATCGGTAATGTGCATATTCGCCAGCATATCGGGCTTTAGTTTACGATCTCGATTCTCCACTAAAACCCGAGTCATCACAGTGCGCGTTATGCGATTGACGATATCCGAGACAAAAATGATTACCCCATCACGCCCAGTACTGCCTATGGCAGGAACATCAATTTGTACGTGCTGACCGAGCCGAACATCTCTGGCAATTTGCTCCGGTACATCTCCAACCACCCATACGAAAGAAAGGTCAGCAACCTGAAATAATGGGTCAGAAGGCTGCACCACCTGACCTACAATGACGTTACGCTCAATAACGTAGCCTTCTCTGGTTGACTTGATATCAAGCCACGGTAGAATCTTTCCTTCTTTAGATAATTCTTTTACTTCAGCACCACTCATTCCAAACAATCTTAATTGATCTGTTGCCGCTCCAAGCTCGGCCTGGGCAATTTCAAACTCGGACTGCCGCCGCTCCACCTCTGCAAGCGGTATCACATCGGCGGCCAGCAGGTGATGTGCACGCTCAGTCGCTTTCTGAGTCACGATGACACGCGATTGAGCACGTAAATAGGCAAGTTGCGATTGCGTTAACTCTGGGCTGGTAATACGTGCCAGTCGATCACCTGCTTTAACGTAATCCCCCAATACGACAAACAAATTAATGATCCGTCCTGTTACATAAGAGCCAATCTTCGCTGTCCTTTCCTCATCCACTTGAACTCGGCTGGGAACTTGTATCCTATCAGCCAGATCCACCAGCATGGGTTGGCCAATTTTCAGTCTATTTGCCAGCTCTGGTCGGATAGTAATACTATTAATATCCCTTTCAGTTTCTGATTCCTGTTGTGTAACTTCCTCATTTTGAGAAGATTGAGGAGACTCATTCTGATTGCACCCTGCTAGCAGTAGTGCAAATAAAACGAAGCCCACTATAGGTAACGTAATTTTCATTCTGGAATCAACTCCTTGGGGTAATATGCACGTAGCCGGTCAATTTCGGCTGCGGCTGCTTGCAGATCAAAACGCGCTTGTAAAGCATCACCCAGGATGCCACGAAGGACACGTTGAGTATCTAGCAACTCGAGCAAACCACGCTCACCAAAGCGATAGGCAGCCTGGGCAACTTCTACTGCATTCTCGGCTTCCTTGATTAAGCCGCTCTCAAACATTTCAACTCTTCGCTGGGCAATCTGTAAAGCCTGCCATGCAGATTCAAATAACTGGCCCACTTCGTAACGGCGATAATCTAGGGTTTCCCGTATGCGCGCGGAATCAAAGATTGCACTATCAATTTCGCCACGGCGGCGATAAAAAATGGGAACTCTCACGCTTAAACCAGCCGTGTTAGCGGTAAATTGGGTATCTTGAAAATTAGAATATAGAACGTTTACAGAAGGAAGCACAGAAGCACGTTCCTGATCAATACGCAACTTAGTGCGTTCTTGCTCGGCTTGCAAACGTACTATCTCTGGGTTCGTTTCTGGGATTTCCTTTCGCAAGATATCTAATGGAGGCAACGCTACTGTGTCTTTCAAAGAGGCTTTGACTTCAAAATCAGCCGGTAACGCACCTGCTGTAAACTGCAATAAAGCAACCCGTGCCCGCTCGGCATTCAGTCGCGCTGCCTCTTTACGGTTCTCTACACTCTTAAGCTCGGTCTCTGCCCGAATAAGCTCAAAACGGGCCGATTCTCCTCTCTCTACATTTAATTTGATACGCCTGTGAACTTCCTTAAGCAGATCAAAAATACTTTGTTCCAATGCAGCTTGTTCTTGACGCAGTAATAACTCATAAGCCCGCACTCGTAATTGTGCAGCCAAATCAGCCCGCACCTGATCCAGGCTTGCACGTCCAGCCTCAACTCCAGCCTCTGCCGCACCAATGCGTGCGCTGCGCATAAAAGGATTTTCAATCGGCTGGTTAACTGTAACTGTGCGTTGGTCTGTCATTGGTCCGGTTAGGGATTCCGGGATTCGCCTATCGACCGGACCTGCCATTACCACAACCTCTGGATTTGGATAGGCGGATGCAGCGACTACGCCTGCGCTAGCAATATTCACTTGCGAACGTGCAGCCAGGACTAAACCATTTGCTTCCAATCCCAAACGCTGGATTTCTTCGATGGAAAACTTTTTAGCTGACTCTTGAGTCCATACTTTGCCTGGCTCTTGAGCCCATACAATAGGGCTTAATAAAAAAAACAAGCTGAGTAAGATAATAAATTTCCGCATATAGTTTCTAATCAACTTTTAATTTGGATCTTAGGAAAGTTAAGGCAGATTTAAACAAAATGATGATGTATTGCAATGTAAAGGCTATAAAGGCTATCACTGTGATGGCTGGAAAAATAGAATTTTTTCGACAAAAATTAAAAGTAGGTAGAAGATTCCTGAATTTTACTAGGTATTATCAAGCCAGATAATTATTTATGTTCTATTTGTTGCGATGAGCTAATTGCTATTGCTTTATTCCATTTCTAAATTAAAACTGACTTTGTCGGCTTCACCTTGTCGTATGATTGATACTGTCTGCGGTTCTCCTTCGTGTCATTTTTGATTTGAAAATGGAATTAGCAATGAGCACTTTATCTGTTTGACATAATAAAAATAAAATTACTACTAATTGTGATATCAGAATCACATCTAACTAAAAGTACAATTATAAATTTAAAAAATGAATATAACCTGAACAAGCTGTAAAAAAATATAATGCGCCATCATAAATAATTTAGGATTGATTGAATGCTTTAAATATCCTACTTCCAACCTGCTTTGTTTTGAAAAGTAACGAGTTAATTCCGAGAAAAAATAGAGCATCCTGCTTGCTATGAGGTATTAGAATTGAACCTGGATTATAATTATTTACTCAGAATAATCTGCCACCAAGCTACCCATATGGAAGTTATATCATGGCTTCACCCTCTTCCTGATATTTCTATTCGTAATAATTTTTACTTACCTCTTTGACCTTTCTTTAATTTATGCATATACATCTTCTAATTCCAGGATTATTTTGGCCTGAAGCTGGAAGGCCTGAAGTTTATAGCGACTTGTCTTTGTCTGCTTTAGAAGTCATCCTGGCTAAAAGCCGTTATACCGAGAGTCAGCCTCAAGGAATAGAAGAATGGCTATGCCGGTCGTTCGGTGTGTCGAAACAACAAGATTGGCCAGTTGCACCCATCATGTTACAACTTGATGGGGCAGGCAAAGGATTTGATCAGAATGGGTATTGGCTGCGCGCTGATCCAGTTCATCTGCGTATTCAGCACAATCATATGCTGTTAGCTGACAGCCAGGTTTTCTCAATTTCCTTAAAGGAATCGATACAATTTACCGATACGCTCAACCAGTATTACAGCAAAAATGGTATCTTATTTTTACCACTCCACGCTGATCGCTGGTATGTGCGTATTCCCAAAATCCCTTCCTTGCAAACCCGACTGCTCAGCGAAATGATTGGTAAAAATATCAATAATTTGCTCCCACTTGGAAAAGAGAGCTCAGCATGGCACAACATTTTTAATGAGATACAAATGCTGCTACATCAGCATCCGCTTAACCAGGAAAGAGAAGAGCATGGCGAATTGGCGATCAATAGCATCTGGTTCTGGGGAGGAGGAATGATGCCACAGAATATACGCTCAACTTTTAACCAAATATGGTGTGATCACCCTTTTACTCATGCCCTGGCAGTTGCAAGCGGCGTAAACCGTCATCCACTTCCTCCTGATGCAAAAGCGTGGCAGCACCAGGCCATACCAGGTAACCATTTAATCGTGCTTGATTCTCTATGGGGGAGAACCCAATATAGGAATATATATGAATGGCGCGAATATTTAGGCTCGCTAGAAAAAAACTGGTTTATACCCTTGCTGGAAGCAATGAAAAAACGAATAACTTCTCAACTGACGATTACCGTTTTAAATGAAAGTGGCATAAAAAACTTTATAATGACACCCAATAATTTATGGAAGTTCTGGGCAAGAGCTAAATCCTTATCAAATTATGGGCAAAATTGATTAAGATAAAATAAGGGTGCTCTAAAAATTCAGAGTTCTCAACAATACAAGGCGAGAACAAGAGATGTCGGCGCAGCAACCTATCACTGATAGGTCACTCCATTTCCAAATCAAACATGACATGCAGGTGAACCACAGACAATATCAATCATACGGCAAGGCGAAGCCGACAAAGTCAGGTTTGATTCAGAAATGGAACTAAAAAATATACCGCTATGGTAGCTACTATAGCGGTACGCCTTTTCCTACTATATACCAGAGAATAGTTTTCTTCTTTATGACCACTCTACAACCTCTAAGCCTGCTGCTCAGCTTGTTTATATTCTTCCCACTGTTCAGGCGTAAGTGTTTTCATGGATAATGCATGGATCTCTTCTTTCATTTTATCCCGTAAGGCCCGGTAAACCAGTTGATGTTGCTGAACCATACTTTTTCCTTTGAATTGTTCACTAACGATGACAGCGCTAAAATGACGCCCATCTTCTCCTTCTACCTGAATCCATTCACATGGTAAAGATGTTTCAATACATTGTTTAATATAATCTGAGGTAATCATTTTCGATCCTTTAGATAAATAAATTTCATGTTGCTGTACTGAGAATAAACCAGGAAAACGCTTATTCTATTTCAAAACCCAGACTGCTTTATCGCTTTTCCGCGTCGTATTATTAATACTATCTACGGCTTATTTTCGCGCCAGGTTTGATGTGGAAATGGGATGAATAAATTAATCTGTTCACGTTTAATGGCGAATTTTATAACCGCTCTTTAACATCCATACTGTTAGCCAAGAAATCACAATTAAACACGATATCACAACTCCTAAACTAAAATACGGGGAAATATCGGATGTTCCCAGGAAACCATAGCGAAGCCCGTCAACGATATAAAAAAAAGGGTTCAAATGTGATAAATATTGCCATCCGGAGGGAAGTGAATGGATCGAATAAAATACACCTGATAAAAATGTCAATGGCAAAATAATAAAATTCTGGAAAGCAGCAAGTTGATCAAATTTTTCTGACCAAATACCTGCAATAATACCCAGTGCACCTAATAGCATGCTACCTGCAATCGTGAACAATAAACTCCATAAAGGCAACTGTAGTGGCACGTCATATAATAGCATCGTTACCCCGTAAACCCCTAAACCTACTAATAAGCCACGCACTACTGCTGCTCCGATATAGGCCAGGAAAATCTCCAGATAAGATAAAGGCGATAACAAAATAAATACAAGATTACCGGATATTTTGGATTGAATCAGGCTGGAAGATGAATTTGCAAAAGTGTTTTGCAAGACAGCCATAATCACTAAACCTGGAATCAGGAATGACGTATAAGAAATTCCTGGATATACCTGTACACGGGTTTCCAGTACATGGGAAAAAATCAGCAGATAAAGTAAGCTCGATAAAATCGGTGCCAATATTGTCTGAAAGCTTACTTTCCAGAATCTCAATAACTCTTTATAAAATAATGTGTAAAAACCAATCATGATACATCCGAAGATTCGGCTCCCATGATTTTTATAAATACTTCTTCCAGATCAGGCTGCTGTAATTGCATTTCTAGAACTTGGATATGCTCCGAACGCAATATGGCAAGTAAGGTTTCAACCTGGAAATAATCTTTTATTTTGAAGATATGCAACCCCTCATGACGGCTACCAGGCCATTCTTGCAAAATAGGCGGCAGTGCCTCGGAAGATAGCCGAAGCTGGATTGAGCATCCCTGAATCCCATTAATAAGATTCCGGATACTATCCAGTGCAACAATTTTACCCTGCTTGAGCATCGCAACACGATGACATAATGCTTCTGCTTCTTCCAGATAATGGGTAGTCAGAACAATCGTATGTCCCTCTCGGTTTAACTGATTAACAAAAAACCATAGTGCCTGCCTTAGCTCTACATCGACACCGGCAGTGGGTTCATCCAGAATGATGACAGGCGGTTTATGTACTAACGCCTGAGCTACCAATACGCGCCGTTTCATTCCGCCCGAGAGCGCTCGCATATTGGTATCGGCTTTAGCAGTAAGATCCAGACGATGCAAGATCTCATCGATCCAAGTCTCATTCTTTCTAATGCCGTAATAGCCAGATTGAATGATGAGCGCTTCTCTGACAGTAAAAAATGGATCAAACACCAATTCCTGGGGCACTACCCCAAGATTTCTGCGTGAATTAACGTAATCAGAAACAACGTCATGCCCCATAATTTTAGCGTGACCGCTCGTTGCCAACGTCAACCCTGCAAGAATACTGATAAGCGTGGTTTTTCCCGCACCGTTAGGGCCTAGCAGAGCAAAGAATTCACCCGGATGGATTGAAAGATTAATATTTTCCAGGGCAGAAAATGCGCCATAACGCTTATAAAGCTGGTGGATTTCAATTGCTGCAATCATGGCAGAACGAGCTTTGAAGAAAAACGACAATCAGATGGAATAGAGGAAGAGCAGTTTATTGCGTAATAGTATGATCAAACGGAACAAAGTCAGTCACGCCGTATAACTGCATAAGACTGCCTAAATTCGCAGGTAAATTGACATAATAGAGCTGCTGATTCCTGGTATGAGCGACACGCAACCATTCGAATAACATGCTGATCGCGGATGAATCAAGTTCAATCACTTCTGCCAGATCAACTATCAGGCCATCTTCATCAAGAAGAGCGATTCCCTGTCGGGTCATTTCGACTACATTATCGAAAATGACCGGGCCACGCACGTAAATTCTTCTACCTTCACGCTGAATTACCATTGCTTTAAAAGAATGATTGAAGAGAATGCAATCGCTTATTGTCCTTCTAATGATTTATTTTTCTTTGTAAGTGAAGCAATCAGACCCTCTACCCCTGCTTTTTTAATCTCACTATTAAAAGTGCTCCGATAATTTGTTACCAGGCTGACTCCTGCAACGGTCACATCATATACTTTCCACCCATTGCTTGTTTTTTCCATGCTGTAATCGATTGGAACGGGTTCTCTGCCACGGCCTTGGATGACACGTGTTTTGACAGTTGTCGTTTTGGTATCAGGTTGAGATGCCAATGGCGTCACTTCGATCACTTCATCACGGTAATTCGTTAGTGCGTTGGAGTAAGTTCTCACAAGTAAAGTCTGAAATTCACCGACCAGCTCTTTTCGTTGCTGAGCCTCAACCTTAGACCAGTTTTTTCCCATTGCGAGTTGAGTCATACGGGTGAAATTGAAATGAGGAAGTATCTTGGTTTCAATTAAATCCAGTACACGATCTTTCTGACCCTTTTTAATACCATCATCCTGCTTAAGAATAGTGATAACTTCATCCACCGTATTTCTCACTAGCTGATCAGGAGGTATCTCTTTGGCTGATACTGGAACAATCAATAAAAAACAAGTTACTAGAATAATAATTTTTTGAAAAAGTGCTTTCATGTTTACCTTATCAGAATTTATCAATCATTAAGAAATGTTAATCCTCTGCAGCCTTATCGAACAGAAAACGTCCAATCATCTCTTCCAGTACCATGGCTGAATTGGTTTTCATTATCTTATCGCCTTCCGCTAACATCTCTTCATCTCCTCCTGGTGATAGACCAATATATTGTTCCCCAAGTAATCCAGATGTCAGAATGCTCGCAAAAGTATCTTTAGGAAATCGATAATGAGCATTGATAGCCATTGTCACCAGCGCATCATAGGTTTCCAGGCTAAACTGGATATCTGTGACCCGCCCTACCACTACTCCCGCGCTTTTGACAGGCGCTTTAATTTTAAGGCCACCAATATTTTCAAAATTTCCTGTAAGGGTATAGCTTTCGCCAGTATTATAACTCGTGAGATTCCCCACTTTTAATCCGAGTATCAGTAATGCTCCAATACCGGCTATTACGAACAATCCCACCCAAAAATCGATTATTGTTCGTTGCATCAATCTACTCCTCTAAACATAAAAGAGGTTAAAACAAAATCCAGTCCCAAAATTGCCAGCGCAGAAGTGACTACCGTTCGGGTGGTCGCACCTGAAACCCCCTCAGCTGTAGGAGGCGCATCAAACCCTTCAAAAACGGCTATCGCGGTCACTGTCACACCGAAAAAACAACTTTTGATGACGCCATTTACAATGTCATAGCGGAAATCGACTGCATTCTGCATGGAGGACCAAAATGAACCTTCATCCACCCCAATGAAAACGACTGCCACCAGATACCCTCCAAATACGCCTAGAACAGAAAAGAGGGCTGCCAATAGTGGCATAGAAATAACCCCTGCCCAGAAGCGTGGGGCCACCACGCGTGCAACCGGGTCCACCGCCATCATTGCCATGGCAGACAACTGTTCAGTCGCTTTCATCAAACCTATTTCCGCAGTAATGGCAGAACCCGCGCGACTTGCAAACAACAGTGCTGCCATCACTGGTCCCAGCTCTCGCACCAGTGACAATGCCACGAGCGTCCCGACTGCTGATTCAGAACCATATTTCTGCAGTGTCTCGTATCCTTGTAAACCTAGTACCATTCCCACAAAAAGGCCAGACACCAGAATAATGATGAGTGATAATACGCCGACAAAATAAATTTCACGTATAACGAGACTAAAACGTAAGAAGCTTGTCGTTGATTTCAGGAGTACCAAGGCAAAAAAGCGCGCGGCGCGACCTAAACGCCAAATACTATCTATCACCCGATGCCCGACAGCTTGAATACTGGTAATAATGCGTTTAGGCAAAATGATTCTCCAGCCTCAAATCCTCTTGATAAGCTTCTGCAGGATAATGAAAAGGGACCGGCCCATCTTCTTCGCCGTGCACAAATTGGTGCACAAATGGAGTAACCGAATCCTTTACTTCTTGCGGAGTTCCATGTGCTGCGATGACCCCATCTGCCAGAAAATAGACATAATCTACAATTTTTAAGGATTCTTGCACATCATGCGTCACTACGATTGAAGTCATGCCCAGTGCATCTGTCAATCGGCGAATGAGACTACCAATAACACTCAATGAAATGGGATCCAGTCCGGTAAAAGGTTCGTCATACATGATCAGCATGGGATCAAGCGCAATCGAGCGAGCTAAGGCAACACGCCGCGCCATACCTCCTGAAAGCTGTGCCGGCATCAGATGATACGCTCCGCGCAAGCCCACCGCATGTAGTTTCATCAATACTAAATCACGGATCATAGATTCGGGAAGGTTAGTATGCTCACGTATCTGAAAAGCAACATTGTCGAACACAGATAAATCAGTAAACAAGGCGCCGAACTGGAACAGCATCCCCATTTTTCTGCGTAATTTAAAAAGATCATTTCTGCTGAGTTTATGTACCACCTGATCAGCGACTTTGACATAACCGGCAGTTGGTTTGATTTCTCCACCAATCAAACGCAACAAGGTTGTCTTGCCAGAACCACTTCCCCCCATGATAGCAATGACCTTGCCTCGAGGCATAGTCATATTGACACTTCTCAGAATGGGACGAGTATTATATGAAAAAGCAAGATCTTTGATTTCGATCAGTGGGGCAGACATTACTTACGACTAACTATGAATTGATATATTTTAAGCAGAATGCTGGATTTTAATCCATATTGCTCATGGATATGATTTTATCTTCTAATTATTTATAAAGAATCAGTAACTCAATGCTATTTTTATGTTTTTCACAAAAAAAATCAATGATATGTTCAAAATGTAAAAATTACCAAAACTTCAGTAAAGATTGTAATTCCATTGCTAAAATTGTGACAAGACAGAGTAAGCAGGCAATCCGCGAAGCGGATGGTCGCAAATATGAATTTTTAGAGGTGCTCATAATAGAATTATACCGCTACTCAATAAAAGGCACTGTCTAAACTTCATTGTAAAACCATGCAATAGATGAAACCGATCATAACAATATCATTATTCTGGTTGTTGACTGTTTTCATTGGCCTGCATTTACCTGGTTGTGCTGCTGACACCATCTATCGTACCCAAGATGCACAAGGCAATATCACCTATTCAGATATCCCCGCTCCTGATGCCAAACCATTAAATCTCTCACCAATCCCACATCGCACCCGGCATCAAGTAGTTAAAGTATTGGATGGAGATACCGTTGTGTTAAAAGGGGGAGAACGCGTAAGATTGCTGGGTATTAATGCGCCCGAAGTCAAAAGCCGTTATCGCGATGGAGAAGCTGGCAGTATAGCTGCTAAAGAGTGGTTACAGGAAAAATTAAAGAATCAGAAAGTATACCTGGAATATGATCAACAAAAACACGATCATTATAATCGCTTGCTTGCTCATCTCTATCTGCCAAATGGAGAGCATCTTAACCTTATGCTCGTGGAAAAAGGGTTGGCGGTAGTCAATTTACTGCCGCCAAATCTCAGATATGCTGATGCAATGATCAGGGCGCAGCAACGAGCTGAAAGACAAAAATCAGGAATTTGGTCGCTACCTGAATATCAAACGCGGCCGCTTACGCAAATATCGCAGAAATCACGTGGCTGGCAACGTTTCCTCGGAACACCCATGTCATTGAAGAAAAATAAGCGGTATACTCAATTGGTTTTAAATAATCAAGTAGATATTCGAATCGATAATAACAATCTCGCCTTATTTCCAGCACTGGAAACTTACCTTCATAAATCGCTGGAAATTCGTGGATGGGTATCTCATCGAAATGATCACTACTCAATATTGATCCATCACCCTAGCGCACTTGTACTGCACTAACCGCAGCAGTTAATGACCGGAAGTTTCGCCTGTCCGGTTGCCGAGCATTTAAAGTCCCTCACTTTTGAAATCATGAGTGAGCGTGTCTTAATCCATTTATAACTCTAAACCGACTTTACCGGGTTCTCCTTGCCGTATGATTGATACTGTCAGCAGCTCGCCTTCGCGCTATGTTTGATTTGGAAATGGAATGATATGGAATGCAAAATCAAATGCTTTAAAAGAAAAAAAGCAAAAAACTCTCTTCAAATCCAAAAACTACTTTTAGGTTAAAGACAATCCTGAAAATCAATCACTCTAAAAATAAAATTACACCTGCTTAATGATGATTCAAATAATTCAGGTATTTCTAACTCCCCTGAATAATAATTCTACTAAAAATAACCAATAAAAATCAAAGATATATAGTACAACCATCAGATTCTCGAATAGATGAATCAATATCAATAAAATTGTTGTCAGCATCCAGCATGCTATTAACATTACAAAAATCAATATAATCAGTACCATAAAGCTTGCTAATAACTTACACAAGCTTTATATTATTGTATTTATTAAGGTTATTATTTCTGTTTAAACAAACAGCTAAAAAATAGTCGGAAAGCTTTCGTAGTTTTTTGCCCATAGCAATCATGTTTTTTCTTTTTTATTAGTAACTTGGCAACAATATCACATAATATTTAAATAAAACCATGAGCAAACCTAAACGGCAAACACTTAAATTCAAATCGAATGACACCTCTATTATGGATAGACCAGCTCAGGAATTTGCTCGTACTGAGATCGTATCAAATAGCCAAGATTTAATACGATCTAAACCATCAAAAAATTTAGCGAACGATCTTAAAATCATTCGCGCATGGCTTTTTCAGATTGGCGAACCTGAAGAAGACCATCACTTGGTGATCGATAAATGCAAGACAGATCCCGAAGCATTGGCTTATTTTTTACATTACGCCAGGAAATGTTTGCACAAAACTATATGCTATAACACTTAGCCTTCATGGTCCGATAAAACATATTAATGATTTATATCTCTGGTGAATATTATTGCCAGCAATACAGCGTCATCTAATTCAGGTATAATTATGAAAGTGCTTTTGTTGGTCGACCAACGCTCAGCAATCAAGAACTCTAGCATGCACATCAAGCCAGAGTAGAATTTTATATAGGAGAATATTTTTCAGATGAATATTAAATTTAGTTTCGTTTGTATAATTGGCCTTAGTATCGCTCTCATCGGTTGCGACGGAGGACCTCCCGAAGCCAATGCAGTCAATTGTTCGGGGAAAGGAATGGAGAAAGCGCTTACAGCTTTTAGAAATAATGAAACTGAACGGCAAGCATTTATCGATAAATGCAATGCTTTGAACAAAGAAAATTAAACATACCATTAGAAATTCACACCCGATTCAGAAATAGTTTCTAGAACTTTGGAAAAAGCTAAGGTTAAGGTCAATTTTGAGTTTCAAAGAGCAAGAGCAGCAGATCCGGTTTTAGCAAGCTTTAGTCAGACCATACATTTGGCATGAGTAGGTTGAAAAAAGAAAAAGAATGCCAAATGTAAGGTCTATTACCAAGATTTTCCCTTGCGTCAGCTACTGCTTTAATGTCGCTCAATTTGGAAATTTTCCAAAGTAATGACCTTGCTTATGAAAGTCTTACTGAAGCATTTAACGAATGCGCTCCTTTATTTAAAACAGAAACATAGTTTTTTCAGTTGCTATTGACACCGTTTTAATTGAGGGCTCAATTATTCCATCTCAAAATCGAAGCTGACTTTGTCAGCGTCACCTTGTCATATATTATTTGTCCTGTCTGCACCTCCCTCCCCGCGGTATGTTTAATTGGGAAATGGGAGGAATAAGTTCGCCTTGTCTATCAGCACAAACCCAATTCTTTAAGGCTCCATTGGAGAGAGAAAGATAGCTACTTTGCTGTCTCAACCAGGATTTACTTTATTGCTTCTTCAAAAACTCGACTGACTATTCGCAAAATTCCTGACTATAGCGTATCGGGTAATTGTTCTATTTTTATTCTCCATTTCATGGCTCTATTTTAGAAGCTTTGAGTTCCATGCAATTCAGCCTGCCTCGTACGGCACAAAAGAGCGCATGACCTTAGAGACATCGAATTCTTCAAAATAAGAATTATAGCGCCGCATGAAACTCACTACATTCAGCCGGTTGGACGCAAAGTACGTATTTGTCGGTATAGCGCCGCATGAAACTCACTACATTCAGCCGGTTGGACGCAAAGTACGTATTTGTCGGCTGAGTCTTCATTCTTAAAACCTACAATGATGCATTGAATTCGCAGACATCTTGATCTTGGCGTGGATTTCTCAGGGCCAGCTTCCTTCTTATATCACAACTCCTAATCAACGACAAAATAAAACATTCATAAACATTTGCTTACACATTGAATATAAAACTAGTCGCTAATTTGAGACAAATAAATTTCTTTAGAAACATAGTCTTATATATTAAATAGTTATTTATATGAAAATTGAGTAATTATTGACGACATTTTCTGCAATTTTCTTGCCGAAAGGATAGCTCAAGATATTGATAAATAAATAAAATATATCTTGGCATGAATATTGCTTCATATAATAAGTGTAGCAGCTTTTATACGCATCAAAGGAGGACATAAAGGATTTTAAGATAACAATTTTCGATATTAATGTGATAGTAAAAATTATTTAGTTACATGAGCCTGCAATAAAAGGAGAAAAACATGGCTACAAGCAGTGAAAATATGACGAGCACAAGCGGTGACAATGTAAATATTGAAGCTACTAAAAATTTGGCTGGAAGTGACTCCCAACAAGAGAATACTTCTACCAACAGCACGGGTGGCGTTGATGCTACTGCAGTTGATACTTCTACCAACAGCGCGGGTGGCGTTGATGCTACTGTGGTTGATACTTCTACCAGCGGTACGGAAGGCGTTGATACTACTGCAGTGCTTACCTCTACCAACGGGACAAATGGCGATGATACTATCGCAGTACTTCCAGATAAACATTACGCTGGTGGATCGGGGGCAGATAAATTTATTCTCCACGATGCGGGTCATTACAAAATTAACGACTTTAATGCATCGCAAGGAGACAAGCTGGATTTCTCCAAGTATGGTTTATCGCGCGAAGAACTAACTAATCGTGTCACCAATATCAAAATAGAGGCAGATAATCTCATCGTTAACTTTGGCGATAATGTAGAGATCACATTGGCAGGGGTCCAACCTGGTCAAATCAGCTGGGATGATATCATTGTTGACCATGGCGGCAAAGATGATCACCATGGCGGCAAAGGCCCAGGCGGCAAAGATGATGATCATGGCGGTAAAGGCCCAGGCGGCAAAGATGATGATCATGGCGGTAAAGGCCCGGGCGGCAAAGATGATGATCATGGCGGTAAAGGCCCAGGCGGCAAAGATGATGACCATGGCGGTAAAGGCCCAGGCGGCAAAGATGATGACCATGGCGGTAAAGGCCCAGGCGGCAAAGATGATGACCATGGCGGTAAAGGCCCAGGCGGCAAAGATGATGATCATGGCGGTAAAGGCCCGGGCGGCAAAGATGATGATCATGGCGGTAAAGGCCCAGGCGGCAAAGATGATGATCATGGCGGTAAAGGCCCAGGCGGCAAGGATGATGATCATGGCGGTAAAGGCCCGGGCGGCAAAGATGATGATCATGGCGGTAAAGGCCCGGGCGGCAAAGATGATGATCATGGCGGTAAAGGCCCAGGCGGCAAAGATGATGATCATGGCGGTAAAGGCCCAGGCGGATCAGGCGGCAAAGGTGATGACCATGGTGGTAAAGGTCATGGTGGTCATAAACATGTCGACGCTCGTCCTAATGAACATTGCCAAGGTGGCGAAGGAGCAGATAATTTTGTGTTCCATGATCTGGGCCACTGGAAAATTGACAAATATAATGGCCAAGAAGGAGATATGCTGGACTTCACCGGTTATGGTTTAACTCGTGATGAGATAGCCAGCCATATTACCAATATCAAAATAGAGGCCGATAATTTCATCGTTAACTTTGGCGATGATGTATCGATCACGCTGGTTGGTCAACCGCCTACCTGGGATAATGTGATTACTCCAGAGGGTTAATAACGTATCAAGAGAGGGGATCCACTCCCCTCTTAGTAAGTCTGGGGTTTGTAGCTATGGAACTCCAGACATTACTCACCTTTACCGTAAGCAGTAACTATCTGGATTAAAATAACTAGAATTTTTATTTTCTGTAGTTAAAGCAGTTCTCTATGTTGCTCAATAACAGCCATTTCTTGCAAACTGCTTTCATCCTTTAACGTTACACCCGACAGCTTTCGCCGTATCGCTTCTTTTGCCAACCAGAGTAGTTCTTTTGCAGCAGCTTCATAATTCCATTTCTAAATCAAAACTAACATTGTCGTCTTCACCTTGCCGTATTATTTATACTGTCTGCGGCTCGCCTTCCCGTCATTTTTGATTTGGAAATGGAATAAGATAACCGCTCGGAACAAATATTAGTAATGCAAGTTCCGGCCTGCATTACTACAACCAGCCTTGGGCGCATGGTCATATAAATACTCAAGCTGTCAGACGATCGCAATCCTGGGCGTTCGCCAATCAGTATGGCAACGATATCGGCCGACAGCAACTCCCCAATTTCACCAGCCAATGCTACCCATGCCTGCGAGGCAATCACGACGGAACTTACTTTCATTAGTTTGAAATATTCTTTTTTATTCGATAAGCAATAGCTTGGTATGTCGTTCAGCTGCTGATGAGGATAACCCATCGCTAACGATTATGACCGAATTGACTGTACCGAATGGAAATAAACATTTAATAGCCTGTAGCTGCTGTCTACTCTGCTGATTAGCTGCCGTCTATAATCTCGTCGTAATAAATAACTCATGCGATCAGGTGCATTGCTATATACCAACTGGATAGAGAACCCCTGCCCTTCTAACTCCTGCGGCGCGTTTGCTCAAGCGAGTGTTCGATATCGACATCGTGCATTGTCCGCATTGCGGTGCAGCCTTGGAATCATCGCCGCCCTTCTGGAAAAAGCTGCCATCTCCAACATTCCTGATCATCTCGGCTGTCCTCTCGGACGCCGCCCAGAACACCTGGGTAGGTATTTGATCCGTTCGAGCCTATCTGAATCGCAGTCCGGCTTTTTGAACTCTCTTCATGATTGAGCTGACCTTCCCCTTTGGTATTTTTCATGCAGATAGCGAAGAAAAAGGCCTAGACCAACCCTTTTTATTGCTGATTGAACACAAATTTTGCCAATTTCGGATGACTTTCCATTTAGTTGACGATCAAACCGTTTCCCGGTAAATTCAATTGTGATTAAAAAGGTTATTTATTTTTTCTATACACGACCCGCGCGACATGATCGAAGACCTCTGGTATAAAAATGCGGTGATCTACAGTCTCGATCTCGAGACTTTCATGGACCTCGATGGCGATGGCGTCGGCGACTTCAACGGATTGATCCGGCGGCTCGATTATCTGCAGTTTCTTGACGTCGATGCCGTCTGGCTGGCCCCCTTCCAGCCGACACCGAATCGAGACAATGGGTATGACATCACCGACTACTTCGGTGTCGATCCCCGCCTCGGCTCCGGGGGCGATTTCGTTGAATTCATGCACCAGGCGGAGAAGCGCGGCATCAAGGTGCTGATCGACCTCGTTGTCAACCACACCTCAGACGAGCACCCGTGGTTTCAGGACGCACGCGATCCGGAATCATCCAAGCGCGACTGGTACGTCTGGTCGGAAAAGCGGCCGGAGGACTGGAACGAGGGAATGGTATTTCCCGGCCGGCAGGAGGCCACCTGGACCTACGACAAGAAGGCGAAGGCATACTACTTCCACCGCTTCTTCAAATTCCAACCTGATCTCAACATGGACAATCCGTCCGTACGCCAGGAAATCCGCCGCATCATTGGATTCTGGCTGCAGCTCGGCGTAAAGGGGTTTCGCATCGATGCGCTGCCGTTCATGATTGAGAGTGTCGAACCTGGCAAGCAAAAGAAAAAGCGGAGGTACGACTACCTCACCGAATTCCGGACCTTCATGCAGTGGCGCAGCGGGGATGCCATCATGCTGGGGGAAGCCAACGTGCTGCCTGAGGAGAGCCAGAGGTACTTCGGTGACGAGGGGGACCGCATCCACATGATGTTCAACTTTTACGTCAATCAGCACCTGTTCTACGCGCTCGCTAGCGGCGACGTGAGGCCGCTGGCCGAAGCAATTGAGGCGACGTCTGACATGCCGGAGACCGGCCAGTGGGCGCAATTCCTGCGCAACCACGATGAGCTCGATCTCGGCAGACTGACGGATGAGCAGCGTAAGCATGTGTTTGAGCAGTTCGGGCCGGAGGAGCACATGCAGCTATTCGGCCGCGGCATCCGGCGGCGTCTGGCTCCAATGCTCGGCGACCGACGGCATGAGGAGTTAGCCTACAGCGCTATGTTCTCGCTGCCCGGCACACCGATAATCCGGTACGGCGACGAGCTGGGAATGGGCGACGACCTCGATCTCGAAGACCGAAACGCTGTACGTACACCCATGCAGTGGGCGGACACGCTGAACGGCGGGTTTTCCACCGCCGACGATCTCGTCCATCCAGTCATCAGCAAGGGGGTTTGGAGCTACGAGCACATCAATGTAGCAGCGCAAAGGCGCGATTCGAGCTCGTTGCTGAACTGGACAGCGAAGATGATACGACTCCGCAAGGAATGCCCCGAGATCGGATGGGGAAAGTGCACGATCCTCGATACTGGGTCGCCTCATGTATTGGCCCTGCGATATGACTGGCGCGGCAATACGGTGATTGTCATGCACAACTTCGACAAGATCCCGCACGAAATCACCCTCGAGCCAGGTGTAGAGGGTGGTGAATGCCTGTCGAATCTACTTGCCGAGGAGGAGCACGAATCCGGCGAGGACGGCATCCACCGGATGGCCCTCGAAGCGCTCGACTACCGGTGGTTTCGTGTCGGCGGATTGGATTACGTCATCAACCGGGGGCGAACGATGATAAAAAAGTAACGAGCGGGTGATCAGCTCGTGACGGCAGCTCAGGCGATGCAGTATTCTTTCAGATAGATCGGGCCGAAAAAGACCTGGCATGTTCCGTACTCGCTGCTCTCCGCGGGCGCTTTGAACAGCCGGCAAAATTGTTGAAGCGTCTTTCAGCATCCAGCGAGTGCGCAGTATCGTAGTCATTCGTGTACCTTCTTCTGTTTGGTGGAGAGACTCCATACTATTGCCGTGGAAAATCTTGCTCACACAGAACGCATAATAAATAGCCTCATTCCAATTCTTAATAGAAACTGAAATTATAATTCCACATAACGCTATGTAAATAAATAAAAATATATCTAATATTATTTACTTTTCTATTGGGATTTAGAATCAGTCAAATCAGGCATCGTGCTGTGCCAAAGCTCATGGCTTTTGCGTCTGCCTATAACGCCGCAGTTTAAATTCATCAGGCTAAAGAAACCTCTTCCCATTCTTCCTCCAACGCAACCGTGAGGCAGGGTACAAGCGGGGTTGAACAGCGTGGACTATGAGACCGGATAAAACGACGCAACGCTGGCCGCTGGAAATTGTCGGACGATTGTCCGGTATACCGCAACGGTTGCTTCGGACACTGCTCAGTCGAGTAGCTCTTTTGGGATACTAGTTTGTGTTTGCTTCCGAAGGCCCAACTTCTCAAGAATTGTGCTAAAAAACGACATAAGAGATCTCCTCCGTATTGCAAGATGAGCGAAGTTAACTGGGTAAGGAACGGTCATCTACGATCTATAATCAACCTAATAAACCTCTTGAATTCTCAGCGCCATCTTCAGCGCACGAGAAATCAATCGAATATTTGCTTTGTTTTCCAACTGCCGCTCAGGCGTCAAGCGCAAGATCGGCTCACGCACCGCTTTTTCATAACCAGCTGACGGAGTTTCGTAAACGACTATAAAATACTGCAATAGCTTATAGCTTAATACTTCTCGGTCCAAATCGCCCTTTTTCAGCCGCCCCTGTTCGTAAAGTAGTTTGCCGGATTGCTGGTATTTTTGAGTCGCAGCGTCCATTAGTAGTTTCTATAGCCCCATAAATCACCTCTGAAAAACTGCATGATCGCATCAGCCATTCAACTCGTGATTACATGCAGAGACTTTTCCATCATTACTGCTAGAATGTTTGAGCCTCAACGGGGGGATAGCATGCTCCATATCGTGAGGTTGCTGCTGGAATTGATGCCACGGCTGGCTGCGCTGGCTCCCCAACCAAGACTCAACCTCATTCGTTCCATGACGTACTTACGCGAATGACAAGCTTTGCTCCGAGATTATCCCTGGCAGCAAAAAAAAAACAAAAATACCCATCCGATATGAATAAGAATGCACCACTTTCTGTAGTTTCTATGCGCATCAGTTGGGCGCGTTTGCTCAAGCGTGTATTTGATATCAACATCGTGCATTGCCCATATTGCGGTGCAGCCCTGAAAATCATCACTGTCCTTCTGAAGAAAGCTGCAACCACCAACATTCCTGATCATCTCGGCTTGTCCTCACGGACGCCACCCAGAGCACCTGTGCAGATCCTTGATCCGTTCGAGCCTATCTGAATCGCAGCTCGGCTTTTTCACCTCTCTTCATGATTGAGCTGACTTTTCCCCTGGTCATCTTTCATACTAATAGCGAAAAAAGGACCCAGGCCAACTTTTTTAGCTGTTTGAACACAAATTTTACCAATTTCGGATAACTTTTCGTTCAATTAACGATCAAACTGTTTCCCAGTATATTCGGTTGTATTAAAAAGAGCGTTTATTTTTCTTATATACATCAGCGAGACGAAAAAAAGCCTCATCGATATCATTTCTTTGGGAGAACTCAGCGCTATTTGTGAAAACAAAGAAGTTAATCTATTTTTGAATCTGAAGTGTATATTTATTAAGTTTTTTATCGATTTAATTTCAATGACTTGACACACTTAATAATCAATTTTGATTTAGAAATGGAATCAGCGGTAAGGTAAAGGAGAATTTGTAAAACCTCGTAAATAACTTTAAATTTGGAGAAGTAAAAATTGAAAATAAGATGATATGGAAAAGGGATTATGGCTGTTTTGCGACTACGTTCGTCCTTTTTCAAATGGCTCTGTGTGCGAATTTAATATTATTGCCAGCGTTGTTGACCAAATTCACTAACTCTACTGTCTTATTATGAACACTTTATTTCTGTTTCTGTTGTGCCTTCCAACCCTGTTCGCTGCAGTATGGGCTCACCACCGCATAAGTACCCACTCATCCAGTACCCGCTGGATAACGAGAGGGTTTCTGATCGTGCTAGGCCTTGCCTTCGGCTGGGCAATGGCTTTCGTATACACGGAAAGTCAGGGGCTGGAACAGGCCCTGATCTTTATCAGTTCTTTCGGTATGGCTCACGTGCCAGCTGCCTTTGTATTGCAGCTAAAGCACTGGCGCGGAGGCGAGTCGGATAAAGACTGAGGATTCATTCATAAAACGTTGATTATTGCGAAAGTTCAAGGCACTTCTTAGCGCCGCCACCGCAAAAAAGTATTGTGGCATGGGATTGATTTTCCCCAAGGCCGATAAAGGCGACAATCACATCAACAAGATCACTTTTTGCCATAACAGCAATATGTAACTGCAATCATCCAAAATTCGGTTATTGTCACGATCTGCCTGAATACCCCTTTCTTTTTCTCCAGGATCTTCGGGCGCGTTTCTTGTAGATTAGTTCTTGCTCACTTAGTGGATGTAGTTTTAACTGATTCCTCCCATCCGCTTACAAAATTTATAGACTATGAATCCCTCCAGAAGCTTACCGCGCCATCAGTATCTCTGAACCAATACAAACTGCACCAGATAGCTGCAATAAGATAGGGTAAGCCTGCCGGTACCCACATGATCAGACCAGCTAGTTGTTGATCGTTAAAATCTCGCGAATCGTTGTAAAGAGGGATTTGCGCAAAAGTAAGCAAAGCACCAAGCATGCCCGTGTGCATGAGGGTAAACAACAAGGCCAATAAAGTGACCGCCGTGCGCCTGTTTAATACCGACCACCAGAATACACAGGCGCCTAGCGCAAGGCAAATATGTTCGATCAGATGCCACCATGGGTTTGCCAATGCTAAATTATAAAATTTGGGCGTATGCCAGAACCAGATGATGACACCTTGCAAAAAAGCTGTATGCATTGGATAGCGGCTAAAATATAGTAGTGGCTTAAGTAACCAGACAACCGGCCATCCACCTACTGCCACCCATTGGGGTAATGGTCGTGCCAGCATATAAAGCGGCATGATCACAGCCATAATCAACATGTGTTGAATCATATGCATGGCTGAGCTTTCTTCCACCCAGCCACCCAACGGAATGAGCATGGTCAAAACCGCGACCAGGCTAGCCACGTTGAATGCTAACCAACGCTCAATCAGAGATGGAATGCGTCGCGCTCCAATACCATACATACACCAGAAAACCATAAGTGTTATCATGCTGATAGTAAACGGCAGCCACGCATCCCCTACACCTTTAATTCCATCATGCGCCTCTACAGAACTGGCCGGTAGGACCACAGCAACTAACAGGACAAATATTACAAACATGGCGGTAATAGCAATACCATCAAACCCAGACTCAGTGTGGCTATTGCACCCACCAAATTTATACTGGCTCCTAAGTTGGCGATAAACGTGCGTGATGGATCTTTTGGCTTGTTTACTGCATGCGCCGCGCGCCAGCATTGATGGGCCCAATAAAAAAGTAACCCAGTAATCGCTAACGTTGTCAACAATAATGCAACATTAATCCAGGTAAACGAGCCCTGTTCAATCGGTGGTGGCGCTACTTCACACGCGATTCCTAATGCGCCGTACATCAATGCAAACCAGGTAATCCATATCGTTAATCCTAAAGCCAGTTGTAAAGGATGATAAGGAGAAAGCATTTCAATTCACTCCCCAAGCGATAGGTAACAGTAAGATAGCAGCAACACCCAACCAGAACACACTTGTTGTATATAACCACCAGGGTTCCACCACTGCAACTTCATACGGGACAGTTTTTCCGACATAGTCATAAGCGACTCGCCTTGCTTGTAATACTGTCATGATGGCTGCAAGTGCGCTGTGAAATAGAAGATACATCAAGATGACAGTAATAACCGCATCATGCGCAGTTTGTGTTATTGTCAAAGTCGAATTTATCCAAATTCCAATTAACTGCAAACAGTGCACAAAGCCAATTAAGGCGATACCCCATAGTTGACTTTGAAGATGCCTCCCCTCTCCTTCACGCAATCTTCGCAACAGGCGTTTATACCAGATCGCAGCAACCGTCAGCACTCCGCCAGTTATCAATAACGGCAACCAGGGCAGTGGTGGTACCTCGGGTGCTCGCCAATGCGGTGCGATAATCATCAAAAAGAACCAGCCGAATAACAAGGATAAAAACAGTGCACTATCGGCCAGCAGCGTTACGATCATGCCCCATAAACCAGGGCTATCAAAGGTACGTGAATGTAAAGGTGGGTAACCAGGCACAACAGTGGCATCAGGCGCTGCGCCGGGATGTGCACCATTTATCCAGGACCAGCGCAGCAATAATATCGAGCTAATCCCTACCGCGGCCAAAGCTAAATCATAAGTTCGAAGCAAAAGACTAATGCACAATACTGCCAAGACCAAAGCCGTAAAAAAAGGCAACCAGGAGTTCCCGGGCAAATGGATAATTTCACGTATTTTGCCAGTGATGGGATCCGACCCCCAGGTCTCACGTCGTCCATGATCGATCTCGGAAAGTGTGTGACAACCTTCTGCAATCGACGTTTGCAAATCGGGTTTGCGCCACATTGGGTGACGTGTTGGATTATCCGGCAAGCTGATAAAATTATAAGGCTGAGGTGGGGTACTTGTTGCCCATTCCAATGTATCAGCATGCCATGGGTTTGACCCAGCCGGGCGACCCATACGGAAATGCAATAGGATATCGAGCAGAATCATCGCGATCCCCATGGCAAATATAAATCCGCCCACTGACGATATACTATTCGGCAAATCCCAGCCTAGACCAGCATCATAGGTGTAATTTCGTCGTGGCATACCGAGCAGCCCGGTTAAATGCATCACCAGAAACGTGGTGTTGAAACCGATAAATGTTAGCCAGAAACCCCAGCGCGCCAGCTTATCAGATGGCATCCGCCCCGAAAAATGGGGTAACCAATAATACAAACCAGCTATCAAGGGAAAAAGCACGCCGCCAACTATCACATAATGCAAATGAGCAACGACAAAATGCGTGTCATGTACCTGCCAATTGAATGGCACCACTGCTAACATGACACCCGTCAATCCCCCTGCTACGAAAATTACTAAAAAGCCAGTCAGCCAGAGCATGGGAATATGATACACTGGTCGCCCGGTCCACAATGTCGCTAACCAGGCAAAAAACTGAATTCCAGTGGGGATCGCGATCAACATACTGGCCACCGAGAAAAAAGCCTGCGCCAGTTTTGGGATCCCAATGGCAAACATATGATGTACCCATAGGCCGAAACTGAGAAAACCGATCGAAATAACCGCCAGCACAACCCATCGATAAGCTACGATAGGCCGACCCGCAAATACCGGCAATAACGTGGAGACAATTCCAGCGGCTGGCAGAAAGATAATATAAACTTCCGGGTGACCGAATAGCCAGAATAGATGTTGCCAAAGGATGGGGTCTCCCCCGCGTGCGATATCAAAAAAGGGCATACCTGCCGCCCGTTCCAGTTCCAGCAGGATACTGCCAAGAATCAGTGGAGGAAAACCAAATACAATCATAAATGCCATGACTAGAATGTACCAGCAAAACAGCGGCATTTGCAGCAAACCCATGCCGGGACTACGGCTACGCAGAATTGATACGACCAACTCGACACCGGCTGACACTGCCGAAATTTCAACAAAAGTGATGCCGAGCAACCAAAAGTCGATATTGGGTCCAGGTGAGTAAACGGCATTACTCAAGGGTGTGTAAGCGAACCAACCGGCGTTTGGAGCGATTCCCAACAACAAACTAGATAGCAGAATAATGCTGCCAAACAAATAACACCAATAACCAAAAGCGCTGAGCCGAGGAAACAATAAATCACGCGCTCCAATCATTTTAGGAATCAAATAAAGCGCTAATCCTTCGAGCATTGGCACTACAAATAAAAACATCATGATGGTGCCGTGCATCGTAAACAATTGATTGTACAATTCGGCATCGATGATTTCTTGCTGTGGCAACGCTAACTGGGTACGCATTAACATGGCTAATAAGCCACCAATCAGAAAGAACACCCCGCCTGTGACCATAAAGCGGAAGCCGATCGTCGTGTGATTAACAATAGTCAATGCCCGCCAGCCACGCGGATTACCCCACACCTTCATAAAATCGTCATGGAGAGCAGCCGGATCTTTTCTAATTGTCTCATTCATAGCTCTTTTCCTCTTTCCTCCAGCCATGCTTCAAATTCTTCGGGCGTATGCACCACAACTGACAATATCATATGAGCATGACCACGACCGCAAAATTCCGAGCATTGTCCACGAAAATGCCCCGGCGCATCGGCTTGAAGTCTCAGAATATTAGTCCGCCCCGGGATGACATCAATTTTGCCGCTCAATCTTGGCACCCAGAAGGAATGAATCACATCAGCACTGCTCACGTGTACATCCACCGGTATGCCAGCCGGCAAATGCAGCTCATTCATCGTCACCACGCGTGTATCAGCATAACGAATCTGCCATAACCATTGGCGTGCAGTCACCTCTATGCGTAGCGGCGTTTGTTCCTCCAGCGGTAACGGTAACATACGAAAGCCCATCGGAATGCTAAAGCTCAATAGCGTAATTATGCTAATAGTAGGCAGCGCTACCCCTCCACCAATAATCCACCAACTGGATATTCTGCGCGCTTGCGCCTTAGTCATTGACACAGGCTTACGCCACATGGCATACAACCATAATGCCACCATAGTTAGCAGTACTAATACAAAAAAGCCTAGCATTCCCCACCATAAATCGGCTACAGCATGCGCTGAGGGGCCAGCTGGATTCAAGGCAGATTGAGGACCGCTGCAGCCAGCTAGAAAAAAAAGAATGCTAATCGCCTCTAACAGCACTAAACTATGACTAATCGTTAACGTTTTTATTCTTAACTTTTGCCGAGGAGTATAGCCATGGCACAACAACCGATTATCAGTCGTATGTCTATTGGTGGACACCCAATTCATCCCATGCTGATTCATTTTCCTGTTGCCTTCTTGCTTGGATTGGTAGGTGCTGATTTGGTTTATCTGTACACAGATGACCCTTTCTGGATACGCGTAGGTCTGTGGCTGGCTGGCTTGGGCAGTTTGGGTGGCTGGCTGGCAGGAATAGCCGGCTTGATTGACCTGGTATTTGTACCGCGTATTCGTTCCCTGCTTATTGCCTGGATTCATGCATTGCTGGCCATCATGACGCTGGCGCTCGCTTCGTTCAACTGGTTGCTGCGCTATAACAGCGAAAGCAGCTTCGACCCTTGGGGTTTGCATATCTCGCTGCTGACAGCTGTGCTGATAACCATCACCAGCCTTCTGGGAGGACAAATGGTTTACCACCACGCCGTTGGTGTTAATATTAAATCCTGATTTGTTATCCCATATAGATAGCTCCAGATATCGCATGATCAACTCCTAAAAAGGTTTAGTCAGCACAACCCAGATAATAGTTAATATCAGTGTCACGATCCCTATGCCTAAAAATAGGCAAGATAGAATTACTTTTTTGTAGGATGCCTGCTGATTATGCAAAATAATCCAACCGCTGAAGGCATGGCACAAAACTAAGAAAAAGACCAGCGTAAGCTTAAGTATCAGCCAGGAATCTGCTATTTCCTCTAGCAAAAAGATGGTTGTGCCAGAGATAATCGCAATCAACGCAGCGGGTGTCGTGAACAACTTGTAGATCATAACCACTACGTCCATAAGGCGCTGCTGAACGCTGGTAGATTGTTGAGATGCCGAACTAACGATTAATGCGGGCAGATACAGCAATGACGCGCACCAACATAACACGGCAACAATATGTAATAGCAAAAGCCAGACCATAATTTCCCTTTTCCTTTCGATATTTGTGAATCGGGGAAGTAATACTTATCTGTGTTTGCTGCTTTACCGATGTAAAAAGCAATTGGCACTACAACATTTTGTACATCGGTGCTTTAAAGTGTCGACCAATAGACATTAATTGTCAATATAATTAGATCCTGGTCATGTTTTCACTTGCGATTCACCAGCTTGCTTAATTTATAATCTGTTCACAGCAGGCTTGGAATGATTTTTCTCAACTAGTCAATGAAGCCAGCAAGAGAGGCATCCGGATCATCATTGATCTGGTTGTAAATCACACTTCTGTAGAACATCCATGGTTTTTGGATACGCAAAACAGCAGAGATACTAAATATAGGCATTTTTATATAAAAGTAAATGTTTTTGATCAGCAAAATCATCCTGATTCTTTTCTAAATTTTTTTGGCATCTTTCAAGAAACAAATGTAACACAATGGTTTTACAGCAAATATTAAGTAGCCTCAGGAACAGGGGTAAGATTAAACCCCAGCTTCCGAGCGCGAACAGTCAGATGATGCAACACGCGTTGACGATATCGCTCCTCATAGTACTCCTGCCCTTTATCGACGTACTCGGTTCCTTTCGTTAGCATCGTGTAGATCAAGCGCGCCAGTTTGTGTGCTGTCGCTGTGATTGCCTTTGCCTTGTCGAGTCTGCCACATAATCTTCTGTAATAGGCACCCAGTGCAGACTGGCTGGATTTCAATGAAACTGCCGCCATGCGCAGTGCCTGAGCCGCACGGTTCGCTGTGCGCTTGCTTGCCCCCGATAGCACTTTTCCGCCCGATATCTTTGTTCCAGGACACAACCCAAGCCACGAGGCAAACTGCTTCGCACTCTTGAACCTGCTCATGTCAGCGCCCACTTCACTCAGGACTTTCATCGCAATCGTCACTTCGATGCCGTCAATTCGCGTCAAATCAACCCCACACATGCCAATCAGATGGGCACGCAAATCAAATTTGGGAGCGTTCTTGACATTGGAGCGGCGCTTCTTCTGGCAGATCTCTACCTTGTGCACCTGAAGTGCCGCCAGCATGGTTTCAAGCTGCCGGTCACATTCGGTGAGTCGTTCGCTGTAGGCGTCATAGAGTGACATCGCTTGCTTGAGTGCAAACAGGTGTTCTTCCCGCCAATTCCCGATTAACGATTTCTCAATCTCGTCTTTGCCAGCCCGGATGCGATTGCTCTTGAGATTCGCCAGGATGTGCCCATCTCTCTCACCAGTAATGATGGCACGAACGATCTTTTGACCGGTTTCGCCCACAATATCCGAAATCACGTTCGCCAATTGTATGTTCATTTGCGCCAGAGCCTTTTGCATATGTTGCACATGTCGCGCCTGATAACGGATCAGCATATCGCGTTGACGAGATATGGCTCGTAGTGCACATATCTCATCTTTCGGACGGAATGCGCCAGACAACAACCCAAAGCTCATCAGTTGCTGTAACCATTGGCAGTCCAGTACATCCGACTTCCAGCCAGAAACATTTCTAACGTGCCGCGCATTTACTAGATACACAGTCAGCCCGCGCGACTCCAAAAGTTCATACAGTGGAATCCAGTATACCCCCGTCGATTCCATTGCCACAGTGTCAATTTCACAGGCCTCTAACCAGTCCGCTAAACCATTCAGGTCTGCGGTGAAACTCTTGAATTCCCTTACCGGCTTGTTATCTCGATCCGGCGGTACCGCCACAAAATGGCTCGCAGAGCCAATATCAATCCCCGCTGCATTCGGATGGATTAACTCCAATTTACTTCGCTTGAACTTTGCCATGACATCCTCCATTATCTCTATTGGAATGTCGCGCTGGTTCAGGTACATCGTTGTACTCACTCTTTCAAACGGGATGTCCGTTGCCACGGACTCACCAATGTCGCCGACGTGACCCATGACCACGCTAAAAAACGGGCGGATTAGCACCAGTGATGGGTCGGTCTTCTCCAGCGCGACATTCCAACTTTACTCCTCAAGCTCTGACGCCGCTTGTTTCTTCTGCGCGCCTTGCCGCCTCTAGCGGATTACTACGCTAATAAGGATCAGAAAGCAAAATTCTATTACCAGCGAGGGAAATTCAGATGTGATGCAATCTGATAGCAAAAGGTTATAGCATGGTTTTTCAAATATAAAGAAACCTTATTCCATTTCCAAATCAAAAATGACGCGAAGGCGAGCCGTAGACAGTATAAATAATACGGCAAGGCAAAGAAGACAAAGTCAGGCCGCCGAAGTCAGTTTCGATTTAGAAATGAAATGACTTATGGTAGCCTATAATTCATCCTCAAATAAGGTAAAAACCAGCTTTACAACAGATATTATCCCCTTTAGGATGATTCCAATATTTGAGGATGAGCAGTATGGGGATGAAATAAGCTTGAGTGAATTCAATCTAAACTCATATAGTTTTAGATGGATATAGATAATTCCAAGAAAAAAACTAATACTCGTTTAATGCAAATAATATGCTAAACCTTGGCTATCACATATCCCATGAACAGTTTTCACCTGGAGAATTACTTAAATTAGCCAAAAAAGCCGCTGAGGCAGGTTTTTCATTTGGGTTGTCTTCAGATCATTTTTCTCCATGGAATTTTGATCAAGGCCACAGTGGTTATGCCTGGTCATGGCTGGGAGCGGCTTTAAGCCAGACAGATCTTAATTTTGGAATAGTTACTTGTCCATTCTTCCGCTACCATCCGGCAATAATTGCTCAGGCCGCAGCCACCTTGGATGAAATGTTTCCACAACGATTCTGGATTGCAGTGGGCAGTGGTCAGGCACTTAACGAATCTATTTTAGGTGAATACTGGCCAACCAAACCTGAAAGAAATGAGCGATTAAAAGCTTCTGTGGATATTATGAGAGCATTATGGAGGAGTGAAACAGTTACCACTAAAGAACCAATAAAGGTAGTGGAAGCTACCTTATATACCACTCCAAAATCAAAAATGTCGGTAACAGGTGCTGCTTTAACACCCGAGACCGCAAAATGGATGGCTTCATGGGCTGACAGCTTAATTACTATTTCTCAACCAGAGGAAAGACTGAAAGAAATAGTAGATGCATGGAAAGAAAATGGAGGAGAAAATAAACCCATCAAGCTAAAAGTACAGTTGTCGTATGACAAAAAATTTGATGATGCTTTGCATGGGGCGCACCAACAATGGAGAACAAACATTTTTGCTAGTGATTTGCAGTCTCAGCTCCGAAATCCTCAACAATTCGAACAAGCTGCCCAGCATGTTAAGCCTGAAGAATTAAAAAAGATGGTAAATGTCTCAGATGAGCCAGATCAACATATTGAATGGCTCATAAGATATAGAAATATGGGATTTTCTGATCTGATTCTCCATAACGTGAATAAAAAACAGGAGCAGTTCTTAGAAGTGTTTGCTGAAAAAGTTATCCCTGAACTCAAAAGCTTATGATTTCCATTATTATTAACTTTTAACCCAATCTTATAAAAAATTCGGGCTGATATTTAAAGTTACATGAATACATGGTCAAACTGGTCGGGAAGTCTAAAATTTACTCCAGGCAAAATTATTGAACCTGCCAGTGAACAGGAGTTATTGGAGATTGTTGAGACTATTTTAAAAAATAACCAAAAAATCAGGATGCTGGGAGCAGGACATTCCTCCTCTCCCCTGGTGGTTACAGATGAAAATCTTCTTTCTCTTAAACATTTTAGATCAGTTGATAATATAGATAAGGAAAATTCAACGGCATGGATAGGAGCCGGGCTGACTGTAAAAGAGGGGGGAAGCAGATTACTTGACCATGGCTTATCATTCCATAATACCGGTGATGTAGACATTCAATATATTGCTGGCGCAATCAGTACCGGAACTCATGGCTCAGGGATAAAATTGAAGAACCTTTCTTCAATGTTGGTTGGTTGTAGGATGATTTGTTCTGATGGGCATATAAAAGAATTTACTGAAGATCAGCACGGGAAAGAGTTCTTTGATGCATTACGCGTATCTCTGGGCACATTTGGGATCATGACCCAAATGAAACTCAAGCTTTTACCTGCTTTCCAACTCATAAGAAAAGAATGGTGTACGCATATTGAGGATTGTCTTGAACATCTTGTAGAGCTCATCAATGAAAATCGTAATTTTGATTTTTACTGGTATCCACGTAATGATCTGGCGAAATTACGTATTCTTAATGAGCCGGGCAAGGGATTACAAAAGCTGGCCTATGCAAAATGTGTAGAAGAGAAATCAGGTTGGGCTATTGATGTTCTTCCTAAGCAACGAGATTTAAGATTTGATGAAATAGAATACGCGCTCCCCCTCGAGGCTGGTCCGGAATGCTTCAAAGAAATACGAAAAATAATCAAGGCCAAGTTCAGAAAAATCGTTGCCTGGCGAGTTCTTTACAGAACGATAAAAGCAGATGATTTTTATCTTAGTCCCTGCTTCGGACGAGATACAGCTACTATTTCTTTACATCAAAATGCCGGCGCTCCTTTTGAAGAATATTTCAGAACGATTGAAGCCGTTTTTAGAAGCTTTGATGGACGACCCCACTGGGGTAAAAAGCATAATTTAGAAAGCGAAGAAATCAGCCAGTGTTATCCGAGATGGAATGACTTTTTGGAGATAAGAAAAAAAATGGATCCGAGAGGGATATTTATAAACAGATACTTACAAAAGCAAATTTTTGATCTGTGATGCAAGCGATAGGTAAAAAGAAATGGGTAATCCCGGCAGGACATATTCCATTACAAACTACAGGGAAAGAACCTGACTTTTTAAGCCAAGATAGAATAGCCATATTGAATACAGGCATGAGTACAGTGAAATTAAAGTTAACTGTATATCATCCTGATCAGGAGCCTATAGAAAATTATTTTTTTGAAATCAAAGGTCAGCGCTTAAGGAAAATTCGCATCAATGATCTGATCGATCCTTTTCCTGTTTTCCTTGCAACAGACTATGCATTGGTAATTGAAGCAGAGCATGAGGTTATTATTCAATTTCTGCGAATGAATACAGGACATAAAAATGTAGCAATTATGGGAACAATGGCTTATGGAACAGATGGCTGATAAATATGGAAGAGGTTTCAGTTAGCGTAACTGTCCTTACCGCCATGATCACTCCCGCAGTATTAATTCTTGCTTGCGGGTCACTTTTATTGACTACTTCTCAAAGGCTCAATAGAAGCATTGACAGAACAAGAAAAATATCTTTTGAATTCAAAGAGATAAAACAAGGAAATAAATCAGCGCCGGAGCCGGAACAACGAATGCTGTTCCGGCAATTGGAGAAAGCAGCAAAGAGATCTATTTTATTGCAGCGTGCAATGACACTTCTCTATATCTCATTATTTTTTTTTATTGCCACCAGTTTGCTTATCGGTATATTTGAAATTTTGAACTGGATCAGATCTTGGATTTTAATTTCATTCTTTATAATAGGTATTATGATGTTGCTTTGTGCAAGTTTCTTTCTGGTTATGGAAACAAGGCTGGCTCTTAGCGCTGTCCATGATGAAATGAAATTCAGATTAACGATAGATTAAGCATCTGATCGCTAAATTATCAGTAATATACAGGATATGACGATTTCTACAGTCGCCTGTTATTCATGGTTATTCTATTCCCAATCAAAAATGACACGAAGACGAGCCGTAGGCAGTATAAATAATACAGCAAGGTAAAGCCAACAAAGTCAGTTTTGATTTGGAAATGAGATTAGATAGGACAATCCATAAAAATCATCTTAGTGATTCATTCATTCACTGAATAAGCAATAGTCGTTAATAATGCATTTTCTGCTTGTCGAGAATCCAAACGTGTATGTTGAACCACAATAGGAACATCCGATCTGATAACACTTGCATAATCAGTATCTCGGGGAATCTCTTGAGGATCTTTCAAATTATTGAACCTTAAATGCAGGGTGCGCCTTGCCGGCACTTTCAACTTGTAAGGACCAACCGGATCTTTATCAGTAAAGTATATGGTTATTTCGATATTGGCTTCATTATCCCCGGCATTCAAAATACAAGCAGTCTCATGACTGGTAAATTCCGGGTCGGGTCCGGTACTTTGTGAAGGTATATATCCTTCCGGGATAGCCCAGATTTTATGTCCGATAGGTGAATTCATATTAAGCGTTTTCTATTTTTTCATAACATATTCTATGTTATCCCTTTGGCTGATGCCAAATAGTTTAAAAGCATGGCGCACGGTATCAATGGCAGAATTACTTCATGCTTCCATCTGAACTTAACACAGATGAGTAATGATAGAAATAACTATCAATATTTAATGTGTGATAACGAACCGACTAAGTAATAGATATTCACTATCATGATTTACATAAAAACCCTGTTCTCATGATAGTAGCTGTACTACAGATACAAGTAACCCATTGAAGGAGCAAACATGCCTAAAAGAAATATCGACATCGGACCAGGTGATAATGCACCTTGTGTAGAACCAACTGTTCCCCCTATTCCTAAAGACAACCCGCCTCAAAAGGAACCGCCTCGAAAGGAACCTCCTCAACAGGATCTCCCGAGAAGAGATCCTGTTGAAAATCCTCCTGAGCGGGAACCTGATAAAGATATTCCTTTTGAACAAGCCATTCCAGAAAATCCACCGCCTCGCAAGAATATTCCTGAAGAGCCTACCATCAAGGATCGTGACGGTAAAAAATAATGAGTAACTGTTTTCGAAATAAGCTTTTGTTAAGTTTTCCTTAAATAATAAATATTCTTAGATAGGGACAGTTAAAGCAGTTTTCTATGCTGGTCAATAACTGCGATTTCTTGTAAACTACCTTCATCTTTTAGCGCTACGCCGGACAGCTTTCGCCGTATCGCTTCTTTTGCCAACCAGAGTAATTTCTTTGCGGCAGTGTCATAAGATAACCCCTCGGAACAAATATTAGAAATACAGTTCCGGTCTGCATCACTACAACCAACCTTGGGCGCATAAGTCATATAAATGCTCAAGCTGTCAGGTGATCTCAATCCTGGGCGTTCCCCAATAAGTATGGCAACGATATCAGCTGCCAGCAACTCCCCAATTTCATCAGCCAATGCGACACGTGCCTGTGAGGCAATCACAACAGGACCCAGTTTCCATTGCTCAGGAATATTCTTTTTTATTTCGATAAGCAATGGCTTGGCATGGCGCTCAATAGCCAATGAAGATAATCCATCGCCAACGACAATAACCAAATTAACTGCACCAGATGGAATGACAGGTTTGATGGCCTGTAACTGCCGTCTACTTTGCTCATTTAGCTGCCGTCCATAATCTGGTCGTAATAAATAACTCATGCGATCAGGTGCTTTGCTATGTACCAGCTGAATAGAGAACCTCTGCTCTTCTAGCTCCCGCGCAAGGGCTGTCACATTCAAAGCCAGATGGACCGCATCTCTCGCCATGGCATGCGACAAAGTAAAATCCAGTAACTCTTTGGTTGGCAGACTGCTGCCAGCCCTTCCCAAGGCAATCCGTGCGCGAGTGAACCTCTTTAACTGTTGCCAGGGATCTCTGCTCAGGATGGGTTTATCAGGCTTTCTCATTGGGCGTTTTAAAAGTCAACAAATGCTCAGGTATCCCTTGTAATAAAGGATGCGCCGGTTCCACCGGCTGGATCTTACCTTGATCATTCATAATATTCACACGCTTCAGCCACTGTTCGAACTCTGGAGCCACACCCAGCCCCATAACCTTACGTAAATAAAGCGCATCATGGAAAGAAGTAGACTGATAATTAAGCATGATGTCATCCGCACCGGGAACGCCCATGATGAAAGTGACACCCGCAGCAGCAAGTAAAGTCATTAAGGTATCCACATCATCCTGATCAATTTCGGCATGATTCGTGTAGCAAACATCGCAGCCCAGCGGTACCCCCAACAATTTGCCACAAAAATGGTCCTCCAGCCCCGCACGAATGAGTTGCTTTCCATCGTATAAATACTCCGGTCCGATAAAGCCAACGACCGTATTGGTCAGCAAGGGAGAGAAATGACGTGCAACCGCATAAGCTCGTGCCTCACACGTCTGCTGATCTATTCCGAAATTGGCATCGGCCGACAATGCTGATCCCTGCCCTGTCTCAAAATACATGACATTATTGCCGACAGTACCGCGATTAAGAGAGAGTGCGGCCGATCTGGCTTCATGCAGCAACGAGAGATCAATGCCAAAATGCTTATTCGCCTTTTCAGTCCCTGCAATCGACTGAAAGACCAGATCGACCGGTATATTTTTTTCAATTAACTGAATCTGATTGGTGACATGAGTAAGAATGCAGGATTGGGTGGGAATATCGTAGCGTTGAATGATCTCATCTACCAAATAGTACAGATCACTCATAGCAGACAAACTGTCTGATGCCGGATTAATGCCAATGACGGCATCACCTGAACCGTATAACAAGCCATCGAGAATGGAAGCAGCAATGCCACGCGCATCATCAGTGGGATGGTTAGGCTGCAAGCGCACAGAAAGGCGACCAGGCAAGCCAATCGTATCGCGGAAGGCGGTAATCACCCGGCATTTCTTCGCCACTAAAATCAAATCCTGATTGCGCATCAGCTTACACACAGCAGCGGCCATTTCCGGGGTAATGCCTGCTGCCACATGCTTTAAAATGACGGAATCAGTACTGTCTATAAGCAGCCAGTCGCGAAAATCACCCACTGTCAGATGGCTGATCTCGCTAAACGCCTGCTTATCATGCGTATCAATGATTAAGCGCGTCACTTCATCCTCTTCATAAGGAATCAGCAATTCCTCCAGAAAGCGTGTTAAGGGTACTTCCGCTAAACACATTCGTGCCGCCACTCGCTCGGCATAAGTCTCAGCAGCAACCCCTGCCAGGCAATCACCCGAACGAGCGGGAGATGCCTTGGCGAGCAGCTCTTTCAAACCATTAAATTGATAGCGAAATGCGCCTATGCTGAAGCGGTAGACCATAAATAGCTCAATGAGGTTTTTTTTCAGTGTAACACGAGCTGATAGCCTATCCAACCGCCGCCTCTTCCCCTTTACTTCCCCTTTACTCCATTTCCCAATCAAACTTGACGCGAAGGCGAGCCACAGACAAACTCAATAATCGGCAAGGTGAAACCGGCAAAGTCAGGTTTGATTGTGAAAGGTAATTAGCAGTTAAATTCTAGTCAAATCTCATCCAATCCCTCAAAATAGCTCCCCCTGAAATTAAGTCAATTTGATCCATGAGAAATGTTTTTCTATTCCTCCTGCTTATCGCTACTTTGGTCATGCTTCATGGTTGCGCCACAGATAAACAGATCGGGCGTCACCCTCCACAAGTAGATACTCCGCTCACTAGCAAACCCTATAACCGCAAAGACTGGCCGCACTGGATCGACGCAGATGGAGATTGCCAGAATACACGACAAGAATTACTGATTGCGACGAGTACAGCCCCTGTTAAATTCAAAGATTCCCGTCGCTGCACGGTTATAGCCGGGAAGTGGTTTGGTGTCTATACCGGCAAAATATTTACCCAGGCTTCAGATGTCGATATCGATCATATTGTGCCCCTCGCGCATGCCCACCGGCATGGCGCCGATAGCTGGACAAAAAAGCGGCGTAGAGCATTTGCGAATGACTTCGACAATCTTATTGTGGTAAGCGACAAAGCTAATCATGCCAAATCAGATAAAGCGCCCCATGAATGGTTGCCCCCTCGCAAAGCCTATTGGTGTGAATATGGCAAGCGATGGAAGCACATTAAGCATAAATACCAATTGATCTCTACTCAACAAGAACAAGCTGCCTTGAACTCATTAGCCAAAACCTGCCGTTAGCAGTCAGATTCATTCATTGATTTAATGCTCTTTCTGTTCGATTCGTTTAAGCAATCAAAAACAGCTCACTATCGGTTGAAAGCACCAGGCTAGCATCGCCATTTACAATCTTGCGGTAGGTTTCCATGCTCTTGATGAATTTACAAAATTCGGCTGCTTCAGGTTTCTGCGCATAAGCCTGGGCGTAGATTTCCGACGCTTTGGCATCCGCTTCACCACGAATTTCCTGAACACGCTTGTAAGCGGTCGATGCGATCAACTCATCTTCATTGATGAATTCCGGGCTCGGCTTGCGCCAGTATTGCAGGTCATTTCGCGCGTCATTTCTACTTTTTTGATCAAACAGGTCGGATTCAAAAAGTGTGACGTTAAAACAAAATCATCGCCGCCATCCTGGAGAAAGCTGCATCACCAAAATTCTTGATCATCTCGGCTTGTCCTCTCGGGCACCACCCAGAGCATCTGTGCAGGTCTTTGATCCATTCGAGACTAGCTAAATCGCAGCCCAGCTTTTACAGCTCTCTTCATGATTGAGCTGACCTTCCCCCTGGCGTCTTTCATGCAAATAGCAAAAAAAGAGCCCCAACCCAACACTTTTTGTGGCTGATCGAACACAAATTTTGCCAATTTCAGAAGACTTTCCGTTCGGTTGACGATCAAACCGTTTCCCACATATTCGGCTGTTATTAAAAAGAATGTTTATTTTTCCTATACACTCGAAAGGACAAAGCCGAATTTTTCTTCGGTAATTTGTTAAAATTCGTATTTTTGCAAAAAAAGAATTATTGTTTAAGTTTTATTATTTATAGATCTGCAATTACCAGGAAATAACTTTACCTGAAAATCGCTCCTTCTTTTTGAGGACAGAACTGCAGAGTCTTAATTGTTTATAATTGTCTGAAAAATACTTAACTTCTTTCGTTTCAGTAATTAAAAATTTCTGAACGACTGCCCTTGTCGGGAAAAATATCTTACACTGATTTAATTATGGCAGATGACTTGATTCCTGAAGAGGTGCGGCAGTTTATTATTGATAAGATTGATTCCGTCGCTGAATTGGAAGGACTTCTGCTCCTTCGCAATCAAGCGGAAATTGAATGGGACAGCGCGACATTAGCCCAAAGGCTCTATATAAATCCACAGCAAACCCAAGAAATTTTAGCGCACCTTCATGCACAGGGATTTCTGGCAGTCAAGGAAAACAATTTAATCAGTTACATTTATCAACCAAACTCGCCTGAACTGGCAGAAATGGTAAATCGTGTTGCTGAAATTTATGCGAAATATTTAATCCCAGTCACGAATTTGATTCACAATAAGCCGCAAATCAAGGTTCAGAAGTTTGCCGATGCCTTCAAATTCATAAGGAGAGAGGATAAATAAGAATGATCGGAGCGGTTTATCTATTATGCGCTTTAACCGCCTTGTTATGTGCCTGGCTTCTGCTGAAAGCCTATCGTCGGAGCGGATATAAACTGCTGCTCTGGGGTGGTTTATGTTTTATCGGCTTGACGTTGAACAACGCGCTTTTGATTGTTGACAAATTGCTAGTACCGTATTTTGACTTTTCAATGATTCGTTTATTGGTGGCATTTGCGGCAGTTCTGGTGCTTTTGTATGGGCTGATCTGGGATTCGGAATAAGGATAAAATTATGAGTCAATTGTTGCTGGGTGCGATAGCCATGACGAATTTGACGATCGGATTGTTTTTCCTGCGTTTCTGGAAAAGAACGTACGACCGCTTCTTTCTTTTTTTCGCGGTGTCTTTTACTCTGGAAGGAATAAACAGAGCTTTGCTCGGGCTGAGCTACAACGCCGACGAGAATGAACCGGTTTACTATTTGGTCAGACTTCTTTCCTTCGTTCTGATCCTAGTGGCGATTATTGATAAGAACCGGATAAATAAGTCTCAAGGCGATAATTAGTATTTGAAATCTGTTTCTGAAGTGATTTGGCGTCTATACCCGAAAAAATATTTACCAAAGCTTCAGAGGTCGATATCGACCATATTGTGCCCCTCGCGCATGCCCACCGGCATGGTGTCGATAGCTGGACAAAAAAGCAGCGTAGAGCATTTGCGAATGACTTCGACAATCTTGTTGTGATAAGCGACAAAGCGAATCATGCCAAATCAGATAAAGCGCCCCATGAATGGTTGCCTCTTTGCAAAGCCTATTGGTGCGAGTATGGCAAGCGATGGAAGCACATTAAGCATAAATACCAATTGATCTTTACTCAACAAGAACAAGCTGCCTTGAACTCATTAGCCAAAACCTGCCGTTAGCAGTCAGATTCATTCATTGATTTAATGCTCTTTCTGCTCTTTCTGTTCGATTCGTTTAAGCAATGCAAACAGCTCACTATCGGTTGAAAGCACCAGGGTAGCATTGCCATTTACAATCTTGCGGTAGGTTTCCATGCTCTTGATGAATTTATAAAATTCGGCAGCTTCAGGTTTCTGCGCATAAGCCTTGGCGTAGATTTCCGACGCTTTGGCATCGGCTTCACCGCGAATTTCCTGGACACGCTTGTAAGCGGTCGATGCGATTTCGTTAATATCGCGCTCCTTGTTACCATTGATACGTGCTGCCTCCCCCTCACCTTCCGAACGGAAACGCTGCGCAATCTGCAACCGCTCACTGATCATCCGTTGATAGATACGCTCCAGTACTTGCTGATTGTAATGAATGCGCTTGAAGCGAACATCGAGCAATTCAATGCCAAACTCTGCCAATTTAGGCGCGGCTGCGTCGAACACTTCTTGCTCGATCGCAGCACGGCCCACTTTGATCGGCCGTAATTGACCCAGTGTGCCTGTGCCTGTGAGAGAACCCAGGCTCTCATCCTGCAGTGGTTGCCGCTCTTTATCGGAGCACACTGCTTCGATAAGTTCGTGCCGCGCAATAGCTGTGCGCGTTTCGCTACCCAGGATATCTTCCAGGCGTGACTGAGCGCTGCGTTCGTCCCGCAGTCGCAGGTAGTAGCGCATCGGCTCTTGAATCCGCCAGCGGGCAAACGTATCGACCTGCACATAAGTTTTATCCTTCGTTGACATTTCCACCATCGGTCCATCCCAGGCCAGATAGCGTTTATCAAAACTGTTCACGCGCTGGATAAAAGGCACTTTGAAATGCAATCCCGGCGTCGTAATCGGATCCCCTACCGGCTTGCCAAACTGGGTAATAATGACCTGCTCGGTCTGATTGACCGTATAAGTAGACATCGCTACCAGAATCACGACCGCCAGGATAAATACGATGCTTTTTATCGACTGTTTCATTGCGGCATCTCCACTGGGTTGGTTGGAAAAGGCAGCATCGGCAAGATCTGCTGCACCGTATCATCCACGATAATTTGCTGCCTGGCTTGCGGCAAGACTTCACCCAAGGTCTCCAGATAAATACGAGTGCGCGTCACCTCCGGCGCCTTGAGATATTGTTCCAGCAACTGATTGAAGGCAGCCACATCCCCCTCGGCCTCATTAATGCGCTTAAAGCGATAGCCATCGGCTGCACGTATTTTTTGATCGGCTTCACCGCGTGCGCGCGGCACAGCTTTGTTGTACTCGCCATTGGCCAGGTTAATGACATTTTCCCGATCCTGCTGCGCACGGTTGACTTCATTAAAAGAAGGCTGCACCGGCTCCGGTGGATTGACATTTTTCGACTGCACCTGGTTAATGGTCATCCCCAACTGATAGTGCTCTGCCAGCAGGCGAATACGCGCTAACGCAGTTTCCTCAATCTCTTGCCGACCGATAGTAATGATCTCATCGACCGTCCGATCGCCTACAACTTCGCGCATCACTGCCTCGGAAATATCACGTAAAGTCAAGCCAGGATCGCGCACATCGAACAGGTATTTTTCGGGATCAGTAATGCGATACTGTACGATCCATTCCACCAGGGCTGAATTCAGATCGCCGGTCACCATCGATTTCTCCAGCTCTGGCTCATCACCAGCCTGATCGGGGTTAGTATACCCAGGTGTGGCAAAACCGAATTCCAGTTTCTGCTGCCGCTGCGTCGGTACTGAGATAACAGTATCAATTTCTAACGGCAACTTGACGTGTAAGCCCGACGGAACTTTTTCGATATATTTGCCAAAGCGAAGTACAATCCCTTCCGATTCGGCCGGAATGGTATAAAACGCAGAAGTCAACGCCACGACCAGCAGCATAATACCCAACATTCCCAGCAACGGAGAAATGGGCAGTGCATTTAAAGTGCGTCCCAGAATCGACTTGAGATCGTTCATTTACAACCTCCCGTTAAAAAGAGTAATGAGCTTGAACAGCGTTAGAGAGCCTAACTTCAGCTACTCCTTTTGATCAAAAAGAATTGAACGTACTGCTATGGAATGGGAAAGCTAGAACCGTAAACCGAAGCGTCCTCCCAAGGTATCCATACCTTCATTCTCATCTGCGAGAAAGGCATTGGACACGTGATCAAAATAAACCGACAACGAGGTTCTGGCACTGAGGCGATAGCCTATCTCAATCGGAATGTGAAACAGCACACGTGACCCGAGCGCCTTACGATCATGCTGCTCAAAATGAAGTTTACCGTTGTGCACGGCCCCGCCTATACCAATACCGAAAAAAACCCCACTGGTGTGCTCGTATTGCCAACGAATATCCGTATACAACTTGGAGGTATCCCCCGCTGTATTTGCCGACCCGCCAAAGGCGGGACGAATGCTGCCCCCGAGAAATTTGATATGAGGAGAAAAGATGGCTTCCAGATTGAAATCAACCCCGCTCTCGCGATTGAAACCACTCCACAAACCGCCGGTATCATGGTGCAGTATGCCGAACTTGACCTCATGCAACCAGGCAAACGTCTTCTGCTCCTCTGCAGATCCAGCAGACGAAACAATACAAGCCAGGCTGAAAACTAATACCCTAATAATTTGAGTGTGCATAATCAAACGAATATCCCTCACATTTCTATGAAGGTAATTTAACAACAGATGAGATATTTGGTCTATCCATCTTTGCTGAAAAAATTTTTATAGACTTCACCGAATCCTCCAATTCATCTCAAATTCATCCGTCTCTAGATCAGCTTCACTAGATTTTCAGGTTATTCCATTTCTAAATCAAACATGACGCGAAGGCGAGCCGCAGACAGTATAAATAATACGGCAAGGTGAAGCCGACAAAGTCAGGTTTGATTTAGAAATGGAATTAGAGACAAAAAAACGCTGACAGAAATAGCAGTAAATATATGGTACAAACTGCCAGCCTCATTTTGAGGCACTTGAAATAATCATTATCCTACCTCAACATAAAGCAGTTACTCACAGCCTTATCCACGAAAATTGTGAATAAAGGATTTCAATTGATAATATTCAAATTAACCTGCTCATAATTTCAAAACGCAAACGTACTTTATTTTCGGTAGATAGTTAGCCAAACGGATTAATATCAAGATATTGCGTTTCCTTGTTTATGTGTATAAGAAGGTAAATAAAACCTTTATTCCCTTTTTAAATCAAGAATGACGCTAAAGGGAGCCGCAGATAGTATGAATAATACGGCAGGGCAAAACCAACAAAGTCAGGTTTGATTTAGAAATAGAATTACAATTGCACGCTATACATAGAGGTATAAAAATGTCTTTGAAATTTCTGATTTTTCTTGGTTCAGTGCGTGACAGTACACCACCCAGCCCTCCCCGGCTTGGTTTGAGGGTAGCGCAAGCTTGTGTAGTACATATCCAACAGGGAGATCACTTTGCGGAATTGATTGATCCGCTTGCTTTTAATCTGGAGCCCATCTTCAAACCCCACTTCACTTACGCGCGAGGCAAGGCACCCTCTCAGCTCCAATCCTTGGCGGAAAAGATTGAAAATGCGGATGGTTATGTCATGGTGAGTCCCGAATATAATCATTCAATGAGTCCCGCTTTGGCTCACCTGCTCAATCACTTTGGCAGCTCGCTTTTTTCGTATAAACCCAGCGCGATTGTCACCTATTCAAAGGGCCAATGGGGTGGTGCACGAGCTGCAGTGGGAATGCGCACTTTTTTGTCGGAGCTGGGTTGCTTGCCAGTTTCCGCCATGATTCATATACCAAAAGCTCATGAAGTACTTGCTGAAAGCGGAGATTTTGTCAGAAAAATAGATGCTGAGGAATGGAACGACTATTTCGCTCGTACCTTTACTCAGCTCAAATGGTGGGCATCAGCTACCCAAAACCAAAGGCGCGCAATCGATCCGCACAAACTGATACGTGCTTTTAGAAGAGATCCCTCTGAAAGAAACGCTCCGCAGGCATCTGAATAATAACAATGATGATAAAGGTTAGGCATGAACCTATCTGCATAAAATCAACCTGGACAGATCAATCTGAATCTGACAACCTTACCTACCGATCGATAAACTGGCAAATAGTCTGTGCCACGCTTCAAAGGAAAGCTGACAAATCAGTTTTGATCAAGAATGGCATAATGAAAATAAAGGCAGACCATGTGCAAATGCTAGCTTCTTTTTAAAGCAGTCGAAATAACCCTTATTCTCCCTCGGCATAATCCAGTTACCCACAGCCTTATCCACGAAAATTGTGGATAATAACTTTTAGCTATCGGTACAAAGGCTCGAGCTTAGCATCCCTCTGATCTAAACCTTAAAGAAGCAGGTAGCCGGAGAGAATTCATCCCGAAAAAAGCATAAAATTGATGCGGTCTAATAACTTTCATAGGTAAATCTGATGGAATCAAATCGCTACACACGCGGTCAGGAAGCCCTTGCCAGAATTCATGGACATATCGGTGAGGGTGTCATGGATACCCTCAAGGATATCGCACCTGACTTTGCCCGCTTCATTATCGAATTTCCATACGGTGATATTTATTCGCGTGGCGTTTTGTCCCCGAAAGAACGGCAAATCGCCACCATTGCCTCCCTCACCACCCTCGGCAATGCGCCTACCGAATTGAAGGCCCATATCCAAGGGAGCTTAAACGTTGGCTGCACCCGACAGGAAATTGTGGAGGTGATCATTCAAATGGCCGTATATGCCGGCTTTCCGGCCGCGGTGAATGCGCTACTGGTAGCAAAAGAAGTTTTTGCAGAGCTTGATAAAAATAAAGGTTCTATGTGAAATACTGTGGGTAAGTAAACCGAAGTTTTCCACATAAGATAGAAAGTGTAAGCACCTGCATTATTGCTTTGTTATTTATTACTGCTTTATATTGTCAAATAACAAAGTGTGTTTACCTTGATTGTGTCTATTCATTGCTTCAAGGATTTATATGCTTTGTCATATTTCTGGTTTTTAAATCATTTCTTTCTTTGTATTAATTTCTTGCTTATTAGTCAGCTCAAAAAGAATTAACTAATGCAGTTTTCATGCATTAAGCTTATTTCTATGAATGAGCTATAAATTAAGGAGACAAGTTATGTATAAATTAACTTTAACATTGACAGGGACAATCATACTGGCTAGTACATTCATGTTTACCAGCATCGTATCTGCTCAGAATATTACAAATGATCAGAGCCCTGCTGGAAGTACTAGCACGCCTGGAACCCCTTATAGTTCTGGTACACCTGTTAGTCCGGGTACTCCTGGTACGCCAAGTACGCCTGATCGCTCTGTTAGTCCAGATACCCCTTCTAGTCCTGGTACCCCTGGTAGCTCTGTTATTCCAGGCGCCTCTTCTAGTCCTCGCCCTACTGACACTCCGCGTAGTCCTGGTACTCCTATTAATCCTTCTATTCCTAGTGCTCCTGGTAGTCCTACTACACCTGATGCCTCGCGTTATTAATAATCAGCTCGATTATTAACTACTTACTCGTTACCAGAGTAATATTTTTCGGATGAGCAATTCAATCTCAACCTACTGATTCTACAAAGAAGAGTAACGTCACAATGTTATAGATCAGATTCAGAAGCAAAATCCGAAAAAATAGTGCACAACGGGACCACACAGGAACTGTAAATTATCTAGTCTCACCTTCTAATACTACCACTTAGTAAGATGATAGAGCTGAGCACCGTAAACTACTAGTGAACTTCACCATTTTTCCTTAGTAAGAAGGTATTAGAACGTAGCTTGAATAATTTACAGTCTTCGAGATAGATATAGAAAAAGGCCGCATATGCGGCCTTTTTCCAGGTATTGTGTTTGCAAGTATTAAATTACATCAGGTTCTGTCTTGACTCGCTCCTATCCTGATTTTGATGCGCTCTAACATATTTGTTACCAAAAGGGTATATTAGCACGGACAAACCTGGCCGCCATAAACAAGATAAGCAACATGGGCTTGTCGGAAAATTCGACCAAAACGAATAGAAACAAAAATCCAGCAATGTCAGGCCAAGAAAATCGCAAAATTAACGGAAACTTTGGCCTGGGAATCTTTTCCCTCTCAATTTGCCTAATTTCATTTCCAAATCAAAAATGACACGAAGGCGACCCGCAGACAGTATAAATAATATGGCAAGGTGGAGCCGACAAAGTCTGTTTTGATTTAGAAATGGAATAAGCTGGCATATTGAGAGCGAATTTGCCCTATGTATGACATAACGTTATTAGATCAAATTCAATGTCATAAGCGCTTGAGGTTAAAAACCAGCGTGTGGACGCCTACCTGAAACTGCAATTTCACTAGCCCGCTCTATTTCGCCTGGAACCCAAATAAGCAACTTGATTATAAGACTAAATGATCACCCTCAACTTAAAACTTTTGATACCAGCGAATTGTCACCGTGCCATTCCGTAAAAGCGGAGGTGGTTATCCAGTATTCTCACCAGAAAATGATATGCTTCTTTCACGAAAATTTAATTCATATTTTCAAAATATCATTTTTAAAGATAATTAATAGGAATGTACTATGTGGGGGCTCAAACTCGCCGTATGCATACTCTTTGACTTAATTGATTTCACACTGGGGCGCACGCTTTTCATCATTCCCTTTGGAGGAGAACTGATCGGCTGTGCCCTTTGCGCAGCCATGTTTGGTCCAAGCGGATTGCTCTATGGGCTAGAAGCGCTCGATGTGACTGAACAGATTGATGGGTTTATTCCCACTGCAACGATTATTGCGCTGATGAACAGGCCTAAATCTGATAGTAACGCTAACGCGTAACACAGGATAAGAAGGATTTTTAGTATGCAGAAAATGAAGAAAAACAACTGATGCTCACAAGAAAGAGGATCTTACTTTACTACTTCAGTTAATAACTCGGATTCCTCGGCATTTGGGAAATTCAGCACACCCCCAAAATGGGATGCCTGCCTTCTCCCCTTGCTTGGCTATCCGTTTTACCATTGAGCCGCCACATTTGGGGCAGTTGGGCGCATCGATTGGTATGCTAGACGTTGGTGAAGGTACCTGAGAAACCTTCCTTCCAGTAGCAGAACAAATTGACACATTCGCACGCGCTTTCTCGATCATGATCGAAAGCGCAGAGCCGTCAATCAATTCAATATTTCGACCCTTAGCAAATGACGTTGCTTCCGTTGTAAAAACTCCAGAGGTTACCACGAATCCACCCGCTGCTCCTTTTGCTACCATCACGCCAAGCAGCTCGCGTACCACATTGACTGAAACTTTATAAGCTCGCCACTGCTTGCATTGAACGAGAAAAACTTCTCCTTCTTTTTTAAGGACCAGATCAATGCCACCATCAGCTCCTCCCCTGCCTGTCTCAACAACTGAAAATCCATGCATGCGGAAAGCTTCTCCTACCAGCAATTCAAAATCTCTCCAGCTAATATCGCGCAGACTATTACTGGGTTTTCCCTTGCCAACAGTTTGGATAAGATGCTTACGCTTGCGCCGTTTGATAAAAGCTCCCAATGCACCGAATAAAAATAGCAGTGGCAGAATATATTGCCCATAGTAAGCGAAAGTTCGCCCCATTTGCTCAATAATCACATGACTCATCTTCCCCGGAATAAGATTAGTTGGCAGTTCAAGTACAGCATAATGCTGCAAAACACTGTAGGCTAGAACAGCAAGAATAACTCCCATCCACCACGGCAGTGCGGCTGTTATATCCATCAAATCTTCTGCAAGGCTGGTTTTTCTTCTTCCCATCATTTTCTCCAGTAGCTTGAAATTAACTTATACAAATTACATTACTTTATATTGTGATGTTTTACTGCCATGAGACACTTGACGGCTATCTCGCAAACTCATGTATGCCTTTAAACAACAGCAACAACCAAACCAAATTTAATTCGAATTTTATGGTTATTTTTCAGCCACTTCAAAGATAACAAGCGATGTAAGGTAACCGAATAGTATCCGTACCCATCAGAATATTTATGGTTTTTGTGTTAATGCCATTAGAATATAAGACTGGAAGAAAAATGAAGTTCAAAAAAGAATAAAAATAAATGGTCATATCAAATTTTTCAGTATTGAGCCAGCACGATGAGCAATTGCTGCGTCTTGGTATGCTTGCTGAAAAGTATTTCGCAGATAATAAATAATGCATGTTTATTCAAGCAATTACACCGTATTTTTTACCGAAATAGAACTCTCCTGATACTAAGAAATTTTGCAAACTAAATCGAATAATGTCACGTTTTTATGAAATAGAACCTATTGCTGAAAATTATTGGCGTGCCATTATTCTTTTTGGACGCAACTCGGCTTCATACAAATTTGCTCTTGCAAAAACCCTTTTTGATTTTCATTCACTGGGAAAAACATTAATTACCCTTGAAGAACTCGCAGTGCCCTACGCTTCCCATCTCTGCGAACACCTAAAAATACATCCAAAACAAGGTACGAGTGAGCAGAGTACATTTCTGGATAAGCTACGTGCGTTTAATAGCGGTGAAATAGAAAAAAATGAGATGATCTCTCACACTTTACGCTATGGTTTCGTAGATGTGCTGGATGCTTTCCATAACGTACATGGTAAAGAAATTGGTGTTCGTTTTTTTATCAAAGAACGTAACAAGAAAAATGCAATTCAATTAACTGATGATTTTATGCTTCTCGGAGAACGGCAACAATTTGCGAACCTTGCAGAAGAAACCGAGTCACGCTGGCGCTTGGTTGAGTCTGCATGGGAAAACAGTTTATCCCGCAATCTCATGCTTGTCGAATATGAAGAAAAAGATAATTTGCTGATAGGTATCAATACCATACAATGCAGCACAGTCACATCGGCACGACCAGCATTGAATGGTTATCAGAAAGGTCGCTGCTTTTATTGTTTTCGTGAAATATCTATAATGTTAGGAAGCGAAGAAATAGCCGAAGTTGATCATTTTTTCCCCCATATACTCAAGCAGTGCGATAGCCGTAAACCAATTGATAGTATAGCAAATTTGGTTTTAGCTTGCCGAGAATGCAATCGCGGAGTAAATGGCAAGTTTGATAGACTTCCATCGATTGAATTGCTGGAGCGCCTTTTTAATCGAAATGAATATTTGATCACTTCACATCATCCGCTTAGAGAGACCCTTATTTCTCAAACCGGAAGTACCATTGAGAAACGCCAAACCTACTTGCAAAAAGCGTACAACTGTTCAACTCTCCATGTTGGAGCAGGCGGGCGTAAATGGCAACCTAAACAGCAAGGAGTGGCAACTTTTTAAGAACAATATTAGTCCATTCCACGTCCCTATCTTCTTGGTAATCAATTTCGCTGTGCAATAATGTAGTCCCAGCTTGAGTAAACAAAGCAACCAACTTATCCACCTCGATAACACTGTAGAGCTTACCGTTTTCGCGGTGATCTTTACTTTTTGTCCCACGAAAAGAAATAATTAACACACCGTCCTCAGCAGCAATACGTACTAGATTTGTTACTGCATAAGCTATCTGATTATCTGTCAAGTGCATGATAACCGCGGAGCATAACACGTTGGTGAAGGAGAAATCAGCCTGTTTCTTCAATAATGGCAGGCTATCTTGGATAAAATAAGCATTTGGGTTAAGCTGCCTTGCTTGTTGCAACATACCCTCGGAAGCATCAATACTTATAACCGGATACCCTTGTTTGGACAACCATGCACTATCACGCCCTATACCGCAACCAACATCAGCGCAAACCCCTCCTTTAATAAAAAATTTATTAACAAGTTGATAAATACGAGCCGGTACTAGCATTTTGTGTTGCGCAGCAATTTGCTCAGCAGATCTGTCATAAACTGAAATGGTTTGTAAGTCCATAATCTATAATATGCAGTAACTCAAAATCGGCTCCAACTAATAACCTTACACTGTAAGGCATCACAGCTACCGTACATTGCGCTGTATGTGCTATCTCACCATCTGGTGCAATGCGTTACACTTATTGCACCCTACAAGCTTTTTTCGAAGCGTGCTAATTCCCAGAATATTATTGGTCTACTCAGGAGGCGCACCCGTCTTGAATAAAATCATTATTTCTCAAGCAAAAACAAACGGCTGAATCATTACGAACTTTACCAGGAATTTTACCGCTGGAATACTATGCTCAATTGTCGCTTTGTTAAGGTAGCAGGCCACTAGGCATCCAGCCAGAAAGATGAGATCAACCAACTGTTTGCTCTGGTTGACCAGGCGACCAGGCATGCATTGCGAGAAAATTCTTAGCGCATGGAGTAAGAAGCTAATGAAAGCCTGGATTTACTCCCCTACAGGGCGCGTACTTTTACCGTCTTGCCTTTGACCTTGCCCGCGGACAATCTGCGCACAGCTTCACGGGCGATATTGCGTGCGACAGCGACGTAGGTTGATTGATCAGTCACAGTGATTTTGCCGACTTGCTCACACGTAAAACCTGCTTCACCAGTGAGCGCACCCAGAACATCGCCGGGGCGGATCTTTTCCTTACGGCCGCCGAGTATTTGCAATGTCACCATGGGTGATGCCAGTGGGGTAGTGCTATCACTTGGCAGCGTAGCCAGGTCGTGCCATTCTGGTTCGAAGCCCATCATTCTTGCTATCACCTCTACCCGGGGCATTTCGGACGGGCTGCACAAGCTTAATGCCCAGCCGTTTTCATCGGCACGGCCCGTGCGGCCAATGCGATGGATATGGATTTCCGGTTCGGGCGTAACCTCGACATTAATGACTGCTTCGAGTCGTGAGATATCCAGGCCACGTGCGGCCACATCAGTTGCAACCAATACTGAGCAACTGCGATTGGCAAACTGGATCAGCACCTGATCACGCTCACGTTGTTCCAGATCGCCATTCAAGGTCAGCGCATGAATGCTCTGCGCCTGCAACACTTCCAACAGATCACGGCATTGCTGCCTGGTATTGCAAAACGCCAGCGTACTGGCTGGCCGATAATGCCTGAGCAACTGACCCACAGCCTGCAAACGCGTCTCATGGCTTACCTCGTAAAAACGCTGGCGTATCTTGTTTTCCTCATGCTGCTCCAGCAGTTTTACTTCCTGTGGATTACGTAAGAATTGTCGCGCTAATCCCGCGATACCTGCGGGATAGGTGGCCGAGAACAGGAGGGTTTGGCGCTTGGGCGGGCAGCGTTTTACGACGAAAGCCATGTCATCGTAAAAGCCCATATCCAGCATGCGATCAGCTTCGTCAAGCACCAGGGTATTGAGTTGTGTCAGATCCAGACTGCCACGCGCCAGATGATCCATGATGCGGCCGGGAGTACCGACGACAATGTGGGCACCATGCTCCAGGCTGGCCATCTGTGGACGCATGGTACTGCCGCCGCACAAGGTAATAATTTTGATATTGTCTACTGATCGTGCCAGCCGGCGAAGCTCCTGCGTGACCTGATCTGCCAGCTCGCGCGTTGGACACAGCACCATGGCTTGTACTGCAAAGCAGCGTGAATTTAGCCTGGTAAGCAGCGACAACGCATACGCTGCCGTCTTACCACTCCCCGTCTTTGCCTGCGCGATCAGGTCGTGTCCCGCGAGCGTAATTGGTAAACTGGCCGCTTGAATCGGCGTCATCGTCAGGTATTCAAGCTGCTGTAATGTTGCCAGTAAGCCGGGCGATAGCGGCAATTCGTTAAAAAGGCGCCCGACAGAGTTCACTGCGGACGAAGAGGTTGTCTGGATAGTATTATTCATCCGCAATTATCCCAGATATCAGCGGAATACGCATAGAATTGTATGGTCGGCAGAAATAGTGATGCAAAACACGTTGCCTTAGTCCGCGTAAGGCGCAATAACCATCGGGCATTGCACCGTATGTGCTACCTTACCATCTGGTGCAATGCGCTGCGCTTATTGCACCTTACAAGCTGGTGTCGCGAGACACCAACAACGAACCCGTCAGCGTGTTGTTGGAACGTATCCGATTGAGCCATGCAGAAAATGCAGCAAAATCGCAACGTCCCCGCCGCAAGGCGCATGCCAAGGATGCCGTATTTGCGCCAGACCTGCCATCAGGGCAAGTTAGTGTGCTAGAGGAATCCTTATAGAATCGAGGTTGCATGCCAGCGGCTGCAGGCTACCGCAAGGATGCGTTGCTCATGGTCTGAAGCGGGAGTCAAACTTGAATGGGCGTACGATGTTCATCGTGACGCTGGTAAAGTCCGGGTGGTGAGGATTGATCATGATATTGCTTGCTTCCGGTATGACTACTGACGGAATGATGAGGCCTAACTGCTTCCCCTTCATGAGAAAGCCGCTGCCCAGGCTGGCGGCAGCAACTGAGCTAGGTAATTCATTCCATCCAGCCGGTAAGGCCGCGAGGGCGGGTGTCTCGTATAGCGTGGCATCATCTGGCAATTCAATCAGCACCAACACCAGATCAGCCGGAAGAATATCGCCAGTATGGATCAGTTTTTCCAGCGCGGCGATCTCGGGCGTCAGGCCAGCATAGATGGCATGCATGCCAGCATTATTCCAGCGCCCGCCATGCCGATATGCGCCTGTTCCGCTTCGATCTAGAGCAAATTTGTGCTTGGCGATGCGCCAAGCCCGCATCAGACTGCGCCGCCATGGGCAATGGCTGACAGAATCCGCCGGACTTCAGCGGAACCGGCATCGGTATCCAGCAAGGACAAGGGAGATTCGCCCAGTACCAGATTGTTGCTTAGCATCCATTGTTTGGCCAGCTCCGCCGAGCCAAACACCTGTTCTGCTTCTGCCTCGATCAGCGCAATGCGCGTGAGCCGCTCTGATTCTGCTGATCCCAGCTTGTCGCCTGCTTTAATTTTGCGGTCTGCCGTGGCGCTCGATAAACCGATAATCCTGGCCAGTTTGGCGCGCGGCATTTCATAATATTCGCTGGCTTTGACCAATAGCATTGCATCGACGCCTGCCCGAATCAGACGTATTCTTTCGCCAGCATTGCTTTTGAGAATTTTCTTGCTCCAGCGTGAAAATTCCTGGCTGGGGCTTGTACGTTCACTAGTTTCTGCGGCGACAGGAGTAACCAGTTTTTCTTTTGCTGCGCGTGTTGTTTCCATGAAGTCACCTTTACTCATTTGAGTAATGATCATAACTCAATTGAGAGATTCTATCTTGATAAGTTCACGCGAACGCCGCAAGCGCTGCTTTTAGCCACTCGAAGCCTATGCATTCCTGTTCAAGCCGCAGATTCTTGTGCAAACGGTACTCGCGCAAATCATCGTACAACGCTTGCTCTGCCGGCGTCAGGCGCGGCAGGTCGCGCTGGGTTAGTTTGGTTTCCGTGCCCCAGTGTGCTGCGAACGCCAGCAAGGTCCCGTGATCCATCAGGAATGGCGCGCATGCGGAAACTTAACACAACCCGCGTAAGGCGCAATAACCATCGGGCATTGCGCCGTATGTGCCTCACTTCACCATCTGGTGCAATGCGTTACACTTATTGCACCCTACCAGTTATATTATGAGTCTGACTGCTCGCCAGCCATTTCTCTTTCAGAAGCGACCGGCTTCCCGCCAACAATTTCTATTTCCGAGACATATGCCATAGAACTCAGGCCACTCTGGCCAAAAGGATTACTCATCAATAACCGTTCACTATAATGAATTTTTGCCATTACCCCTGCTTGCAGACTTATGACTGCAAAATTATATAAATCATGATCATCGATAAAAAAATGACGAAAGCTATTGCCGCTACTTCCCATCTGCACTGTCATGAAATAATTTCTATGTCCATTTTTATTCTCAATGACATTGACTATTCTGCCAAACTCAACACCACGGGAAATTTCCTGATCATTCGTATTGATGTCTCCAATAAAATGCATTTGATCCAATCCTTGATTTTCCCCAACCGAATGGATGGCGACTAATTCTTTAGTGGCAGAACAAGAAAGCAGTTCATTACTTTTGGGTGTTTTGAATTCAAGCACAACGTAATGACCGATGAGATTTTCAACTTCTTCATAACGGTCTTTTTTAAAACAAAACTCCCATGGATTAGAAACTAAATTAGGAGGTTGATTGCCAACACTGGTGAAAGTGGTACTGTCATGGCCCAGTAAGATGTCGCCTACGTAGGCGCTGCCAGAAGTTCTTTCCAGATTCACCGTACTCAATCTGCCATAAATATAGCCTTTATTATCAATAAATAGAGTTTCTGCAAAAACCAGTTGAGGAAGTAGGGCCAAAATCAAAATCCATAACCAGAGAAAAGTAACTGAATGGGGACTGCAATATTTTTTCATTATGCCCTTTCGCAAAAATGCTTAAAGTATATTTTGGATATTAAAATTAGTGAGTCATAACTTTATACTGAGAATCTTGAACACAAGCTGAACAATCTAAAGTGAGAGAACATGCTTACTTTGCTAGATGACTTATTTTTCTTCCAAATCAAATCTGACTTGGTCGGCTTCACCTTGCCGTATGATTGATACCGTCTGTGGCTCGCATTCACATCAAGATTGGTTGGAAAATGACATAACACGCGAAATACTCAAGCAACCAATAGCTTAAGAACTTTGTCATGAAACTATTTGTCATGAAAAGAAATGTTACAGCAAGGAACCAAGCGGACCTTGCGTTCTTCCATTAAACTGGTTAGCATGCACAATCTTTTTAGTTTATAGACAAGAAACCAGGCTCATGGCGATGCCTGCGCCGCGTTTCTAACTGTCTTCTTCCTTAACCTAACTGCATACCCGATATGGATATGCTTTACTCGAAGGAGAAGTAATGCGTGCTGCACAGATTCTTCGCCATTTTGCCACGGATGGTAAACTCCTGCCCCATGCGGCACTCAGGCTTGCCAAGGCAGAAACCCTGCCTTCCTCTGCTTTACTCAACCTTGAATTTTCTCCGCGTGATTACATCGCGTTTCTGCTCTCAATCGATGCTGAAATCGAACATTGTTTGATGGTGCAGTACTTGTATGCTGCTTATTCCCTCGGTGGGCCGCAGGTGCCGCCGGAATTTCGTGACGCAGTGCGTAGTTGGCAGGAGGTCATTCTCGGCATCGCCAAGGAAGAAATGGGGCATTTGATTTCAGTGCAGAATATCCTGCGTTTGATTGGTGCGCCGCTGCATATGGAGCGCGAGGATTATCCGTGGGATGTACCGTTTTATCCTTTCCCGTTCATGTTGGAGCCTCTTACGCTCGATTCGCTGGCTAAATATGTCTATGCTGAATCACCGGTGGATTGGGATGGGGGTGAACTGGGCGATGAAATCCGGCGACGGGTCGACTCGCAAACTTCAAGCCCTCACCAGGTATCGGAATTATTCAATACGCTGATTCCACTGGTCAAGGATCCGAATTATCTGCCGGATGAAGCATTTCAGGCCGATACCTACCCCTGCCAGGCCAATTGGGCTGAATGGGGACGTGGTTACCAGGGGGGTAACCGGGGCAATAGCATGGGAGCTCAGCCAGCCAGTACCCCTGATGTCCTGGTGGCACCGGTCACCTGCCGGGATGATGTCGTTAACGCGCTCACCGCCATTGCGCAGCAAGGCGAAGCGACTTCGGGTTCAGACCCTTCACATTTTGTGCGCTTTCTGCGTATCTATGTCGATATGCGGGAAAAAATGACGCAGCAAGCCTGCGACACCTGCCTATGGGATCAAGCGCGCCCGGCTGATTTTTCCGAAGAAAAATGGAATCAACTGTATCCCGCCGCACACCTCGGCTATCATGCCAGCGCTGCACCCTGGTCAGCTTCGCGTAAAGTGGCCATCAACCCTTTTGTCTCGCTTGATCCGAATAATGACCCTGCGTTGAGCAACAGCCCGACCACTCCCATTACCCATCCCGAATCAGCGCTGTGGGCGACCCTGCACAACCTGCGTTACCGTATGCTGTTGAACTATTTAATCCATAGCTTCACGTTATATGGCGGCTTGAATGTGGCCGGTTTGATCACGCCGCGCGGTACTATTGTCAATGCAACATTTGGCGAAATGTATAACCTGCGTGCGATTTCAGAAATCCTGATGCAGTTGCCGGTTTCAGCCACTGATCCGAAAGCGGGCTTCGCTGGTCCACCGTTCCAGATGCCGTATACGCTGAATAGCCCATTCGGAGAAGCCAATCGCTGGAGAGCTCACCTGGATTTGTTGAGCGCCGCGGAAAATTTAATTGCAGCGCTATTTCGACTTGCCCCACCTGAACGTCATCCGTTTTTATCGACCTTACGTGAAGCTGACAAAAATATGATGCAAATAGCGACCCGCATCCTGTCCGGCGATATCGATCGTGCACTGCTTTAGGAGATAATGATGCCCATTCTGGAATTACGTATTCTGCCGCCCTTTGCCATTGCCCGCTTAGGGGGTGCCGCCGAGCCGCTGGAAGCCTTCGAGCTGGAAACCAATCCGGGTAATCCCTTTGATTACCGTCGTATCGTACCGCGTCCCAGTTTCCAGGTTGACCCAGAAAGCGGTGAAATTACGTGTTGTTATGTGCCGGAGAGCATTCGTTTTAAAGATGATAACCAACTGGTACGGCCAGTCGCCCCGTTTCTCGAAGTGTATGCCCGCACCAGCCATCAGCCCGATCAATTAGTACCGCTGACAGTCGATTTGCTGAAAGCTGAAAATTTGACGTTGCAAGCTGTGCATTGGAAAGTGGAACTCGGCAATATTAAAATTTACCGCCGTACCAATGATCAGAATGACAAGATTTATGCCAAAATCAGCCAGTTAAATGATCATAAGCTCCATCCAATCAAGGGTGAATGCGCCAATTTCCTACCCAACAAAACGCTGCCCCTTGGCCATGTGCAATTCATCAAGCCCACTGAATGCTTTCCAGAAATACGCCTGCGTTTCACACCTGCCAAAGGATTAGTGTATGGTGCCAGCCTGAAGCGCCATATTTCAGACACTGAGGTGGAAGATGATCCGGTGTTCATTCACAATGAAGACCTGATTTTATACGATTGCAATAAAGGTTCCTGGCGCGGCTATAAGGAAAATCTCGGGCCGGAACTGACCATGCCCGCCCAGATCTATGCCGGCTACAACGATGATGCCGGCAATCATGTCAGTTGGGGTTATTTCGATGATGAATGTGATGGGGTGGTCCGCGTCATATTGAAGCTGGCCGATGGCAACGAATTGCGGGCGCAGGGGCATATCGGTGCAGGGCCGCCCGCCTATGCACCGGATACTCTGCCCGTTCGTGTCATTTCGGATGAAATGGAGCAGATTCTATATGGACCAAGCGTAGCTGAGGAAGAAGTCTCGCTCGATGATGCAACAGAACTGGTGTTGCGCGCGCTGGAATCGGTGCGCCTGATGAATACGGCCGTAATGAACGGCAACCCGGTAAATGGCCGCCTCAATACCGCAAGCACCATGGTGCGGCAAAATACCAATGATTTTGAGCGTTACTATGAACCCATCGCCGCGAGCTCGCTGGTGGATAATCTGGCATTGCGTGCGTTGCATGAACGTGTATTCAGCGCCCTGACGGCTGGAGGGGCGCCCTGGTTTCCCCAGTTGTTGCGCCAGCCGGAAGAAATCGGCGATTTGTCCGCCAAGGGTTTGCGCAAGATGCCTGCCTTGATGCGCGGCGCGGATGGGCGCAGCCTGACGCTGACACGGCGTCATATCGATATGGTGACCAAAGCCGCAAAAAATGCAATGTTTGCCGCTGCTAATCCAACCCATAAGGGAGCTAAAGATGAATGAGAAGAAAATGACCCCTGCCCTCAGTGCCAGTAATCTGACGGCGCAAATCCATCATCGTGGCGCCGGTAACCCGGCCTCAGTGTTGCCGCGTAGCGCGATTTCAAATTGTTTCCCTGGTCTGGAATTTGATTATCGTAATGTCTGGCGACGTGCTTTTGAAGGCATTGTGCTGATCGAAAATAATAATTATGTGATTGCAGCTGAAGATCCCAAATACGATGATTTGGTGACACGGCGTTTATTGCGTTTTGCGGGGCTCGATGCGATGGTGCCGACCAGCGGCCCGGTGTTTCCAGACGGCGATTCCAGCACGCTCGCTACCGGCACTAACCCTAATGCGGTATCGTTCATGGAATGGTCGAATTCATTAGCACGCATTATGCATCTGCAAGGGCAAATGGTTGAGTGTGAATTCACCGCGCACAAGCATGCAGATACGGAAGTACTGGCTGAGGGCACAGAAACCATCAAAGTGCCACTCAAATTACGCGTATTTTTCACGCCCAATACTGCCGCGCTATCAGAAGATCTGCTGCAACCGGGTGAATTGACGCAGGGTTTGTGCTCGCCATGGCAGAATGATTACCGCGAATGTGCCTGCTATTATTGGGCGGCCAGCCGACCGGATTATGTCAATGTAGAAGTGGGTTCCGATGGTTTGAGCCAGGGCGATATGTGGTTTGCCAAAAAGCGTACTGGTAACTATATTCCTGACAATCGAACTGATACACGACTTTGGTCGTACGATGATTTATTCATGGCCTGGCAACAACATTTGCAATTCATCATTCGGGGAAAGGATGCGGATAAGTCTTAATAATCGATTGACACCGCACATCACCCTTTTGGTGGATTAGACCATGACCACCCCATCCATGGACGCCAGCTTTACGGCTGCATTCACGCAGCACATTGTGACCGCCTCGCGTCCGCATCATCCTGATGCGCATCTGGTTGAGGATGCGAACGGTGCGCACTTATTGCTGGTCAACGGCAGCCGCCTTTATCATTTGCCGCCAGAGCTGGCAACTGAATTCCGTGCCGCGTTGCACGATGCCGATGTCCGTGTACTGCAAAGCTTGATCGCCTGGCATGGCTTGCAAGCTGCGTCGCTCATTGATGATACACCGCTTGCGCCCCCTCCTATCCACGCGCTCTCGCTGGCAATTGCACAAAAATGCAATCTTGGCTGCACCTACTGCTATGCCCAGCAAGGCGAATTTGGCGGCAGGGCAAAAAACATGGAGTTAGCGACTGCACAGCAGGCAGTGGATCTGCTGCTGGCGAAAGCGGCACCCGGCTCAAAGGTCAATCTGGCCTTCATGGGTGGCGAACCGCTCGCCAATCGCAGAGTCCTTCGCACGGTCACCGAGTATGCACGAACCCAGGCGGCTCAACGTGACATCCGCTGCCATTTTTCAATCACGACTAATGGTAGTTTATTACAGCGGGAAGACGCTGATTTTTTTGAGCAGCATGGTTTTGCAGTGACGGTCAGTTTAGACGGACCGGCCGAGCAGCATGATCGCCTGCGCCCGTTCAAAGGCGGCAAGGGTTCATTTGATCAAATTGTGGCGCGCCTTGCGCCCTTGCTGGAAAAGCAGCGCCAGATGCAAGTATCAGCACGTGTCACTGTCACACCTTTTAATCTGAATTTGCCGCAGACACTGGACCTGTTTATAGGTATGGGATTTCATAGTGTCGGTTTTTCACCGTTATTGCGTGCCCCCAATGGACAGGCAGAAATGGGGTCAGACGATATGACTAATATGCTGGAAGGAATGATTGCCTGTGGTCTGGCGTTTGAACAACATGTGTTGCGTGGTGAGCGCTACCCTTTTATGAATATGCAGAATGCACTGCGTGAATTGCAGCGCGGTACCCATCGACCGTATCCGTGTGGCGCGGGGGCTGGGTATTTCGGCGTATCGGCTGAGGGGGAGCTGTCCGCTTGCCATCGCTTTGTCGGCGATGCACAAGGGAAAATGGGCGATTTGACGCATGGAGTTGATCCGGCAAGACAAACCCAGTGGCTGGCGGAACGTCATGTACACCAGCAACATCCATGTCATACCTGCTGGGCGCGCTATTTATGTGGAGGCGGCTGCCACCATGAAGTATTGGCGCGTGGACGCAGCGCTTGCGACTATATTCGAGGCTGGTTGCATTACACGATCGGCGCACACCAGCGCTTAAACCAATTGGCGCCTGCATGGTTTACTGGTCCTGGGGCCGGGCGCGTGACCGGCGCAGATGATCCCCTCGGTTGACGTCTTTATCATGGGCGCTGGCCCGGCAGGATTGTGCGCCGCCCTGCGCTTACAGCAATTAAATTACCGCGTAGCGCTGGTTGAACGCAGCCCACGCTGGCCAAGACCTCAGATTGGCGAAGCGTTAACGCCAGGTGTAAAGAACATCATTGATTTCCTCGATGCCAACCAAGCCCTGGAAAAAGTGCCTCATCTCGCACGTTTACCGACCCGCTTGCGTTGGCAAAGCCACACGCCAGAGATCGTGGCCCATTCAAATTCGGCCGTGGTAAACCGGGCAGCATTTGATGCCGCGCTGTTGCAATTGGCGCGTGAGCGTGGTGTACAAGTTTATCAGCCTGCCTCCCTGACCAGGGTAAGCGGTCAGGCTGGTGCCTGGCAGTTGAACTTTGCGACTCCGGCCGGCCAGCAACAGATCCAGGCTTGCTTCATTCTGGATGCACGCGGCCGCAGTCCGCAACATATCGCGTGTGCGCCGCGTTTATCAGCTAGTTGGGTCGAGCTTGCCCATACTGATATACCCGTTGGACTAGCCCACCTGACGCAAGTAGAAGCCGTCGAACACGGCTGGCTTTGGGGTACACATCTACCCGACAAACGTTACCGTGTGATGCTGCTGTGCGACCCGGCCACGCAACATCAATTGATGCCAGGTCGCCCCGAAGTATGGCTACGTGCAAATTGTGCCTCCAGCCAGTTATTCACGGCTATCGCCGAGCTGCCGTTTGCGGGCCGCTTACAGGCTTGCTCCGCTACGCCCTATCTGGCGTATGACAGTTGGCAGGAAGGTCGCTTAAAGCTCGGCGATGCGGCCTTTGCATTAGATCCTATTTCATCGTCTGGAGTGGAAAAAGCAATGCGCTTTTCCCTGCAGGCGGTGATTGCAATTCACACTGTCCATCATACTCAACAAGCCTCGCGCCATGAACTGGCACGTGAGTTTTTCCAGCGGCGTTTAATTGAAACCTGTGCACGACATAGCTTATGGACGCAACGGTATTACGCGCAAGTCTGGTGTAGCCACCACGCATTCTGGCGTGAGAGGGCCGTGCCTTATCCCGATACGCTCAAGTTAACTGCGGATGCCAGCACCCATGCACTATTCGATGCGTTGCAGCAGGAATTTGAGCATCTGCAAAACTATCGCCAGCCGGAACTGAAGCGGCAGCCTTTTTTACGCGAGCATCAAGCGATCCGGTTTAGTCGCGATGTGAAAGTCATCAAAGCACCATGTGTGATGAATGATCAAGTGCAACTATGGCCCGCATTGCAGCATCCGCATTTGGAATCTCCCCTTGCATTTTTGGAAAATGAGGCCTTGCTGCCACGTCTAGCTATCTTATCGCACCAGCCGACGCTGGCCGCAGTGCTGGGTATACTCAGTCAATCGATGAGTATTCACAAAGCACGGCGCTTGCTGGAGTGGCTGTGGCAGCGTGGCTTGCTGGAAGCCACCCACTAAATCAGGCAGGTTCTGTTAGAATCTGTACTCACATCAGTATTATTTTATTAACTCTGCTCAGATTATAACAATTTGAATCATATCCATATTTTTACCGACGGCAGTGTCAATACCCAATCAAAAACAGGGTATGGTGCTTACTTTGCGATAGCTGACTTGGTTACGCCGATAGAAACGCTAAAAGATGCAGTGAAAGTGAAGCGCTTTGAACAAACCAGCTCGACTAAATTGGAATTGCAAACGTTGTTATGGGCGCTAAATGAAACGTATGAAACCATTAACTTAACTGATGCTGGCGATATGCCTTTGGTGATTTATACCGACTCACAAAATATTATGAGTCTGCCAGAGAGGCGAGCCCGTCTTGAACACAATCATTTTTTCTCAAGTAAAAACAAGCCACTGAATAATTATGAGCTCTACCAGGAGTTTTACCGCTTGCATGCCAGGCTCAATTGCAGGTTTATAAAGGTGGCAGGTCACTCAGCCTCTCACCAGAAAGATGAGATTGACAAACTGTTCAGTTTGGTTGATCGCTCATCCAGGCGTGCGTTGCGAGAAAATCGTTAATCCATGATGTAGAGAGTGGATAAAGTATGTGAAAAGAGCAGGCTCTCATTGGAACATAAGTTTCTACTCCCTGTCTTATTTCATTCCAGCTCAAAATTGACTTGGTTCGCTTCACCTTGCCTGATTCGGAAACGGAATGATTCGCTTAGCGCTTAGCAATTTCCGTTTTGACAGATATTGTCGGATTAAATGAATACAATAAGATCACATGAACCCAGATAGAAAATATGCGAAGGACAGCGTCGGCTGGCAGTTTGATAACAGCTATGCCCGTTTGCCAGAATTTTTTTATGCACGTCTGAACCCAGTGCCAGTGCGCGCTCCACAGTTAGCGATGTTGAATCATACGCTCGCAGCATCGCTTGGACTGGATTTCCACATGCTATCCGAAAAAGAGGCTGCCTTGCTGTTTGCAGGTAATGTGCTGCCTGAGGGATCAGAGCCTATTGCGCAAGCCTATGCTGGCCATCAATACGGCCATTTCACTATGCTCGGTGATGGGAGAGCAATATTGCTGGGTGAGCATCTTACGCCCACAGGGGACAGATTTGACATCCAGCTAAAAGGTTCTGGTCAAACCCGATTCTCACGGCGTGGCGATGGCCGCGCAGCACTGGCGCCGATGCTACGTGAGTATCTCGTCAGCGAAGCAATGCATGCATTAAATATTCCCACTACGCGCAGTCTTGCCGTGGTCACCACTGGCGAGTCAGTCATACGCGAAACCCTGCTGCCCGGTGCGATACTCACGCGGGTGGCTGCCAGTCACATTCGGGTGGGTACGTTTGAATATGTTGCGCGGCTGGGCAATAGTGAAGCGATCAAAATTCTGGCCGATTATACTATCGACCGGCATTACCCCGATGTTGCCACGGCTGAGAATGCCTACCTTGCGCTGTTGCACAACGTCATACAACGTCAGGCCTCGCTGGTCGCACAATGGATGCTGGTGGGTTTCATTCACGGCGTGATGAATACGGATAATATGACCATCAGTGGTGAAACGATTGATTATGGTCCGTGTGCCTTTATGGATGCCTACGATCCGGACACCGTTTTCAGCTCGATTGATCAGCATGGCCGCTATCGCTATAGCAATCAGCCCCTGATAGCACAGTGGAATCTCGCACGTTTTGCTGAAACATTATTACCGCTGCTACACCCGGACCAGGAGAAAGCAGTCGCGTTGGCGGAAGAAGCGATCCATACTTTCTCCGCTATCTTCCAGCACCACTGGTTAACAGGGATGCGCAAAAAGCTGGGATTATTTACTGAAGAAGCAGAGGATATTGAATTGATCAAAACCGTGCTGGCATGGATGCAGCAGCATCAAGCTGATTACACTAATACCTTGCGCGCACTGGCCGCGGACACTATGCCGCAAGATGCCCTATTTCAGAATGCCGAGTTTATGGAGTGGCATGGGCGCTGGCAGGCGAGATTATTGAGCCAGGCCGAGCCCAAGCAGGCTTCCTTGAGTTTGATGCGGGCGCATAATCCTGCGATCCATCCGCGCAACCACCAGGTTGAAGCGGCACTGGCAGCAGCTACAGAACGGGGTGATTATTCTCTGCTGCAACGACTGCTGGCAGCAGTAACAGCGCCTTACACCGATGCACCGGAGTATCAGGATTACCGCACTCCTCCGCTACCGTCAGAACGCGTCTGTCAGACCTTCTGTGGCACTTAATTTTATTTGCCGCAAGTACATTATTTCAGGAAGGAGCAGCAATAATCAGTGGGAATTTTTACTTTCATGGTAAATTCACTATTCGCGGGTACGTTAAAAGCTTCCCCACCTTTAACGCTTTGCCAACCAGAGGCCGGCAGGCGAACTTCCAGTTCACCGGCCAGGATTTCCATCAATTCAGGATCAGCGGTATGGAAGGTGTATTCGCCCGGCTGCATGAAGCCCAAGGTTTTTTTGCTGCCGTCGGCAAAAATAAGGGTGCGGCTGTTGATTTTGCCATCGAAATAAACGTTGGCTCGCTTGACGACAGTGACATGTGTGAAGTCTGACATAACGATGCTTTACGGTTGAAAAATTGGGCATGATAACAGATCAATTCATTTTCCGGATCACAAAAAGTCGTGGCGCATGAGGTTTTAGGTAATAGCTCAGCACAGTATCGACCTGAAAATGACGCGGATCAAGTTGTTGACACCATCTGCTCAGGCGCAGGGTTTCTTCATCGCCGCCCACATGACCAGGATAAGCCAGCACGGTCACAATCCCTTGTGCGGTAAGCAACCGACAAGCTATCTCAATAGCTGTCAAAGTCGAGTCGGCTCGGGTAATAAAGCTTTTATTTCCCCCTGGCAAATAGCCCAGATTAAACATAATCACCTGTATCTGGCCGTGGAATGCTTGCGGAATATGCTCATCCATCAAGGAATGACTGGCGTGAATCAGCGTGACTCTGTGCAGCAAATCCCGCTGCTGCAGTAGCTGTGCGGTAATGTGTATGGCCTGAAGCTGCACATCAAAACCAAAAACAGTCCCCCTGCCACCGACCAACTGGGCTAGAAAAGTCGTGTCATGTCCGTTTCCGACAGTGGCATCGACTGCACTGCCTCCCTGCAGTAAATGCTGGCGAACGATGTGATGCGCTGTTTCAGGCAGAGGGAAAATGCGAGTCATAATAACGCCGCACATGCACGGTGTCGGGGATGGATGCAGCCTGATTCAAAGCTGCGGCAAATTGCTGCGCATACCAGGGAATGGCCAGGCTGCCTTTGGCACCAAAGCCGTTAAAAATATGCAAGTGGCGGTAGACTGGATGGGAACCGATAAAAGGCCGTTTATCCTGCGTGGCTGGGCGAATACCTGCCTGATGTTCAACAATCTCAACCGGGTGTAAACCGGGATAGACTTCAGTCAAAGCCTGTATCAACTGGTGACGAGCACGCTCAGTAGGTTGCGTATCCAGATTGGTGTAATCAAAAGTCGCCCCTAGCCTGAATTGATGCGGCTCGGTAGGAATCATCCAATACCCAAAATTGAGAATTCGGATGGGAGAAACTGCCTGGGTTTTACAGTAAAGAATCTCTCCTTTCACCGGTTGGAACGGTAATTTACCAAACCAGGGATTGACTGTCCCCTGATGACCTTCGCAAAACACGATGTGCCGTGGCTGCCAATCCTGCCATTGCAAATGCGGCTGGAACATGATCTCACGGTAATCTAACCTGGCTTGCCGGTAGCAGCCGTTCGCCACAAAAAAATCCTGCAAGCACTTCAGTAGCTGGCGAATTTTTATATAGCCGGTCTGCAGCTGCTGCAGCACGCCAAAAGCAGAGTTAATACCAGGAGGGCAAGATGGCTCATCTGTTAAAAATGCTTGATACTCGGCTTGTACCAGCCTTTGCTGGGCAATATGCCGTTCGTGCTCGCTTTTTAATAAGCGTACCATGGGGATCGGCACAAAAAACTGCTGTTTGAATGCTAACGCCAGTTGTTGGTAGCAATCCATGGCAGCCGGCAATAATTGCTCGATTTCAGCAGCTTTGACCAGCCGCTTACCGGTAACTGGATTGATCAGTCCGGCAGCGACCTGCGACGCATTGGTCTCACCGCTATCGATCACCATGACACGAGCCTGCTGGCGGATCAACTCCCAGGCCAGCAAGCTGCCAGCCAGGCCCTGACCAACAATCAGTACATCAACCGGCCTGCTTGGCAGTTAACACCTCGCCTTGAAGAACAATACCGGCCCAACCATCGCGCATAAAAATGCGGATATTCTGGTGATCATGACCAGCAGGATTTCCCAGCACATCTTTACGATAATAATCACCAAACAAAGCCAAGGTCTGGTTCTGATCTAATCCATGCAGTTTGGCAAAGGCAAAAATCTTGCACGAGCCTTCATTGTGCCCGGCTTCATTCATTAATGGCTGGTGAAGACCATTGCTGAATGTTGTCGGCTGGTAATCATACGCTTCTGCAATCACTGCCAGCGTTTCTTTAAAATCAACCGCCTGCCCGGCTTTAATTCGATCGATAAAATCATTCAACATTAAACCATTACTCTAAAAGTGCGTTAATATTAAGGTATTCTGGATGATAGAAGCTGGCCTGCAAGCGGCAATTATTGCCAGCCGGTCACCTCGTAACCTTTCTCTTGCAAACAGCGGTTCACGAAATTAGCATAAGCCCGATCAGGCTGCGAGGGTTTTGAATAAAGCAACCCTCTCATCAATCCCCACACAGCGCCGCTGACCGCTCCCACCATGGAGCCCGTGCCCGCTGCACCGGTCACAGCTCCGCCAGCAGCACCGCTCGCAGCCCCAACCCCTGCTCCCATCACAGTACTTGAAGCAACATCGCCACTCTTGCCATAGCTTTTTTCCTTAGCCCCAGCTGATTTGGCGAGTTGTTCACACGCATTGATATCTTGCTCCGCAATCTCCTTGCCCACCGATAAAAAATGCGTGTTGGGATATAAGATAGGTTGCATGCTGGAGCAAGCTGAAAGCAATAGCAAGATCAATCCACTACTCAACATCATTACTAACTTCATTGCTTCCCCTTACTACAAATATATCTGATTGAACAAGTATAGCTTGAACTTTACAGGGTAATGGAGTTATTCCCAACTCACTATATTCTATTTTTCTATCCATAATCATCCATAATTCCGTTTCTAAATCATGCCTGACTTTGTCGGCTTCACTTTGCCGTATTATTAATATTGTCTGCGGCTCGCCTTTGTGTCATGTTTGATCTGGAAACGGAATAAAAGGTAAAGCAGAACTAGACGATCCTGCTGAATGCTGAATGACTTAATCGGCAAATCACTTTACAAGTTGTAACCGGAGGGAGAGAAGATATTTTAATGCAGCTATTTTTTCTGGCTGTTACTGATGCAATGATTTCAGAGTAATTTTTACCAATTATTGATATTGCTATCACTCCCTTGTGAACTGCTGTTTATAGATAATTCTATTTCCAAATCAAACATGATGCGAAGGTAAGCCACAGACAGAATAAGGACATCTCTAAAAAATCATATTTGTGGGCATCCGCTTCGCGGTTCACAAAAAATGCTTTCTTACCTATCAGTGATAAGCTGCGTCAACATTTTTTGTTCTCACCTGGTTTTATTCAGATCACTGAATTTTTAGAGGCATCCATAAATAATACGGCAAGGGAATAGCTACGATAAAATCAGGCTTGATTTAGAAATGGAATTGCCTTCTATCCTTTTTTAGGGCGAAACAACAGCACAGAAGCATTAACTTTGGTAATGAGCCGTTCGGCAACTGAACCAATGTAAAAACGCTCTAATCCTTGACGGTGACTCGTTCCTACTGCCAGCAAGTCTGCTCCCCATTCAGAAACAGCAGCGGCAATCGCATCAACAATACCCGCTAAACCATACTCAGCTTCAGCCTTTAAAAGGCTGGTCTCTACGCTTAGAGCGTCAATATTTGATTTGGAGCGCTTCAATATCTCTAAACCTGCCCCTCTATCAACTTCAGTATCACCGCTTATGCAATGGACAATACGCAAGGTTGCATTATAAGTTTTGGCAATATTAACTGCCTCTTCCAGTGCCTGCTGAGCAGCATCACTGCCATCAACAGCGACCATTATTTTTTTGTACATAACTCTACCCCTCTTATTAAAATTTATTTTGTTCGCGGACGACGTTTCGGCCTTTCCGTCCGCAAAGCAATGAATAATTTACTTATTCAATATTTAAATATTCTAGAGATAGTTACTGTAAATGACTGCTGCTGTCTTTTTTTAAATTTTCAAAGTATCGTTTGATGACTTCTTTACCTGGGATATGGTCATGGTTGGTGTAAACTAGAAAATGTATGACACCGTGCACCGCCATAGCAATCAACAGACCTTCAAAAATACCCACCTTGTAAACTAGGCCGCCGGTTAAAATGGCCAATATGAGTGCATAAGGACCATGGTGCGTAACGTGTACCAGCCCTGCAATCATCTTATAGCCAGTAAACATCATAATCGCCGCCAGCGCAAATTTCGGGAGGTAATTGAGATAATGCGGGTTGAAGGTAAAAAAGCCTACTACCCCACCAATAACCAGAACCGAAAACTTAGTCATAGCACCCGCCAGCTTATTAGTTGTACTCTTAGCCAGACCGTCCAGATTGGTCATTCCATGGAAGAAACTTGAGCCCAAATTCGCAATCCAGATAGCAAGCAAGCTATTATTGCTGTTTGTCTTACGTTTTAATGGATCTATTTTCTCAATGGCCGCGTTACTCATGACCTGCTCGATGACATCAACGATGGCCAGCATGGCACAGAAAAGCACCATATAACCAAACATGAGAAATGTTACATCAGCTTGAGGTAACGGCAGTTTAAAATGAAGATCAATATCTTCCACGTTTATCATAGGCACATTAACAAATTGCGCCAGCAATGCTCCCCCAATAATCAGCACGAAATAAGGAATAGCGGGTTGAGTATCTTTGAATTTGGAAAACAAGAATAAAAATAATCCGAGACCTACCGCGGAAATCGCAGCCATCTGGATACGCGTAGCATTCCAGAAAATTTCAGTAACCAGTTCTTCAGGTATTTCGTAAGTAAACTCTGAGAATTTCAGTAGTATCTTTAGCCCAACACCAGCCAACAAGCCTTCGACCAGATAAACCGGAACCGCGACGAGTAAAAATCGTTGCCAGTTAAACTTCCAGATGATCGCTTGCATTACGGCAGTCAAGAAAATACAGAATGCCATATTTTCCCACCCAAAAGTGGCTACGCCCATAGCCAGCACCGGAGCGAGCCCTGCCGCAATTCCAGGTGCTCCAATAAAATTGCCTGGTCTAAGCCAGGCATTAATCCAGCCGATTAGGCAGGCGAAAGCCACAGTTGCCAAGCCTACCTTAATCGGATAATCTGACATAATGGCAATCCCAATCGTCAGTGGAATTGCCATGGCGCCCGTTATCACACCCGCAGCAGTATCACGCAGAAAATATTGAGACTGAAAAGCGGCAGAACCTGGCAAAGTAACAAATTCCCTATCTAGGGACTCGTTTTCCTTCAATTTGGACATAAACTCCTTTTCTCCTACAAAATTGTAAATAACTAACTACAAATCATCATTTTAGCCAGAGCTTGAATAAAAACTGGCTTATGATATCTATATATCTGACATCCGTCCTCACTAAAGATTCTTTATAGCTGACGGTTTTTCTTTGAGGTTTTTCTTTGAAAGAGGAAGCTCATCAACTCAGCTACTGCATGATGAACTTGGATTGTTCCATGGATAACGCTAACTTTTCGTTCATGACTCAATGTTAAATATTCCTTGTAATGCCACGTAAATCCACTTCCAAATCAAAACTGATCAAAACTGATGCGAAGAAGAACAGCAGATAATATAAATTATACGACAAGGTGAAGACGACAAAGCCAATTTTGATGTGGAAATGGAATAACAATTGTTATGGCACTTGGATTGGAACAACTAGATGTTTAAGGTTGGATATTAAAGAGCGTTATTGAGTCTTGCCCTTTTAATCATTTCCTCTCCAACATAAATAAATATCTAAGAGAGGCACTTTCTTAACATAAACTTCATAAAGCCTATGTTAATAATATTGCAACAAAGTAAATCTTTGTCGCGTAATTATTAACTTGGAGGTTACCTGATCATGAAAATAATCGGTATTGTAGTTCTTATTATTGCCATGTTAGATAACATTATAGCGGTAAATGCACAGTACAGCCTCTTATTTGCGCTTGTCATTTCCTATGCTGGCGTAATGCTATTAAAATTTGGTACCAAAAATACTCCAGCCATACCTTACCAGAGCAAACTTACATTAAACAGCAGAAATCAATTTACCCAGATAAGTTCTTTTGGGTTAGAGCGAATTAAAATTAAAGTTGCTGAAGTACTACATAAGATAAGTTCAAGCGTAGATGAAAGAATTGAAATTAATATTTCGGTTGAGAACGCACTATCTATTTGCAAGAAAATCGTTGAAGAAAATGATTGGCGCATTTTAGATACAAGTCCAAATCGTATTCAATGTAAAGAGTTTTTCCAAATATTTTCCTTTTACTGGCCAATTAAAGTTGAAATTATTGTATCTAGTGATGATTTATCGCATACCACCATTTTTCTTCATGGCTCTGTTATTGGGGGTGGCTTGATACAAAATCGACATCTTGAGAATCAGATAAGTAAGCTTAAGAGCAGAATAGAAATAATAGCAATGCGTGAAACACCTGTTTCTTTTTTTGTTGTCTCTTCAGATGATACTCAGAATACAGTTAAAAAAGGGGTGGAAAAGCTGCTAGCACTTCGCCCAGAAAGAGGTACGCTTACTGATAAAGAATTTACCGAAGCAGTAAATGATAAATTATTGAAAGGAGATTAAAGCCAAAAACCTAAATAAATCAATCCTAATATCCTAATTTAATGCGAAGTACTAACGTTATGATTTTACATTATGATATTTTCAGTTGAATTACCTCTAGAAAGTTCGGAGGTAATTCAACCTATTATTAAGTAATTTTTAAACTACCATCTTATTTGTACTAAAAATTAAATTAGCCTTTTTGGGACGAACCAATAGTATCAAAGAGCCAACTTTAGCGATCAGTTGTTCGGCAACTGATCCAACATAAAAATACTCAAATCCTCTACCATTAGCTGTTCCAACTACTAGTGCGTCTGCTCCCCACTCAAAAGTAGCAGCAGCAATCGCATTAGAAATACCATTTATTCCTTCTTCTTTTTTAGCATCCAAAAGTCGCGTTTCGACATTTAATTCGTTAAGATAAATTTTTGCTTTTTCCAGTATTGTAATATTGGTCTTTTCATCGACTTCAATATCATTACCATCCTCTGAATGGACGATACATAATGTTGCATTATGATTACTGGCAATATTTATAGCATCTAATAATGCGGAAATCATATTTTTTATCCTTTCTGTGGACGAATCAATAATACTGAAGCATCAACTTTAGAAATCAGTTGTTCGGCAACCGATCCGATATATAGACGCTCCAACCCCCGACGATTACTCGTACCTACTGCCAGCAAATCTGCTCCCCAATCAGAGGCAGCCGCCGCAATCGAATCAGCAATACCAGTCAAACCATACACGGCATCTGCCTGCAAAAGACTTGTTTCCAGGTTCGCTGCATCAACATATGATTTAGCTTGTTCCAGTATCTGAGAGCCTGTACTTTTATCGGTTTCGGTATCACCAGTTACGCAATGAACAATATGTAATGCTGCGTTGTAATTATTGGCAATATTTACTGCTTCCTCTAATGCCCGCTGAGCAGTATTGCTACCATCAATAGCGATCATTATCTTCTTATACATAAGGTTATTCCTCTATCAGCATTTATTCTATTTATTCTGTTTGAGGACGAAGTCATGTTTTCTTCGCCCTCAAGATCACCGAGTAGCTTATTTATCCAATACGTACCAAGTATATGTATAAATTGTTACTGTAAATTACTGCTACTATCTCTTTTCAAATTATCAAAATATCGTTTTACAACTTCTTTTCCTGGCATATTATCGTGCTTGGTGTAGACCAGGAAATGGATGATTCCGTGTACCGCCATTGCAATCAACATGCCCTCAAAAATACCCACTTTGTACACCAAACCGCCAGTGAAAAGCGCTAACATCAAAGCATATGGACCATAATGTGTCACATGCACCAAGCCGGCAATCATCTTATAGCCGGTAAACATCATAATCGCTGCCAATGCAAATTTCGGTAAGTAATCTAAAAACTGGGTATTGAGCATAAAAAAGCACACTACACAACCAACGATCAGAACAGAAAATTTGGTCATTGCACCTGCTAATTTATTGGTTGTGCTTTTAGCCAGACCATCCAAGTTGGTCATACCGCCAAAGAAACTTGAGCCTAAATTAGCAATCCAGATGGCAAACAAGCTATTATTGCTGTTTGTTTTGCGTTTAAGCGGATCTATTTTTTCAATGGCCGCGTTACTCATAACCTGCTCAATGACATCAACAATAGCGAGCATGGCACAGAAAAAGAACATATAAACCAGCATCATTATCGTTACGTCTGCGGTTGGCAATGGTAATCTCAGTTCAAGAGGAACATCTTCCACCGATATCATCGGCACAGAAACAAACTGCGCCAAAACTACGCCCCCAATGATCAGTGCGAAATAAGGAATAGCAGGTTGGGTATCTTTGAATTTGGAAAATAAGAATACAAATGCCGCAAAGCCAACTGCAGAAATCGCAGTCATTTGGATACGGGCAGCATTCCAGAAGGTTCCTTCAGTAACTAATTCTGCTGGTATTTCGTAGGTAAACTCTGAGAATTTCAAGAGTATTTTTAATCCTATACCTGCTAACAAACCTTCTACCAGATAAACCGGGACAGCAACAAGTAGAAATCTTTGCCAATTGAACTTCCAGATGATCGCCTGCATAATCGCGGTCAAGCAAATACAAAATGCCATATTTTGTATTCCAAAAGTAGCCACCCCCAGAGCCAACACCGGGGCCAATCCAGCCGCAATACCAGGTGTACCAATATAATTACCTGGTTTGAACCAGGAATTGATCCAACCAACTAAACAGGCAAAAACCACAGTTGCCAAACCTACCTTGATTGGATAATCAGACATGATCGCAATACCAATCGATAATGGAATGGCCATAGCACCCGTTATCACACCTGCAGCGGTATCGCGCAAAAAATATTGTGATTGAAAAGCGGCAGAACCTGTTGTTACTGGAGCAGCGCTTTCCGCCCCGCTTGGTCCTACTGGAGCAGCGCTTTCCGCCACGCTTGGTTGTCCGTCTGTCAACGGTTTACTATCTATTTGTGTAGCCATAATATTACTTTTCTCCTATGCTGTATAAGTAATAGATAGACTATAAAAAATACTTTTTGCCCGTAGATTACTGAGACTGCTGTTAGCTTTGTCCTTTGTGAGCAATCAGTTAGTCCGAATGTTGTTAGTCCGAATGTTTTATATAATATTTTTCTTTTTTATGATCTTTAAAGAAGATTCTTATTATTTTCTTACGCTTACTTTTACAAGCGCTGATCAATCGTATCTCAATCAAAACCATGATGTATATTAGGGAAACCATTGTTTTATCATGATGGTTTCCCTGTATTAAAAATAAGCAAAACCCTTATGTTTATAAGTTAATCTATTACTCATAAATAATAGAAACCATTAGATAACGTGAATTTGGAAGATTTAATTGAGATAAATCACTGATTACTTCGTCTATTGTCGTTTGATGAAGTCATAAAAACCGATCCAGTCTGGATGAAAATGAATCTCAGATGCATGCAAGTAAAACCCTTATAGTGGTAGGAAAATCTATTACTCATTAATAATTGAATCCATTAGCTAACGCAGGCTGAGAAGATCTAACTGAGATATATATTAATGAATCACTGACCACTTGATCTGGCAGCATTTCATAATAATTACTAATACTG